>NZ_JAGQFP010000002.1:310289-620578 GCF_019090095.1 Stutzerimonas stutzeri | reverse complement strand
GCGAGGTGAAGGTCTCGGCACCTTCGAGCTGCAGGTCCGGCTGACGGCTGACCACCAGGTTCAGTCGCCCCGGCAAAGGCCGGCCGAGCGAATCCCAGGTCTTGCGGCCCATGATGATCGGCTTGCCGAGGGTCATGGCCTTGAAGTGCTTGAGATCGGCTGGCAGATGCCAGGGCATCTTGTTGTCGAGGCCGATGACCCGGTTGTCGGCAAGCGCCGCGATCATCGCCAGGGGAAGAGAGGTCTGATTCATGGCAGCGAGAATACCAGAGCGCCGGAGCAGCAGTCAGCGCCGCCAGATACACGTCGGCATCATCGAACGGTCATATTGGCTTTACCGAAGCGTCAAGCTGTCGTCATCGTCAGGCTTCAGGCTAACCGCTCCCCTTCCATGGAGACGCCCGCAATGGCCCGCCACAGCCGCACAACCCTGCGCCACCTGTTCGCCGCCTGCAGCCTGCTGCTGCCGATCGCCGCGTTTGCCGCCACGCCCGATGCCTCGCTCGCCGCCAAGAACGGCCGCGACGAACCCCAGCCGCTGATCATCGCCCACCGCGGCGCCAGCGGTTACGTGCCCGAGCACACCCTCGCCTCCTATGCGCTGGCGATCCTCCAGGGTGCCGATTACATCGAGCCGGACCTGGTCATGACCCGCGACGGCCAGCTGGTGGCCCGTCACGACAACGAGCTGGGGCTGACCACCGATGTGTCGCAACATCCCGAATTCGCCGACCGCAAGCGCACGCAACTGGTCGACGGCGTGAAGCTCACCGGCTGGTTCAGCGAAGACTTCACCCTGGCCGAGCTGAAAACACTGCGCGCCATCGAGCGCATCCCGGCGATCCGCCCCGGTAATGCACGGCTGGACGGAAGTCTGGAGATTCCGACGCTCCAGGAAATCATCGATCTGGTGAAAACCCTGCAGCTGAGCGAGCACCGTCGCATCGGCCTGTATCCGGAAACCAAGCACCCGACGCACTTCCAGAAGCTCGGCCTGGCGATGGAAAAACCGCTGGTGCGTATCCTCCATCGCAACGGCTATGCCGGCCGCAACGCGCCGGTGTACATCCAGTCGTTCGAAGTGGACAACCTCAAGACCCTCAGCGGTTTGACGCAACTGCGGCTGGTCCAGCTGTTCGGCGGCGGTCAGCCCTACGACCAGCAGGTGCGTGGCAGCGACCTGACCTACGCACAGATGGCCACCGCCAGCGGGCTCAAGGCCATTGCGCGCTACGCGGCGGGCGTCGGCCCGGAAAAGGGCTACATCATCCCGCGTGACGCCAATGGCAACCTCGGCCAGCCCACCGACTTCGTGCCGAATGCCCATGCAGCGGGCCTGAAAGTGCACCCCTACACCTTCCGCGCCGAGAACGCGTTCCTGCCGACCAACCTGCGCCAGGGCGACTCGCCCGCCGCGCGCGGCAATGTCGAGGCCGACATCGAGGCCTTCCTCGACGCCGGCATCGACGGGCTGTTCATCGATCAGCCGGATATCGCGGTGAAGGTTCGCGAAGACTGACGTCCAGCGCCATCGCGCCCGGCCAAAAGGCCGGGCGTTCGGCATCCCGGCTGGCTACAAGCGACGATGGCCGCTAGATCGAGCGCCTCAGCCGATCGCACCTGCCTGACGCAGCTCGGCCAGCTCGGCTTCGCCCTTGCCGAGCACCCGCCGGAGCACGCTCTCGGTGTGCTGACCATGCAACGGCGGGGCCGTCGGCGGCACGGTCGGGGTGCGCGACAGCCGCAGCGGGCTGCGCACCATGCGCACCTCAGCGGCCAGCGGATGCTCGGCGCTGATGACCAGGTCGCGGTAGCGCGCCGCCTCGGAGTCGAACGCCTGCGCCACGGTCTTCACCTCACCCACCGGGATGTTGCGCTCGCGCAGCGCGGCGATCAGCGCCTCGCTGGTCCAACTATCGAACGCCGCCTGCAGCTGCGGCAGGAGTTCCTCGCGGTGCTCGGTGCGGCCCTTGTTCTGGGTGAAGCGCGGGTCGCGGCACAGCGCCGGCCGCTCCAGCACCTCTTCGCACAAACGCCGGTACTGCTCGTCATTGCCCACCGCCAGGGCAATCCGGCCGTCGGCGGTATTGAACAGCTGATAGGGCACGATGCTGGGATGCGCATTGCCGAAGCGCTGCGGCACCTTGCCGGTGTTGAGGTAACCAGTGGCGATATTGGCGAGAAAATGCAACGCGCTGTCGGACAGCGCCACGTCCACCGCCTGGCCACGACCCGATTTTTCCCGCTCGTACAGCGCGGCGAGAATGCCCTGCACCGCATTCATGCCGGTGACCAAGTCGATGAAGGCCACGCCCAGGCGCATCGGTTCACCGTCCTTATCACCGGTGATGGACATGAAACCGCTCTCGGCCTGGATGATGAAGTCGTAGCCGGGGCGATTCTCCAGCGGGTTGTTCTGCCCGTAGCCGGTGATCGAGCAATGGATCAATCGGGGGTTGATTGCCGACAACGTCGCGTAGTCCAGGCCCAGGCGCTTGAGGCTGGCTGGCAGGAAGTTGTCCACCACGACATCGGCTTCGGCGGCCAGGTCGAGCACCAGTTGCCGGCCCGCCGGCGTGCGCATGTCCACCGCCAGGCTCTGCTTGTTGCGATTGGCGGTGAGGTAATAGGTCGAGACGCCCTGCACGGCCGGCGGCATCCAGCTGCGGGTGTCGTCGCCGCCGTCCAGGCTTTCGATCTTCCAGACTTCCGCACCGAGGTCGGCCAGGGCCATGGTCGACCAGGGGCCGGCAAGGATGCGCGTGAGATCGAGAACCTTGATGCCTTGCAGAACGCTCACCGGCGTCTCCTTTTCGGGTTGATGGGACGCAGCCGAAGGTGGCCCAAGCCGTTGCAAACCACAACCGGTGACCCCCGACCAAGTGTTCGATTACCGCACAGGATTTGGTGTAGAGCGATAACCAAGGCAACGCCATCCATTAAGGTGCGGATGTCGAACCGGCGGTCGATCAACAGGCTGATGCCCCGTCCGCCTTGCCGCTCGCGGCCCTACAACAATTACAAACGGAAGGATTTCCCATGACCTCGATGTTCAAGCGCGCCGTTCGCCTGCTAGCCCTGAGTGCCACGCTCCCGCTCGCCTCCTTCGTCCACGCCGCGGATTGGCCCACCGATAACGTACGCCTGGTGGTGCCTTACGCACCCGGCGGCACCACCGACATCCTCTCGCGCAAGGTCGCCGACCTGTTGCAGAAGGAGATCGGCACCGTGGTGGTGGAAAACCGCGCCGGCGCCGGCTCGACCATGGCCACCGGGCAGCTGGCTCGCGGCGGTCGCGGCGCCGACCACACCATTCTCATGGCCTCGCCCGGGCACACCATCGGCCCGGTGATCTACAAGAACCTGCCCTACGATCCGGTCAAGGATTTCAAATTCATCCGCAACGTCATCGAGATTCCCAACGTGATGGTGGTGCCGGCTGACAGCCCCTACAAGACGGTGCAGGCCTTCATCGATGCCGCCAAGGACAAGGAGATGACCTTCAGCTCCTCTGGCGTCGGCAGCTCGATCCACATGTCCGGCGAGCTGTTCAAGAACATGACCGGCACCAAGATGACCCACGTGCCCTTCCGTGGCAGCGGCGAAGCCCTGCCGGCGCTGCTCAGCGGCGACGTCGACGTCTCCTTCGAGAACATGCCCACCGTCCTGCCGCACATCAAATCCGGCAAGCTGCGGGCGCTGGCGGTCACCTCGGCCGAGCCCTCGCCTTACCTGCCCGGCGTCGAGCCGCTGTCGAAAATCGGCGCCGACATGGGCCTCGGCGATTTCGTCACCACCGCCTGGTTCGGCCTGATCGGCGATGACAGCCTGCCGGATGAGGCGGTCAAGACCTTGCAGAGCGCCCTCGACAAGGCAATGGATGATCCGAGCTTCAAAGACTTCGTCGCGCAGATCGGTGGCGAGCCGGCCAGCGAAGAAGGCGACGCCTTCCGCGAGTATGTCGCGCACGACGTCGAGCGCTGGCAGCGCGTTGCCGGCCAGGCCGAGCTCAAGTAAGGCGGAGGTGAACCATGACTGCTGCCGCCGCCCGCCGCCCGCGCTGGGCCAACGTCAACACCCTGCTCGGCGCATTCTGGCTGGCGGCCGCGCTGGTGTTCCTGTTCTACCTGGTGCCGAACTACATCGACGAGGCGCCGATGGTCGAGAACCCCATGCAGTCGCCACGCTGGTTGCCCAGCGTGGCCGGCTGGCTGGTGGCGGTGCTGTCGCTGGCGCTGATCATCGAAGGCTGCCTGCGCCCGCCCCGCCAAACGACCGCCGACGAGCGCGCACCGCTGCAGCGCCCGTTGCTGATGCTCGCCGGGCTGGCCGTCTACTGGCTGCTGTTCGAGCCGCTGGGCGCCATCGTCGCCGGCATTCTCGGCACCCTGCTGCTGTTCGCCGCGCATCCGGTACGCAAGCCCTGGTTGTATCTGCTGGCGATCGCGTTGCCGTGGCTGGTGAGCCTGCTGTTCATCCACATCCTCAACGTCCCGCTGCCGTCCGGCACGCTGTGGGACTGACCCGCCCCTTTCGCGAGTGACCGCATGGAACACTTTTCCGAAGTCCTGAGCCTGTTCCTCAGCGTCGACAACTTCATCGCGATCGGCATCGGCGTGCTGATCGGCGTGGTAGTGGGCGCGATTCCCGGGCTGACCGCCACCATGGCCGTCGCCCTGGCGCTGCCGTTCACCTTTTCCCTCGAACCGGTGACCGCCATCCTGCTGCTGGTGGGCATCTACAAGGGCGGCATGTATGGCGGTTCGATCACCGCCATCCTGATCCATACGCCCGGCTCGCCCGCCGCGGCCTGCACCCTGCTCGACGGCTATCCGCTGGCGCAGCAAGGCAAGGCGAAGAAGGCGCTGCAGATGGCGCTCTACTCGTCCTGCATCGCCGACGTGCTGTCCAACCTGGCGTTGATCCTGTTCGCTTCCTACCTGGCCAAGATCGCCCTGAATTTCGGCCCGCCGGAGTTCTTCTGGCTGATCTGCTTCTCGCTGACCATCATCATCTCGATTGCCGGCGAATCGGCGGTCAAGGGGCTGATCGCCGCCGCGCTGGGCGTGATCGTGGCCTCCATCGGCATGGATGTGGTCTACGGCAGCCAGCGGTTGACGTTCGGCAACTACAACCTGATGGACCGGGTGAATTTCGTGCCGTTGCTGATCGGCCTGTTCGCCGTGCCAGAGGTCATCGACTTCTACCTGAAGAAGGCGGCACCGCACATCAAGGCGGCGTCGAGCGGCGCCGGACTGACGCTCAAGGAGCTCAAGGCCAGCCTGAAGACCATCGTCCGTGGCTCGTTCATTGGCGTGATCATCGGCGCCGTGCCCGGCACCGGCGCGACCGCGGCGGCGTTCATCTCCTATAGCGAAGCCAAGCGCCGTTCACCCAACCGCGGCAACTTCGGCAAAGGCGAGCTGGAGGGCGTGGCAGCCTCGGAGTCGGGCAACAACGGCGTGGCCGGCGCCACGCTGATTCCGCTGCTGTCGCTGGGCATTCCGGGCGACGTGATCACGGCGATCATCCTCGGCGCCTTCATGATCCACGGCCTGACACCGGGCCCGGTGCTGTTCCAGGAAAACCTGACGCTGGTCTACGCGCTGTTCTGCGGGATCATGCTGAGTTCGGCGGTGCTGCTGTTCGTCGGTCACGGGGTGATCAAGTACTTCTCACTGGTCGCTGACATCCCGAAGGCGATCCTGCTGCCGATCGTGCTGATGTTCTGCGTCTACGGCTCGTTCGCGGTGAACAACAGCACCTTCGATATCGGCCTGATGCTGCTGTTCGGGGTGGTCGGCTACGTCTTCAACCGCACCGGCTTCGCCACCGCGCCCTTCCTGCTCGGCTTCATCCTCGGGCCGATGTTCGAGGACAACCTCCGGCGCACCCTGCTGATCGGCCGCGGCGACCCGATGATCTTTTTCCGTGGGCCGATCACCTGGCTCTTTATCCTGCTGACGGCGCTGTCGTTGATCTTCGCCGTGCGCCGCTACTGGCAGGAGCGCATCAGGGCCGCCTGACCGCGGGCGGGCGTTCTGCACCTAAGCGGGGCGGCACGCCGGCCGCGCCCGGGCGGTTGGCGATGGTCTGCAGGGTTCTTGCTGACCTTGAACACGCTCAGCAGCTCGTGCCAGACCCGCGTGCCGATCAGGCGAGCCAGTCGGGGCATCGATCTTCGGCGTCAGCCTGGAGTCGAAGAGGAAGACGCCGCCAGGGCGCATGAGCGGGCTCGGTCGTTCACGCGTCCGACCGGCAGCGGTTATGCTCTGGACCGAGCCCCTTGACGAGAATCCGCGTGCCCCAACCTCCCCTGCCGCCACTCGACCCACTCGACCGCCTCTGGCTGACCGAAGCCGTGCGCCTGCGTGAAGAACATGCCGGCCCGCTGGACGATGCCGAAGCCAACCGCCAGGCGCGCGCGCAAGGCGGCGAGCTGCCCGCGCTGATCGAGCATCGCGCGCTGTGGCTGGCGCGCCGAGACGGGCTGGTCGAAGCGCTGCGGCACCGGCGACAAGGCGCGAAGCTGGCCGGCATTGCGCTGGTGCTGCTGGCGTTGTTCACCGGCGCCGGGCTTGCCCTGGCAGCGCTGGGGGATGGCGTGCGGCCGGTCAACGTATTCTGGGCGCTGGGCAGCCTGCTGGGGTTGAACCTGCTGACCTTGCTCGGCTGGCTGCTGGGATTTTTCCTTGCCGGCGACAGCGGCGCCGCACTAGGCCGGCTGTGGCTGTGGCTCAGCCAGAAGCTCGCCCGTGACGCGCGCGCCGTGCAGCTGGCGCCGGCATTGCTGGCGGTACTCGACCAGCGCCGCCTGGGTCGCTGGCTGCTCGGCTTCGGCGTCCACGGGCTGTGGCTGGTGGCGATGAGCAGCGCCCTCTTGACGCTGCTGATGCTGCTCGCCACGCGCCGCTACGGCTTCGTTTGGGAAACCACCATCCTAGGCGACGCTACCTTTATCAACCTGACCCAGGCGCTCGGCGTGCTGCCTTCATGGCTGGGTTTCAGCGTGCCGGATATCGAGCAGATCCGTGCCAGTGGCGCGCTCGACAGCACCTTGGCCGGCAGCGCCGACACCGCGCGGCAAAGCTGGGCGGGCTGGCTGGTCGGCGTGGTGCTGGTCTACGGCCTCTTGCCGCGCCTGCTGCTGGCATTGCTGTGCCTATGGCGCTGGCGGCAGGGTCGCGCCCGGCTGGGGCTGAACCTGCAGCTGCCCGCCTACCGTCTGCTGCGCGAGCGCCTGCAACCGCCCAGCGAGCGCCTCGGCGTCAGCGATGCCGCGCCGCAGCAGCTGCACGCGCCCAGCGCCGGCGCCCAACTGGACGGCAGCGAAGGCGCCGTGCTGGTTGCCGTCGAGCTCGACCCGAGCCACCCCTGGCCGCCGAAGCTGCCCCGGTCGGTGGCCGATGCCGGCGTGCTGGACGACCGCGAACAACGCCGCCGGCTGCTCGAGCAGCTGACCCGCTTTCCGCCCGAACGCCTGGCCATCGCCTGCGACCCGCGGCGCTCGCCCGATCGCGGCACACTGGCGCTGATCGGCGAGCTGAGCCGTTGCGCTGCGCAAAGCCGCGTCTGGCTGCTGCAGCCGCCCGCAGGCGAAGCGCTGGACAGCCACCGGCTGCAGGATTGGCATCGGGCCCTGGACAGCGTTGGGCTGCCCCATTCCGGTAGCGCCCCCCTGACCTGGTTGGAGACTGGCCATGACTGATGCGATCGGCTCGGTTCCAGGCGGCGCCCTCCGGTGCCGCCAAGGCTTCGCCAACACCCGGCCGGGGGTTCTGCCATGAGCGCACCGCTGAAACTTGCCCTGGTCGGCCACACCAACGTCGGCAAGACCTCGCTGTTGCGCACCCTGACCCGCGATGTCGGCTTCGGCGAGGTCTCGCACCGGCCCAGTACCACCCGCCACGTCGAAGGCGCGCGATTGTCGGTGGACGGCGAACCGCTGCTGGAGCTCTACGACACGCCCGGCCTGGAAGACGCCATTGCCCTGCTCGAGCATCTGGAACGGATCGAGCGGCCCGGCGAGCGCCTCGACGGCCCGGCCCGCACCGCGCGGTTTCTCGAGGGCAGCGAGGCGCGCCAGCGTTTCGAGCAGGAAGCCAAGGTGCTGCGCCAGCTGCTCGCCAGCGATGCCGGGCTTTACGTGATCGACGCGCGCGAGCCGGTGCTGGCCAAGTACAAGGATGAGCTGGCGGTGCTGGCCGGCTGCGGCAAACCGCTGCTGCCGGTGCTCAACTTCGTGGCGCAGCCTGGACATCGCGAGGAGCAGTGGCGCGAAGCCCTGGCGCGGCTGGGCCTGCATGCACTGGTGCGCTTCGACAGCGTGGCGCCGCCGATCGATGGCGAGCGGCGACTCTATGAAAGCCTGGCCCTGCTGCTGGAACAGTCGCGGCCCAAGCTGCAGCGCCTGATCGACGATCATGAAGCCCAGGCCGCGGCGCGGCTGAGCGAGGGCAATCGGCTCATTGCCGACCTGCTGATCGACGTCGCCGCCTGCCGCCGTAGCGTTGCCGCGCAGCCCGAACTCGAGCGCGGCGCCATCCGGGAACTGCACGACGCAGTGCGTGCGCGCGAGCAACGATGCGTCGAAGCGCTGCTGCGGCTCTACGGCTTCCGCCCGCAGGACGCTGCGGCTGCCGATCTGCCGCTGCTCGACGGCCGCTGGGGTGACAACCTGTTCAACCCGGAGACGCTCAGGCAGCTGGGCGTAAAGATCGGCGGCGGGATGGCGGCCGGCGCAGCCGCCGGTGCCGGGGTCGACCTCATGGTCGGCGGGATCACCATGGGCGCCGCAGCCCTGCTCGGAGCCCTGGCCGGCGGCGGTGCCCAGACCGCCAGGCACTACGGCAACCGCCTGCTGGGCAAGCTCAAGGGCCAACGCGAACTCACCGTCGACGATGCCGTGCTGCGGCTGCTTGCGCTGCGTCAGCGGCAGTTGCTGATCGCCCTCGCCGCCCGTGGCCATGCCGCGATGGAAGCGATTCGCCTCGAGGCACCGGACGACAAGGCCTGGCGCGAGGGCAAACTGCCCGAGGCGCTGCACCGCTGCCGCGCACACCCGCGGTGGTCATCGCTCAATCCCGGCGCCCTGCCGCAGGACGTAGAGCGCCAGGCGGCCCTCGACGCGCTGCAAGCCGAACTGCGCAAGGGCTGAAAACCTTTTCGGCGTGGCAGTAGTTCATGGTGGGCTGAAGCCCACCCTACGGAAACTGGAGAATGCCGAGGACAAACCACGGTCGAGGCCCTGCAAGCCCAGGTGCCATCACGTCGAGTTGCACATCACCGATCTCGGCGTAGGGTGGGCTTCAGCCCACCGCCTCGCGTCCAGCAATGCGCTGGTGCTGCACCTCGACGCCCGACGAATCCTGACGACCGAGACGCAAGGTCCCCAGCGCCGCAATCATAATCAGCAGCCCGCCGATCCAGCCCTGCAAACCCAGCCGCTCCCCCAGCCAGAACCCGGCGATAAGGGCACCGAACAGCGGTTCGCAGCCCATCAGCAGCGATACCCGCGTGGCACTGCTGCGCGCCAGCGCGCGGTTCTGCGCGAACATGGCGAACAACGTGGCGAAGAGCACCAGATACAGGGTGCCAAACCAGAATTCCGGTTCCACCGGCAGCGCCGGCAGTCCGCCGGGCAGCGACACGCCGAGCAGGATGCAGCCCGCCGCGACGACTCCGCTCTGCACCGCGGTCAGCGCCAGTGCCGGAATTTCCCGGCCGGCCGTCAATCGCCGGGTCAGGCAGACCAGCAGCGCACGCAGCAACGCGGCGGCCAGCATCAGCGCATCGCCGAGATTGAGCGACAGCTGCGGCCCGCCAGTCAGCAGCCAGACGCCCGCCAGCGACAGCGCGCAGGCGAGGAACAGCCTGTTGTCCGGCCGCTGGCGCAGCAAGAGCCATTCCATGAACGGCGTGATCACCACGCACAGGCTGATGAGAAAGGCCGCGTTGCTGGCGCTGGTCAGCATCACGCCCCAGGTTTCGCAGAGAAAGATTCCCAGCATCACCAGCCCCAGCGGCACGCCCGGCCGAACGGCGCGCCAACCGTCACCTCGCAGCTGCGGCAGTAACAGGATGAAGGTCAACCCGAAGCGAACCGCGAGAAATCCCACGACCGGGTAGTACCCGAGCGCCTCCTTGGCCACCGTATAACTGCTGCCCCATATCACCGCCACCGTCAGCAGCATGGCGTCAGCCAGCCAGAGGTTGCGTCGCGTTACACCTTCCCCGAATCCCATGCCGAAGCGCCTCGTAGCTGAATGCATCGATTGTCCATTGATGCGCTGCATCTGATAATCCAGCGATCCAGCAAAGGACTTGTTCAGCATGAGAACGAATGAGCGAACCGCGTTGCTGCCTGGCATGGCGGTGTTCGTACAGGTGGTCGAGACCGGCAGCTTCTCCGCAGCAGCCCGCCAGCTGGGCATGACCGCTTCGGCGGTAAGCCGCCAGGTGGCGCGCCTGGAGCAAGCGCTGTCGCTCCGGCTGATGGAACGCACCACGCGGCAACTGCGGCTCAATGAAGCCGGCAGCGAGTTCTACGCCCATTGCCGGAGCATGCTCGACGCCGCCGACCAGGCACTGGCCATCGGCGAGCGCCTGATGAGCAGTCCGCGCGGGCTGGTGCGCCTGAGCGTGCCCAAGGCCTATGGCAAGTTCGTGATCAGCCCGTTGATGCCAGGCTTTTTGCGCCGCTACGCCGACGTCGACGTGCAGCTGCAGATCAGTGACCAGAGCCCGGACCTGATCGAAGACGGCTTCGACCTGCTGGTAAAGGTCACCGAGCAACCGCCCGAGGGCCTGGCCGGCAAACCATTGGGACCGGTGCGTCAGTTGCTCTGCGCCAGCCCGGCTTATCTCGAGCAGCAGGGGACGCCGCAGCATCCGCAGGATCTGCTCCGGCACAATTGCGTGTACCTGGGCGAACAGGCCGGCGACAATCGCTGGCACTTCAGCGATGGCGAGCGACAGGACGTGGTGACGGTGCGCGGGCGCTATGTCTGCAACCACAGCGAAGCGCGGCTGGAAGCGGTGCTGGCGGACCTGGGTATCAGCGTCCTGCCGCAGTTCACCGCGGCGCAAGCGCTGGCCGAAGGACGCTTGCGCGAAGTGCTGCCGCAATGGCGTTACACCGGCTCTTACCAGGGCGCGGCCTGGCTGCTGTGGCGGCAGAACCAGCACCTGCCGCCCAAGCAGCGGGTGCTGATCGATTACCTCAGCGAAGCGCTGGCGCAGCGCTGATCGCTGAGCCAGGCGCCCGACGAGGGATCAGTCGCGCTTGTTGGCGACTTCCTCGGCCATCCGCGTCAAGCCCAGGTGGCGCACGTCGGTGCCGCGCACCAGGTAGATCACCATTTCGGCGATGTTGCGCGCGTGGTCGCCGATCCGCTCCAGCGAACGCAATACCCAGATCACGCTGAGCACACGGGAGATCGAGCGCGGGTCTTCCATCATGTAGGTGACCAGCTCGCGCAGCGCAGTCTTGTACTCGCGATCGACGGTCTTGTCGTACTGCGCCACCGACAACGCCAGTTCGGCGTCGAAACGGGCGAAGGCATCCAGCGCTTCCTGCACCATGCGGCGCACCTGGTCGCCGATATGACGGACCTCGACGTAGCCGCGCGGCGACTCGCCGTCTTCGCACAGCTCGATGGCACGGCGGGCAATCTTGGTCGCCTCGTCACCGATGCGCTCCAGATCGATCACCGACTTGGAGATGCTGATGATCAGCCGCAGGTCGGACGCCGCTGGCTGGCGCCGAGCGAGGATACGAATGCACTCCTCGTCGATGTCGCGCTCCATGTGGTTGATCTGGTCATCGACGTCACGCACCTGCTGCGCCAGCCCGGAATCGGCCTCGATCAGCGCGGTGACCGCGTCGTTGACCTGCTTCTCCACCAGGCCGCCCATGGCCAGAAGATGGCTGCGCACCTCTTCCAGCTCGGCGTTGAACTGCTGGGAGATGTGTTGCGTGTGGCTGTCTTTGCTGATCATTGTTCTCGCTCCGAGGAGGCTGCCGCTAGGCGGCTCTGGTGCGCAGCGCACCTGGAAAATTGTCGAGTTAACGTTGAGGCCCTTGGGAAATCTTCACTGGTGCGGAGGGCGCGCGCTGACAGTACGAGTAGTACGGCAAGCGCGCCCGACAAAGCCAGAGGAGATTTCCCATGGCATCAACCGTAGCGGCCGGTGATGTAGTCTTCCGTCTGCTTCTTGTCGGGATTGGTGAACAGGGTATCGGTATCGCCGTACTCGATCAGCTTGCCCATGTACATGAAGGCGGTGTAATCGGACACCCGCGCGGCCTGCTGCATGTTGTGGGTGACGATGACGATGGTGTACTTGGCCTTGAGCTCGTAGATCAGCTCTTCGACTTTCAACGAGGAAATCGGGTCGAGCGCTGAGCTGGGCTCGTCGAGCAGCAACACTTCGGGCTGCACGGCGATGGTGCGGGCGATGACCAGGCGCTGCTGCTGGCCGCCGGAAAGGCCGAGTGCCGACTCGTGCAGACGATCCTTCACTTCTTCCCACAGCGCCGCACCCTTGAGCGCCCATTCGACGGTCTCGTCGAGCACGCGCTTCTGCTTGATGCCCTGGATGCGCAGGCCGTAGACCACGTTCTCGTAGATGCTCTTGGGGAACGGGTTGGGCTTCTGGAACACCATGCCGACGCGACGACGCAGGTCGGCGACGTCTTCGCCCTTGCGGTAGATATTGCGGCCGTCGAGGTTGATGGCGCCTTCGATGCGGCAACCATCGACCAGATCGTTCATCCGGTTGAAGCAGCGCAGCAGGGTGGATTTACCGCAACCGGACGGGCCGATGAAGGCCGTCACGCGCTGACGCGGGATGTTCATGCTGACGTTGTGGAGCGCCTGCTTTTCGCCGTAGTAGAGGCTCAGGTCCGGCACTTCGATGGCCACGGCTTCGCTGGCCAGATTCAGCGCGCGCTTGTCGCGACCCAGCGCCGATATATCGATGGAATGCGTCTTTGCTTGTGACATGGGATGTCTCCGTATCGCTGGAGGCTAGAAGCGCGGGCTGCACCCGTGCAGCGCCGGCCTCCAGCGTGTCTGTCGGCTATTAGTGGTCGAGCGCTTTGTATTTTTCGCGCAGATGGTTACGAATCACGACGGCACTGAGGTTGAGGATCGCGATCACCAGCACCAGCAGCAGCGCCGTTGCGTAAACCAGTGGCCGCGCCGCCTCGACGTTGGGGCTCTGGAAGCCGACGTCATAGATATGAAAGCCCAGGTGCATGATCTTCTGGTCGAGGTGCAGGTAGGGGTAGTTGCCGTTGAGCGGCAGGCTCGGTGCCAGCTTGACCACGCCCACCAGCATCAGCGGCGCGACTTCGCCAGCGGCGCGCGCCACCGCGAGGATCAGGCCGGTCATCATGGCCGGGCTGGCCATCGGCAGGACCACCTTCCACAGCGTCTCGGACTTGGTTGCGCCCAGTGCCAGCGAACCCTCGCGGAGAATGCGCGGGATACGTGCCAGGCCTTCCTCGGTGGCCACGATAACCACGGGCAGCGTCAGGATCGCCAGCGTCAGCGAGGCCCACATCAGGCCGGGCGTACCGAACACTGGCGCCGGCGCCGCTTCGGGATAAAAGATGCGATCGAGCGAGCCACCCAGGACATAGACGAAGAAGCCCAGGCCGAACACGCCGTAAACGATCGACGGCACGCCGGCGAGGTTGTTCACCGCGATGCGGATGATGCGGGTCAGGATGCCCTGCTTGGCATACTCGCGCAGGTAGACCGCGGCGATCACGCCGAACGGGGTGACGATCACGGCCATGATGAGGGTCATCAGCACGGTGCCGAAAATCGCCGGGAAGATGCCGCCCTCGGTGTTCGCCTCGCGCGGCTCGTCACTGACGAATTCCCACAGCTTGGCGAAGTAGAAGCCCAGCTTGTCGACCGTCGACATGGCGTTCGGGCGATAGGCGCGGACAATCTTGCCGAGGCTGATGTCCTTCTCCTGACCGTCCATGGTGCGCATGGTGATGCTGTCGCGGTTGAAGTCCTGGTAGAGCGCCGTCAGCTCGCCCTCCAGGGCCTTGTATTCGCCGTCCCACTGGGCACGTTCGGCATCGAGCTCAGCCTGAGCGGCCGCATCGAGCTTGTCGTCGAGCTCGAGCTTGCGGGTCTTGAGCCGCAGGCGTTCGAGGCCGTAATTGATGCGGCCGATGTCGACCTGCTCCAGCTTCGCAATCTGCTCGTGCAGGTCGTTGACGCGGTCGATCCGCTGCAGCAGCTCGGCCCAGGCAGCATCACCTTCGGCCACCAGCTGGCCCGCTTCCTTGACGTTCAGCAGTTCGCCATAGAAGTTGCCCCACTCGCGGCGCTCCAGCGCGACCAGATCGGCCGGCGTACGCGTATCGCTCAGCCACTCGCCGATGACCCAGGAGAAATCGGCGCCGTAGACCTCGCGGTTGCCGACCTTGAGCAACTCGCGGGTCATGAATTCGCCGCCCTCGACATCCACCGGCAGACCGCTGGCGGCCAGGCGTGCACGGGGCACCTCTTCGGCCTGCACCACCTCACCGGCCAGCACCCGTGGCTCGGCACCGGGCACCTTGTAGTCGGCGACCACCACGTCGGCCGGCCAGAAATGCTCGAGGCCGCGCACGGCGATCACCGCCAGCAGGCCGAGCGTCATGATCACGGCGATGGACACGGCGCCCGCGTTCATCCAGACCCAGGGGGTGCCGCTCTTGATCCAGGTTTTCAGCGAATCCTTTTTCACGGATCGATACCTTTGTCGAAATCTTGTCGCAGCCACTCGCGGCTACGTTTCTGCGCGCCCACGGGCGCGCCTTGTCTTACAGGCTGGCGTACTTGCGACGCAGGCGTTGGCGGATCAGCTCGGCCAGGGTGTTCATCACGAAGGTGAACATCAGCAGCACCATCGCGGCGAGGAACAGCACGCGGTAGTGAGTGCTGCCCACTTCCGATTCGGGCATTTCCACCGCGACGTTGGCCGCCAGGGTGCGCATGCCCTCGAAGATGTTGGCGTCCATGATCGGCGTGTTGCCGGTGGCCATGAGCACGATCATCGTCTCGCCCACGGCACGGCCCATGCCGATCATCAGCGCCGAGAAAATACCTGGGCTGGCGGTCAGCAGCACCACGCGGGTCAGCGTCTGCCAGGGCGTGGCGCCGAGCGCCAGCGAGCCCAGCGTGAGGCTTTTCGGCACGCTGAACACGGCGTCTTCGGCAATCGAGTAGATGGTCGGGATCACCGCGAAGCCCATCGCCAAGCCGATCACCAAGGCGTTGCGCTGATCGAAGGGGATGCCCATCTCATGCGACAGCCAGTGGCGCATGTCACCGTCGAACAGCCAGTTTTCCAGATGCCCGCTGACCGCCAGCGAGCCCCAGCCCACCAGCAGGATCACCGGAATCAGCAGCACCGCTTCCCAGCCGTCCGGCACGCTCAGGCGGACGCTCTCGGGCAGCCGGCTCCAGCACCAGCCGGCCAGCAGGATGCCCAGCGGCATCAGCAGCAACAGACTGAAAATGCCGGGCAGGTGGTTTTCCAGGTAAGGCGCGAGGAACAACCCGGCAAAGAAGCCGAGGATCACCGTCGGCAGCGCCTCCATCAGCTCGATGACCGGCTTGACCTTGCGCCGCAGCGTCGGGGCCATGAAGTAGGCCGTGTAGAAAGCCGCGCAGATGGCCAGCGGTGCGGCCAGCAGCATCGCGTAGAAGGCCGCCTTGAGGGTGCCGAACGCCAGCGGCGAAAGGCTCAGCTTGGGCTCGAAGTCGCCGGTCGCCGAGGTCGACTGCCAGACGTAATCGGGCTCCGGATAGCTCTCGTACCAGACCTTGCCCCACAGCGCGCTCCAGGAAATCTCCGGGTGCGGGTTGTCGATCACGAAGCGTTGCAGCTGGTCGCCCGACTCCACCAGCAGGCGAGTGGCCCGTGGCGACATGGCCGCCATTGCGGCGCCGTCAGCGACCTGCTCGGTCAGCAGGGTGCGGTGCGCGGTGCTGTGGAAAATCCCCAGCGTGCCGGCGCTATCGAGCGCGAGAAAACCCTTGCGCCGCTCCTCGGGAATGATCTGGCTGATCGGTTGCCCGTCCAGCTGGAAGCTGCGCACGTTCTTCAGTTCAGCCTGGCCGTCATTGCCACGGACCATGAACCACTGGCCGATGCCACCCGTCGAATCACCGACCATCAGCGAAATACCGCCGAGCAGCGAGGCCACCGTGGTGATTTCTCCCTTGCCGCCGAGCAGCTTATAACGCCCATTGAGCTGCTTGCGACGCAGATCGAAGACGTCGACACTGGCGCGGCCGCTGATGGCGAACAGCCACATGTGCCGCGGGTCGATGCGCAGCGCCTTGATCGGCTCGGACAGCTGCGGCAAGTCCAGACGCGTCTGTTCCAGGCTGGTCTCGCCTGTCAGCAGGTTCTCGGTGCTGGAGATGCTCAGGGCATGAAGGACGCCGGCGGTGGCGCCGGCGATCATCAGTGTCTTGCCGTTCAGGCTGATGGCCGCGTGCTCGATGGGCCGGCCTTGCGGGTCGAGGTTGAGCGGCTCCTCGCCAAAGGGGTAGTCCAGCTGGGGCGTGATGGTTTTCTGACCGTTGGGGTAGCTGACCTTGTAATTGTGCTCGGCGACCAATACCTGGCCGTTGCTCAGGCCGAGGATGATCCGGCGATTGCCCGGCGTGTCTTGGCCAACCGAAACGATGTGGCTGTCAGCAGGCAACGGCAGTGCGATGCTGCGCAGCGACTCGCCGGTTCGGACGCTGAAGAAGCGTACCTGACCATCCGCACCGAGGCGCATGGCGACCTTGTTCTGCTCTTCCACCGCCAACAGCAATGGCTCGCCTGCATCGGCCAGCCAGGCAGGCTGCTGCGCATCGCGCGCCTGCAGTTCGGCGCCCTGGAACATGGGCACAACGACCTGGCCGAGATAGAAGAAGATCAGGGTGATCGCGCCGAGCACGGCGAGGCCACCAATGGAAACGTACCAACGCGCCAGGTTGTCTTTCAGCGCGCGGATGCGACGCTTGCGCTGCAGAGCCGGGGTGTTGAAGTCCAGCCGTTGCACATCGGAATTCGCGCTCATGGTCTCTATATCGTTCATGCGAAGGGTCCTGGCCGCTCAGGCCGTCAAAACTGCAGCGCCATCTGGCGAGAGTCGTTTCACTGACTGCCGGGGGGCCGGTTGGGCGCCTAATCTAACCAAGCTGTGTGACAGAAAAATTACAACGGCGTGACGCAACGACGCCCACCAGCGCGAGAAGCGTGGCGGGCGTGGCGTTCAGGCATGCGGCGGGTGCCGCACGCAAGGCTTCAGGCCTTAGTTCAGACCCAGCTCTTGCATGGTCTTGTCGACCACTTTCTTCGGCAGCGGGATGTAACCGTCCTTGACCACCACTTCCTGACCCTGCTTGGACAGCACCAACTTCAGGAACTCGGCGTCGATCGGGCTCAGCGGCTTGTTCGGCGCCTTGTTGACGTAGACGTAGAAGAAGCGAGCCAGCGGGAACTTGCCAGCCAGTGCGTTCTCTTCATTGGCCTCGAAGGCTTCGCCGCCCTTGGACAGAGGCACGGCGCGTACGCTGGAGGTCTTGTAACCGATGCCCGAATAGCCGATGGCGTTCAGCGTGCTGGAGATCGACTGCACCACCGAAGCGGAACCCGGCTGCTCGTTCACGTTGGACTTGAAGTCACCTTTACACAGGGCTTCTTCCTTGAAGTAACCGTAGGTACCGGATACCGAGTTACGACCGAACAGCTGGATCGGCTTACCAGCCCACTCGCCGGTCAGACCGACGTCGCCCCAGGTCTTGATGTCCTGCTCGCCGCCGCACAGACGGGTGCTGGAGAAGATGGCGTCGACCTGCTCGATGTCGAGGCTCTTGATCGGGTTGTCCTTGTGGACGAACACCGCCAGGGCGTCGATGGCGACCGGAACCGCAGTCGGCTTGTAGCCGTATTTTTCTTCGAAGGCCTGGATCTCGTTGTCCTTCATCGGACGGCTCATCGGGCCAAGATTGGCGGTGCCTTCGGTGAGTGCCGGCGGCGCGGTGGAAGAACCGGCAGCCTGAATCTGGATGTTGACGTTCGGGTAGTTACGCTTGAAGTCTTCGGCCCACAGGGTCATCAGGTTGGCCAGGGAGTCGGAACCGACGCTGGACAGGTTGCCGGAAACGCCGGAGGTCTTTTCATAGCTCGGCAGCGCCGGGTCGACCGCGGCGATTGCGCTCGCTGCGCCTACACCAGCGGCAACGAAAGTCAGGGCCGCCATCAAACGATTCAGTTTCATTCCATGCTCCTAGCAGGGGGTGTGTCGGTGTTTGCAACGGTGGCCATTGTCTGCAGGCCGTGTGAACACTCTATGAACCGAATATGACAATCTGGTGACGAAACTGAACTTTAGGCCACCTTAGTCGCTGCCACCCTCGACAGCCGTTATACTCGCCCCGGCCCGCACTACCGCGGACCTTTCGCGCTAGAACAACAAACGCGCCGCGAGTCGACCCGATGAAAGAATACGAACAGGAAGATCCGATCCCACAGGGCGACCTGGCCCTGCAACTGACCGCCTTGCCGCGCGAAACCAATGGCTTCGGCGATATTTTCGGTGGCTGGTTGGTTTCGCAGATGGATCTGGCCGGCACCGCCATGGCCAGTCGCGTGGCCGCCGGGCGCGTCGCGACGGTGTCCATCGACCGGATGGCGTTCATGGTTCCGGTGGCGGTGGGTGCCCAACTTTCGTTCTATACCCAGACGCTGGAAGTCGGACGCAGCTCGATTCGCATGCTGGTGGAAGTTTGGAGCGATGACCCCTTGTCCAGCGAGTGGCGCAAGGTTACTGAAGCGGTATTCGTCTTCGTGGCGATCGACGGCAGTGGCCGTACCCGCCCGGTGACGCCACGCCGCTGAGCCTCGCGGCCACCGGCTAAGCGGCGATATTGAGCCGGTAGCAGTTCTTGCCGGCCTGCTTGGCTGTGTACAGGGCCGCATCGGCCGCTTGATACAACTGCTCGGCACTCTGGCCCGCGCCCCACATGGCGATCCCGATGCTGGTGGTGACGTAAGCACTCCGGGGCGATGCCGGGTGCGGCACCGCACGCTCGGCGAGGGCGTGCAAAAGCTGGCCGGCTATGACCTGTGCGGCCTGCGCATCGCAATCGAGCAACAGCAAGGCGAACTCCTCCCCACCCACACGTGCGGCCAGATCCATCGGCCGCCGCGCGAAGCGCCCTAGCACATCGGCGAAGACCCGAATCAGCGCATCGCCGGCCGGATGCCCCAGGCTGTCGTTGTACGCCTTGAAGTTATCCAGATCGAGTAGCAACAACGCCAGCGGCTGGCCATCACGGCGTGCCTGCAACAGCGTCTGCCTGAGTGCAACATCGAAGCTGCGGCGGTTGGCCAGGCCAGTCAGCGCATCGTGCTGCGCGACCCAGCCGAGCAGTTGCCGAACCAGAAACTGCTCGCGCTGCGAGTATTCGTGGACATAGCGACTGACCGCGCCGACCATCAGCAGCAGCAGGTAATAGCTGACCGCGATCCAGTGCACCTTCATCGCGGCAGGCGACAGAATCAGCGTGGCCATCAGCACATCGATCAGCACGATGGCGGTGGCGCTGACCAGGGCCCGCCAGAAGGTGATGCCCAGGAAGAAGAACGAACAGACGATCAGCAGGCCGGCGCCATAACGAAAGGTCATATCCGGCTGCATGATCTCGTACTGGATGTCGATTCGTGCCGCCACGGTCCCCACCATGACAAGGAACAGCGGAAACAACCGATTGGCGGCGACGCGCAAACGCCTGTGGAACAGCGAGATGGCGAGCACGGCGAAACCCGGCACCATCTCCAGCAACCGAAGCAGCGTGAGCTCGCGCAGCCAGCTCGCATCCGGGTGGGGTATCAGCTGCCGCTCGGCATACAGATAACCGCCGACCACGGCGATCAGCAGGCAGGCGCCGAGGCGCTGTGCCAAGCGTGCCTGGCGATGCAGATAACGGCGAAATTCGCGCTCCAGCTCCGGCACGAACAGCAGGCGACGAAACCCCGCGAGCAGCTGCCTGCCGTAAGGCGTGTCGCGGAAATCCTCGGCGGATTGCTGTTCTAGGCTTTGCATCGTCGTCGCTCGTGTACTGGCACCGCCATGATATCACTTGGACATCACACCAACCGTTTTCCCGATGAACGTGAAGGGCGGTAGCGGTCGTCCAGGCCGCGACGGTGACGGTTCGCTTGCCGATGCCGTCGGGACGCTCCACTATCGGGTCACCTACACAGTTGGATGTATCGCGTGACTGCTCTACTGCTCGCCCTCTGGCCCCTGTTCGCCCTGATCGTTGCCGGCTATTTCCTGCGTCTGCGGGAGTTTCCCAGCGAGGCCTTCTGGCCGGGCGCCGAACGGATCAACTACTTCGTGCTGTTTCCAGCGTTGCTGTTCAGCAGCCTGGCCACCGCGCCTCTAGGCAATCCCGCGCTGCCGCGCCTGGCCGGCGCAGTCATGCTCGGACTGGGGCTGGCATGGGTGGGCTTGCTGCTGTTGAAGCGGCTGCGAGGCTGGCCGGCGGCGCGCTTCGGTGCCTTCGCCCAGGGCGCTTTGCGCTTCAATACCTATCTGGGCCTCGCCGCAGTAGGCAGTCTGTTCGGCAAGGAAGGGCTGGCCATGGCGGCGCTGATGCTGGCCTTGATGGTGCCAACCGTGAATGTGATGTCGGTCTGGGCGCTGACCGCCGAGCGTGGCGTCAGCCTGCGCGGCCTGCTGCTGCCGATCGCGAAGAACCCGCTAATCCTGGCCTGCGTGACGGGCGCGCTGGTGAACGTCTCCGGGCTGGGCCTGCCTGGCGGTACCGACCGCCTGCTTGGCCTGCTCGCAGCGGCCAGCCTGCCGCTGGGCCTGCTGTGCGTGGGCGCGGCGCTGAAGCCCAAGGAGCTCGGAGGGGAAGTCCCGGCACTGGGCTGGAACAGCGCCGCGCGGCTGCTGGGCGTTCCGCTGCTGGCGTATGGCGTGGCACGGCTGATCGGCTTGCCGGCGATGGAGACCACTATTCTGGTGCTGTTTTTCGCCCTGCCCACCGCGCCGACCGCCTACGTTCTGACTCGCCAGCTTGGCGGCGACAGCCACCTGATGGCGGGCATCATCACCCTGCAGACCTTGCTGGCCGCCGCCAGTTTGCCGCTGGTGCTGACGCTACTCGACGGCTGAGGCCCGATTCGCCACGCCAGCCAGGCGAACCTTGGCCAAAGGTAAATCGAGTACGGCTCGCCCGGGCCGCTCACCGCCACTAGCGTGCCTCCTCGGACGGTTGCGCGTCCGCCAGCGCACCGTCCGCCAGGATGGCGTCGACCAGCTGCTGATAGTCCCCGCTGGCACGCAAGTCAGCCAACCCCTGGTTGAACCGCTCGATCAACCCTTCGGCGCCCGCACGGCTACGCGGCACGATGAGATGCATCGTCTGCCGGCCCACTACCGAGCGAGAGACATGAAAACGCTGGCGAGGGGCGCCGGTCGCCGCCAGCGCGTAGCGCCCCAGCAGCAGGTCCGCGACGAACAGGTCGTCGCGTCCGAGCAGCAACAGCTGCGCGCAGCTGGCCAGGCCAGGCGGCGAATGGCGGATCAGTCTCCCCTGCTCGACCTGCGCCTGTATGTTGCGTGGCAGCTGCCAACCCAGCGGGTGGCACAGCCTCAGCCGGCCTCCGTGGGTGAGCCGCTCCTCCTCGAAGGCATCCTCCGCACGGCTGAACAGGTGTTGCCGGGATACATAGAGGGGCGCCGAGTAAAGAAAATCACGCTCGCGCTGCTCGGTATGGATATAGGGGAAGGTGGCGTCGTATTCACCGCGAAGCGTCATCAGGTAGCCCCGATTCCAGGGCTGCCAGGCCAGCGTCGAGGGCATGGCGCTACGGGCGAAGGCCGCTTGCACCACCTCCGACAACACGCCGGACCCCGCGAGCGACTTTCCCGTGAGCGGGGCATAATCGTCGCCGGTCACCAGCCGCACGTCCGCACCATGAGCGCCGAGGCTGAGCGCCACACTCAGCAGCAACCCAAGGCTCCAGTGTCCCGTCATCGACACGATCGATCTCCCCCTGAACGGCTGATGCACCCTACCCGAACCCGCCGCATGCGTCTGCGGCGGCCTTCGCGCAATCGGAACCCCGCAAGCGGCAGGTTTGCGGCCGGAGCAAGCGCCGGCCTCGGGTAGCCGCGTTCATCAGAACAAACTGAGTTGATCACCGGCTGGCGCACCGGCGGGCGTCGGCATGCCGGGCGGCGTGGGCGTGCGCGTTACCTCCCCCAAGCTTAGTCGTTCGGCGAGCCCAGCAGCCCGCTCGGCGCGGGTGATGACCGCTTCGGCCAGCCGTGCCGGCAGTGCCCAGATCTCCACCTTGCGCTTGGCCCGGGTGATGCCGGTGTACAACAGCGAACGCGTCAGCAACGGGCTGGGTTGCTCGGGCAGCGCCAGCAACACCTCGGCGAACTCCGAGCCCTGGCTCTTGTGCACCGTCATGGCAAAGGCACTGTCATGGCTCGGCAGCCGCGCCGGTGCGAAGCCGCGAAAGCCCTCGTCGCCCTCGAAGAACACCCGCAGGCCCTGTTCGGTTTTCAGACACAGACCGATGTCGCCGTTGAACAGGCCCAGCGCGTAATCGTTCTGCCGCACCATCACCGCGCGGCCGGGATACCAGCGCTCGCGGCTCGCCACTCCGAAGCGGCGCTTGAAGCGCGCCTCCAGCGCTTCGTTGATGCCGCTGACGCCAAAGGCGCCTTCACGCTGGGCGGTCAGCGCACGGAAGCCGTTGAAGACCTCGAACGCAGCGGATGGATCAGCCTGCCGCGCGGCCTGCAGATAGGGCGAATAGCCCTGCTCGAGCCGTTCGATCAGCGCCGCGGGGCTGGGCGCCTCGTTCCAGGCGAGATCTGCGCGCCCCTCCTGCAGCAGCGCAACCGTACCCTTGGCGTCGCCAGCATTGATCCGCCGCGCCAGTTCGCCGATGCCGCTGTCGCCGGCGAAACGGTGGCTGTGGGTCAGCAACACCACCGCATCGCCAAGGCGCGAGCGCGGCGTCTCGACCGCTACGGGCTGGCCGGTGATGCGCTCGAGATCCGCGGCCGCCTCGGCATCGAAACCGCGCCCTTCGCAGAGTTCGGCGAACACCGCGCCGGCCTCTACCGCCGCCAGCTGATCCTTGTCGCCGAGCAGGATCAGCCGCGCCTTCGGTGGCAGCGCGGCGACCAGCTTGGCCATTAGCGCCAGGTCGACCATCGAGGCTTCATCGACGACCAACACATCCAGCGCCAACGGGTTGGCCGCGTCGTGGCGTACTTTCGGGCTGTCGCCGCGGCTGCCGAGCAGGCGGTGCAGGGTCCGTGCGTCGTCCGGCAAGGCTTCCTTTATGGCATCGCTGACTGGCAACTCGGCCTTGGCGTTACGGATCGCTTCGGCCATACGCGCCGCCGCCTTGCCGGTGGGGGCGGCGAGGCCGATGGCCAGGCGCTCGCCGCCCGGCTGCTCCAGCAGCGCTGCCAGCAGGCGCACCACGGTGGTGGTCTTGCCGGTGCCGGGGCCGCCGGAGATCACCGCAAGGCGCCGACGTACCGCCTGGGCCGCCGCTAATCGCTGCCAGTCGGGGCGTTGCTGGTTGAAGGCAAACAAGCGCGCCAGGCTGTCGCTCAGCCGCGCTTCGTCGACGTCCGGTGCGTCTGCGGCGCGGGTCAGCAATTGCTCGGCCAGCTGTTGTTCGTAGGCTTGGTAACGGGCGAGATAGAGCCGGTCACCGACCAGGGTCAGCGGCGAGTAGTCGTCCGCCCTGCCGACCAGCGGCGAGGCCTCCAGCTGGGCCCGCCATTTCTCCAGCGACGGCAGGCTGAGATCGACCTCCGGCCAGGGACGTTGGCCGGCGAATCGCTGAAGCGGCAGGCAGACATCTCCGGCTGCCAGCGCCTCACAGCACAGTGCCGCGGCGACCAGCACCTCATCTGGCGTCAGCGGTTCGAGGCGCTGAAGGCTCGCAACGAACGCACGCTCCAGCGGGCCAAGCGGCAGATCAGCGAAGGTCATCGGACGCTCCTAAAAAATAATGACCAAAGGGCCGTGCAGGCACTCATCGCCCCTCCTCGAACAGGCGATCCAGCGCATCGAGCAAGGCATCATCGGGCCGTGCGAAATACACACCCGCCTCGGGCATCCCGCGCAGGAACAGGTAGAAGGCTCCACCCAGCTGCTCGTCGCGGAAATCGGCCAGGCGCTGACGCAGGAAGCGGCGCAGCGCTACCAGGTAGATCAGGTATTGCAGGTAGTAATGCTCGCCTGCCAGCGCCTGCAGCAGCCGCTCGCCACCGTAGTAGCTGGCATCCGGGCCGAGCCAGTTGGATTTGTAGTCGGCGATGTACCAGCGGCCGTCGTGCTCGAAGGTCAGGTCGATAAAGCCCTTGAGAAAGCCCTTGAGGCTGTCGAACTCCAGCCGCGCCGCCGCCTCACGCAAGGGGGCGGCGAGGCCGTTGGCCGGATCGACCAACAGAGTGCGCAGCCGCGCCACGTCCAGATCCCGTACGGGAAAGGTGAAGCCCAGTTCCGGCAGGCGTCGGGCCGATTGCAACGCGGCGAGCGTCAGGCCGGTATCGTCCAGATCGGTGTCGAGCACCCGTTGCAGATGTTCGGTGGCGATCAGCTTCCATTCCAGTGGCAGGCCGTAGGCTTGCAGCGCAGGTTCGACCAAATCAGGCAATGCCCCTTTGCCGCGCGCCCAATCTTCGAGGATCGCGTGCAGGCAGGTCCCGGCCCGTGCACCGCGGGGAAAGGCGAAGAAGCCACTGCCCGGCTCGCCAGCATCGGGGATGGCCAGGGCGTCGCGGTCGGGCGCCTCCATGTGCATGCCGGCGGCAAGGCCGGAAAAACTGCCGATCCGCCAGGCACTGTGCAGGCTGCGATTGAGCTGCGACAGCTGCTGCGGTGGCGCGGCCCGGCCGGGGCCCTGCGCGCTGGCCTCGCGTGATTCCAGCGGCAGGCAGGCCATATGACCGTCGCTTCCCTGCGCCAGTCGCTCGATGGCCTGGCGCAGGCTGCCGCCGTTGAGGTCCGCCAGATGGATGCCCAGCTCACTCAGCGGATGCTCACCCGGCAGCTCGCGGCCGTGCAGCAGCCAGGCCAGTGCACTGGTGTGCAGGCCTTCGTCGGCGAGCGTGCCGTCCTTCTTCGGCTTGCACAGGCACACTGGCCCCCAATGCAGCCAAAGCCTGTCACGGGCGCGGGTCAGCGCGACGTAGGCCAGTCGCAGCTGTTCGGCAAAGACTTCCTCACGAGCGCGGTCGAGGTTGTCCTCCAATTCATCACTGCCAAGATCCAGCAACGGCTGGCCATCAGCGCCGTGGCAGCGAGCGCTGTCGCGGTTTTTGCCGAGCAGCTTGCCGTCCCACAGGAACGGGCAGAACACCAACGGGTATTCCAGGCCCTTGCTGGTGTGGATGGTGACGATCTGCACCCGCTCGGCATCGCTTTCCAGGCGCAGCAGGGCTTCCTCGCCAGCGCCTTCGCTGCCGCGTTGCGCGTTGAACCAGGCGAGCAGCGGCTCCAGCCCGGGGCGCAACAGGCTTTCGGCCTGGAGCAGCTCACCCAGGTGCAGCAGGTTGGTCAGCCGCCGCTCGCCATCGACCCGCGCCAGCAGCCGTTCGGCAACCGCCTGCTCGTCGAGCCAGGCACGGAACACGCGCATAAAGCCCTGCTGCTGCCAGAGCTGGTGATAGCGCTCGGCGGCTTCGCGCTCGGCATCCCACTGCTGCTGATCGTCCTGGCAGCGGGCCAGATCGGCGGCGCTGCGGCCCAGCAATCGGGTGGCCAGGGCATAACGCAGCAAGCCTTCGCGACCGGGCTCGGCGTAGGCGGCCAGCACCGCGGCCAGCTCACCGGCCTCTTCGCTGCGCCAGACGCTGTCGCGCCCACGCCGTACGCTGGGCACGCCGCGGGCGGCCAGCTCATCGGCGATCATCCCGGCCTGGCGATGGTTGGCCACCAGCACGGCGATATCGCCGCCCTTGAGCGGGGTGAACCGGCCGTCCTTGTCGAAGCCTGCCCGGCCTTCGGCGGCAGCCGCCAGCTGCAGGGCGATGCGTCGTGCGGTGTCGCTCGCCGCCAGTTGCGCGGCCTCGCCCTTGCCCAGCGGATCGTCGCCGAGCCAGACCAGCGACAGCGGCGCCGCCTCGCCCTCTTCCACCAGACGCAGCGTGGCGCGCGGCTTGTCGGCCGCGCCGACGGCCGGATAGCGGAGATCCGGTTGGGCAAAAGGTTGAGGGTGCTTGAACAGCTGGTTCAGGGCGGCGATCAGCGCGGGCGTCGAGCGGTAGTTGGTCGGCAGGTTGAAGGGCTCGCGGTCGGCCTGTTGCTTGGCGGTCATGTAGGTCGCCAGGTCCGCACCGCGGAAGGCGTAGATCGCCTGCTTGGGATCGCCGACGAAGCACAGCGACGCCTCGCTGGCGTTGGCATAGATACGGTCGAAGATGGCGTACTGGATCGGGTCGGTGTCCTGGAATTCGTCGATCAGCGCCAGTGGATAGGTCGCACGCAACGAAGCGGCCAGGTCTTCGCCGACCGGGCCTTGCAACGCCTGATCCAGACGGTTGAGCAGATCATCGAAAGCCAGCAGCCGCTGCGCCGCCTTGCGCTCGGGCAGCTCTCGGTTGAGCCGTTCCAGTAGCGCGACCTGTAGCGCGATCAGTCGCTGCTTGCCCGCTGGCAACGCCTCGGCAACCTGATCGGCCAGCGCGTCCAGTGCATGGGCAAGCTCACACACGGGCGCGTCATGCCCCTTCTTGCAGGCCTTGCTCAGCGCACGGACACCGAACTTGGCGGCCCCCTCGGGCAGGTCGAACATCACGGCCGGGTCGGCGAAATAGGCGTCCAGTTCCGCCTGCCAGGGGGCAAACTTGATGCTCTTGTGGGTGCTCTGGCTCAGGCCGCCATGGGCCAGCAGTTCGGCAACCCAGGCGGTGCCGGCGCTTTTCCACAATTCAGCCGCGCGCTGCCAGGCAGCCTCCACCGGGCGCAAATCAGCGGCGACCGGTGCGCCCTGGGGTTCGACCCGCAGATAGGGCTTGCCCAGATGGCTGCGCAGCCGCTGGCGTAACCACTGGGGTGTGATCCGGCTCTTGGCCAGGAAGCGCGCCCAGGCCGGATCGGCGTCGGCCAGCTCGCTGCGCCAGGCGTCGGCGAGCAACGCATCGATGATCTCGCGGTCGTCGGCGGTCAGCTCGCTGTCGAAATCGCCACCGGCCTCGAACGCCGCGTCCTGCAGCGCGCGCTGACAGAAGCCATGGATGGTGAAGATCGCCGCCTCGTCGAAGCCGTGCACGGCCAGCAACAGGCGCCGCCGCGAGGCTTCGTCCGGGTAGCGCGCATGCAGCCGATTGAGGAAGTCGTCATCGCTGGGTGTGCCGTCATAGACCGCCAACAGGTCGGCCAGCCGCGCACGGATGCGCTCGCGCAGCTCGGCGGTGGCGGCGGTGGTGTAGGTCACCACGAGGATCTGCCCCACCGACAGCTGCCGCTCCAGCAGCAAACGCGCATAGAGCGCGGTGAGCGTCCAGGTCTTGCCGGTGCCGGCGCTGGCCTCGATCAGCGAGCGGCCATCGAAGGGGGAGTCGAGCAGGTCGAGTTTCATGGCATGATCCTCCGAGCCAAAGCCGACTTTGCAGTGCTGGCCACACCCTCGGGTTGCGCCCCGCTGGGCGCCTTACTTTTCTTTGCCCGCGCAAAGAAAAGTAAGCAAAAGAAAGCGCGCCCCAACATCCGGGTCTGGCCGCTGCGCGGCCAGACTTCCCTCGCTCCGGCGCTGCTCCGGGGGCACGTCATGACGGGGCGTCCCTGCCCCGTCATTCCTCGCTCGGCATCCATGCCTCGCGTCCCCCTACACAACGCCTGCGCTCGGCCTCCTGAAGGGGATTCATGCGGGGCCTGACAGTGCGTGCGGGTGATGCCAACACCGGAGACACGGATACGGAAATAAGCTGGCGCCGCGGACCGGGGCCCCTCAGGAGGCCGAGTGGAATCGCTGCGCAGGCGGTCGAGCGGCATGGATGCCGCGAGAGCAGCGATGGGCCAGGGATGGCCCTTCGCTGCGTGCCGCCGGAGCAGGGATGGAGCGAGGGAACCCCGGCGCAGCCGGGGCCGGATGCGGGGTGTGCTTTCTCTTTGGTTACTTTCTCTTTGCACAAGCAAAGAGAAAGTGACTCGCCCGTCAGGGGCGAAACCCTGACCGCCGAACAGGCACGGCAGCAAGTGGAGACACAATGCTTCAGACGTCATCGCTCTGCTCCTCTCCATTCGCCAATGCATCCAGCGCCGGGCCTATCAGCCGTTGGGCCAGGGTTTCGAATCGCTCGTCGAGCGGATCGCGATCACGGAAGGCCAAGGCATTCCAGGGGTCTTCGGACTCGGCGGCGATGGGGCTGAACTCAGCCCCCACCCAGGCCTCCCGCGCCCGCTTGCGGGCCGTCTCGATGGGTTCGCTGCCGCGCGCCGGTTTGCGGTAGCCCTTGGCAAAGGCGTGGCTGCTGCGCGGCAGCAGCGGCAGCGGCTCGCGAATGGCGCAGCGATAGGCCGCGAGCCAGGGTTCGAGCAGCTCGGCGGCATTGGCCAGCGGCCCCAGCTGCCAATCGCCGGCAGGCGACAGCATCAGGCTGTTGCGTTCGATACCGGGCGTGGCGGACAGGTTGAGCAGCAAGTGGCGCAGCCAGAACGGCGGCAGATCCCACTCGCCCAGCTTGCCGAGCTTCCAGCCGAACAAGCCGGCCGGCGTCACGCCGTCGAGCCAGCCATGCACACGGATACCGGCCAGGGTGATGTCCACCGGCAGCGGCTCGGGCACGGCGTCCGGGCGCAGCTCGAACAGCCGCGGCGCGAAGGCACGCACCGGCCCGCGCAGCTTGCCCCACAGCGCCTGGCCCAGCTCGCCGGTGGGCAGCCAGCCAGCGGCACAGGCCATGCGCCGCTCGTCGTCATCGCTCCAGCCGTGTTCCACCGCTTGTAGGGATAGCCGCCGCAGGCCGTTCCAGGCCGGCATTTCCAGGTCGAAAGGCTCGTCGCTGGCGAGCGATTCCTGGTCGTCGGCCAGGCGCAGACCGAGACGCTGCTCGAGCAGGAAGCGCGCCGGATGACGGAAGCACTGCAACAGCTGCGACGGCTCGATGGTCAGCCACGCCTCGTCGGGTTCCGCGAGCAAGCTGGCGAACGGCTGCGGCTGGGTCTGCGGCGGCTCGGCGAGGCGCTGGGCGGCGCGATACCAGGGTAGCGAGAAGCCGGCGCAAGGCGCATCGCGGAAATTCCGTGGCGAAAACGGCTGCAACGGGTGGGCGACAAGGATCTTCTGGCTGACCGTCTTGGCCGCGGGCTCGTCAGCGCCCCCGGATGCCGGATCAGCAGGCGTCAGCGTGGCGGTCATATCGACGGCTTCGAGCACCTCACTGAGCAGCACCGAAGGCGGCAGCACGGCGTTGTCGCGCGGGTCGCGGCCGACATAGGACAGGTACAGCGCTTCGCGCGCCGACAGCAGGGTTTCCAGCAGCAGATAGCGGTCGTCGAGGCGCCGCGCCCGGTCGCCACGGCGCGGGTGGCGCCCGATCAGGTCGAAGCCCGACGGCGGCGTGCGCCGCGGAAAGGCGCCATCGTCCAGGCCCAGCAGGCAGACCACGCGGAACGGCAGGCTGCGCATCGGCACCATGGTGCAGAAGGTCACGGCGCCGGTGAGAAAGCCCGAGGCGCCACCGCCCTGCTGCAGCGCGGCGCTGAGCTGCTGGTGCACCAGCTCCAGGTCGATGGGCCGGGTCAGGTCGGCCGCCAGCGCCTGTTCGCGCAACGCCGCGCAGGCCTGGGAGAGCAAGAGCAACGTGTCGCCGGCTTCGCGCTCATCGAACAGGGTGTCGATCAGCACCTGCAGATCGTCGGCCCATTCGGCCAACGGTCGTGGTCGCGCCAGCTGATCGGCGAGGTTGCCGAGGCGCTCGACAAACTCCACCAGGCGACCGAGCAACTGCCCACGCGCGCCTTCCAGCGCATCCAGTGGCCAGTGTTCGCCGAGCAATGGCGCACTGTCTCCGGCCAGCTGCGGCGGCGCGGCAAAGCCCAGCAGTAGGCGGTCCAGCCCCTGGCGCCAGGTAAAGGCCGATTCGTCCGGCAGCCCCAGGCGGGCCCGCTGGCTGCCGTCGCGCCCCCAGCGCACGCCGGCGTCGCGCAACCAGTCGCGCAGCAGCGGCAGGTCTTCGCTTTCGATTCCGGCGCGTCGGGCAATGGCCGGCTGCTCCAGCCAGGCGAGGATTTCCTCGGCGGCGAAGCGGCTCTGCGCCAGCATCAGCAATTCGAGAAAGGCTTCGATCAGCGGCATTTCGGCGCGCAGGCTGCGGTCGGCAAGGCTGTAGGGAATCCGCGGGCTGCCCTCGCGCGGGGCGAAGACGGCTTCGATGAAGGGCGCGTAGCGCTCGATGTCCGGGGTCAGCACCACCACCTGATCCGGGCTCAGCTCGGGGTCGGCGGCGAACCGCGCCAGGAGCTGATCATGCAGGATCTCGACCTCGCGCAGCGGCGAGTGCGCAATGTGCACTTCCAGCGAGCGATCATTCTCGCCAAACGTGACGCGCTCATCGGGCTGCCGGGTGCGCAGGCGCAGGATGTCGTTCTGCAACGCGTGCAGCAGGCTGTCGTCACGCAGGTCTTCGTCTTCGGAATAGAGGCCGAACTCCTGGCTGCCTTCGCTGGCGGTCAGGCTGAACAACGAATCGAAGAAGTCGCGGCCCTGCTTGCCAAGGCTTGCCAGCAACGGATGGCCCACGTCGAGATACCAATCGTCAGCCCCGCTCTCCGGTTGCCTGGCCAGCTCGCGAATGTCGCGGATCTCGCCCCAGGCCTCGCGGCTCGGGTTGAGCGCGCAGACCACCACGTCGATATGCCGCGCCAGGCCGTCGAGCACGCGCAGGTGGTGCGGTGGCAGGCTGCTGATGCCGAACACCAGCAAGCGCTCGGGCAGGCCGGGCAAGGGTTCGTCGCTGTAAAGGCGTTGCAGCAGGTCGCCGAGCAGCCGTGCGCGGTGCGGGTGGCCGTCCTTGGTCAGTTCACGCCAGAGCAGCGCCTGCCAGGCTTCGTCGGGGCCGAGGTCGAGGGTTTCGCCGCGCTCCCAGGCGGCCAGCCAGTCGTCGCGATAGAGCAGGTATTGGTCGAAGACGTCGGCGATCTTGGCCGCCAGCGACAAGCGTCGGCGCTCGTCACCGCCGTCGAGGTATTGCGCCAGACGTGGCGCCAGTTCGAGGCTGGACGCTTCGCACAGCCAGCCATACAGACGCCAGGTCAGGGTCGTCGGGGAGAACGCCGATTGCTCCGGCAGGCTGCCCAGCACGGTGCGGCTCAGGTCCCAGACGAATTTGGCCGGCAATTGAATCTCCAGCTGCATGGCGATGCCCTGCTTGCGCGCCAGCTCCAGGGTCAGCCAGCGCCCCATGCCCTGGCTCGGCACCACCACCTGCGCCGGCGCAAAGGGATCGGCGAGCGGCTGGGCAAGCAGGCGTGTGGCCAGTTCGCCGAGGGTTTCGAGGTCAGGAGCGTGGTAGAGGCTGAGCATGGGCGGGCGGCTTCGGCTGGATCAGCGGCAGAGGGTAGCAAGTTCCGGCGCGCTCGCGGGACGTGCAGCAGATCGCTGGTGCGGCGTTTTTTCCTACTCCTTTCGCAGGTCCCCAACGGTCCTTGTGATCAATATCAATTCCCTTACTCGCCATAGGATATTCCATAGCAGGCAGACCCAAGCACCTTTGCGGCCTTTCGCCGGCCTCAGGCCAGGAGTAGATCAATGAAGCTGAACAACCGGAACCTGCTGATCCTTTCACTGGGCGCAGCCCTTTGCGCCAGCCCGCTGAGCTATGCCGCCAGCGACAACGCCCCGGCCAAGGGATCGGTCGAGCGTAGCCACGTGCGCCAGGCCAGCGCCCTGCTCGACCGCGCCGCCGCCCACCTGCAGGCCGAGGGGCCGGACCGGGCGCTCGCCGCGTTCAACGACGATCAGGGTGGCTTCGTCGATGGTCAGCACTATGTCTTCGTACTGGACAGCGCCGGCACCATGCTGGCCAACGGCGCGTCTCGGGCGCTGGTCGGACTCAACGTGATGAGCCTCAAGGACGCCGCCGGCGCACCCTTCATTCAGCAGATCGTCGAGGGTGCCAAGACGGCTGACAGCGGCCAGGTCAATTACCACTGGCGCAACCCGGCCGACAACAAGGTAGAGAACAAGACCAGCCTGTACCGCAAGGTGGGTGACCGGATCATCGCGGTGGGCTATTACATCCCGCGCTCCTCCGCCGAACAGGCGCAAAAGATGCTCGACGAGGCGGTTGCGCTGGTCAAACGTTCCGGTGCCGAGGCGGCATTCAAGGCGTTCAACGACCCGCAGGGTGGCTTCGTGATGAATGACGAGTACGTCTTCGCCATCGGCCTGGAGGACGGTAAATACCGCGCCAGCGGCGCATCGCCCAACCTGGTCGGCGTCGACGTGCGCGACATCACCGATGCCGCCGGTACGCCGCTGTTCAAGCAGATGATCGCGCTGGCCAAGGACAAAGGCACCGGCACGGTCGATTACGTCTGGCGCAACCCGGCCACCAACGCGGTCGAGAAGAAACACACCTTGATTCGCCGCGTGAACGACGTAGTGCTCGGCGTCGGCTACTACTCGTCGAACTGAGGCGGGCCACGGCAACCGCGGTGTCGCCGCGGGTGTCAGCCTCGTGAACGGCCGGCTGCCGGCGATGGTCCACCAGATATAGTCCACCGCTTGCGTTGCCGCGGGTACTGCGAGGATCGTGGACATCGGGATCATTCATTCGTCGGAGGCCGTGCCTGATGCTGACGCTGTTGCACTTGCTGTCCTCCATCGCCCTGCTGGTGTGGGGCACGCATATCGTGCGCACCGGCATCATGCGGGTGTATGGCTCGCACCTGCGCCGGTTGCTGGGCCGCAGCATGGCCAATCCGCCGCTGGCGTTCACGGCGGGGCTCGGCGTCACCGCGCTGGTGCAAAGCAGCAACGCCACCGCGCTGCTGGCCATCTCGTTCGTCGCCCAGGGATTGATGGGGCTGCCCACCGCGCTGGCGATCATGCTCGGTGCCGATGTCGGTACCGCGCTGATGGCCCGCGTACTGACCCTGGACCTGTCCTGGCTGTCGCCATTGTTTACCCTGGTCGGAGTCTGCCTGTTCCTGTCGCGCAAGCAGACCCGCGCCGGCCAGCTGGGGCGCGTGCTGATCGGTCTCGGCCTGATCATCCTGGCGCTGCAGCTGATCGTCGCGACCGCCGAGCCCATCACCGAGGCGCGCGGCATGCGCGTGCTGTTCTCCTCTCTTGCCGGCGACACCCTGCTCGCGGTTGTCGTGGGCGCGGTGTTCGCGGTGCTCTCCTACTCCAGCCTCGCCGCCGTGTTGCTCACGGCGACGCTGGCCAGCGCCGGCCTGATCAGCCTGCCCGTGGCGCTTGGCGTGGTCATCGGCGCCAACGTCGGCAGCGGCCTGCTCGCCTGGCTCAACGCGACGCCGCAGCCGGTGCCCGCGCGCCGGGTGGCACTGGGCAATCTGCTGTACAAGCTCGCCGGGCTGAGTGTGCTGCCGTTTCTGCCGATGCTGGTCGAGGCGATGACTGCGTTCGGCTTCAGCGGGCAGGCCCATGTCATCGCCTTCCACCTGTCCTACAACCTGCTGCGTTGCCTGCTGTTGCTTCCGACGGTGGGCCCGATGGCCAGGCTGTGCGAACGCCTGCTGCCCGAGCGCGTGTTCGACAGCGGTATCGCCCAGCCGCGTCATCTCGACCCCACGGCGCTGGACACGCCGACCTTGGCACTGGCCAACGCCACGCGCGAAACGCTGCGCATCGGCGACCTGGTAGAAACCATGCTGGCGCGCCTGCTCGAAACCCTGCACGAGAATCGCCCCGAGCCGGGTGAAGAGATCCGCCGCCTGGACGACGACGTCGACGCGCTCTACAGCGGGGTCAAGCTCTACCTGGCGCGCATGCCACGCGAGGACCTGGCCGAGCAGGAAAGCCGGCGCTGGGCGGAGATCATCGAACTGGCGATCAACCTGGAGCAGGCTGGCGACATCATCGAGCACATGCTCGGCAAGGTGCAGAACCTGAAGACCTCCAAGCGGCGCTCGTTTTCCGATCGTGGCCTGGACGAACTCAGCCAACTGCATGCGCTGCTCAGCGCCAACCTGAGCCTGGGACTGTCGGTGTTCCTTTCCGGCGATTCGCACAGTGCGCGCCAGCTGTTGCAGCAGAAGCGCCAGTTCCGCAAGCGCGAGCGCGAGCTGGCTCATGCCCATGTGCATCGCCTGCATCAGCAGGTGGTGGAAAGCATCGAGACCAGCGCCGCTCACCTGGAGCTGATCGCGGACATGAAACGCCTGAACTCGCTGTTCTGCAGCGCGGCCTACGCAGCGCTGGAGAGCGCCAGCGGTGGCCGTGCACGGGCGACGGACGAGAACCCGACCGCGCGCGACCCGCGACTGGCGGACCCGCACTTGCCGCCCGGCAAACCGGCCTGAACCCTACCGCGCACTGGCACCTCAAAACGAAAAACCCCGGCCATGCTGGGCATGGCCGGGGTCGGGTTAGCGAGGCGAAGCGATCACTCGCGCTTGCGCCGCCGTTGCATCCAGACCACCAGGGCGAACAGCAACAGCGCCGGTAGCCACATCCACTCCTTGGCCAGGCGATCGGTTGGCGCACGCACGGCCAGAATCTCCTGGTCAAACTGCAGCCCCAACTCGGCGGCCGGGCTGCCGAAGGTCACGCTGTCGATCAGCACCTTGCCGTCCTGTTCGTAGGTCATCAGGCCGAGCTTCTCCAGCTTCTCCTCGCCGGTCTCGCCGTCCGGAATCGCCACCAGCAGGCTGAAGTCACGCACGTCGCCAACGGCGTCCTCACCGCGGATACGCAGCCGCAGCTGGCTGTCCTCGTCGACCATTTCCAGCGCCTGCACCAGCTGCGCGGGCGGAATGTCGCGGTAGGGATCATGCACGATGTCCATCCAGAAACCCGGACGGAACAGGGTGAAGGCGACGAGCAGCAACAGCAGGTTTTCATACCAGCGACTGCGAACCAGGAAGTAGCCCTGGGTACCGGCGGCGAAGATCAGCATCGCCAGGGTCGCGATGATGAAGATCACCACACCGTGCCAGAAGTCCACGTCAATCAGCAGCAGGTCGGTATTGAAGATGAACAGGAACGGCAACGCGGCGGTACGCAGGCTGTAATAGAACGCCACCACACCGGTCTTGATCGGATCGCCCTTGGACACCGCGGCCGCGGCGAACGAAGCCAAGCCCACCGGGGGCGTGACGTCGGCCATGATGCCGAAGTAGAAGACGAACAGGTGGACCGCGATCAGCGGCACGATCAAGCCACTCTGCTGCCCCAGCGCCACCACCACCGGTGCCAGCAGGCTGGACACCACGATGTAGTTGGCGGTGGTCGGCAGCCCCATGCCGAGAATCAGGCTGAGGAAGGCCGTGAGCAGCAACATCAGCATCAGGTTCCCCATCGACAGCAGCTCGACCAGATCGGCGAGGACCAGACCGACACCGGTCTGCGATACCGCCCCGACAATGATCCCTGCCGCCGCGGTGGCGATGCCGATGCCGATCATGTTGCGCGCGCCAGCGATCAGGCCTTCGCGCAGATCGATCACGCCATCCATGAAGGTACCGTGCTGATGGGCGCCATCCCGGCGCATCCAGCTAAGCAGCGGGCGCTGCGTGAGGAGGATGATGACCAGGATCACCGAGCCCCAGAATGCGGACAGGCCGGGCGACAAGCGCTCGACCATCAGGCACCAGACCAGGACCACCACCGGCAACAGGAAATGCAGGCCGGACAGCAGCACCGGACGGGTTTCCGGCAGTTTCTCCAGCGGCGCATCGGGGTCTTCCGGTGGCAACGGCGGGTTGCTCGCGGCGACTTTCAACAGTGCCAGGTAAACGACCACCAGCAACGCACCGATCACCCAGATCGCCGCGTCGCCCAAGGCCGGTTTCAACCAGCCGAGGCCGTAATAGACGGCCAGCGAAATGCCCGAAATCAACGCAACGCCGAAGGCGAAGCCGATCAGGCGCTGCATCCATGGCTTGGCCACGTTGGCCCGCGGCAGGGCGGTCAGGCCAAGCTTGAGCGACTCGAGATGGACGATGTAGACCAGCGCGATATAGGAAATGAGCGCCGGCAGGAAGGCGTGCTTGATCACCTCGACATAGGGAATGCCGACGTACTCGACCATCAGGAACGCGGCGGCGCCCATCACCGGCGGCATGATCTGGCCGTTCACCGAGGACGCCACTTCCACCGCACCCGCCTTCTCGGCGGAGAATCCGGTGCGCTTCATCATCGGGATGGTGAAGGTACCGGTGGTCACCACGTTGGCGATCGATGAGCCGGAAATCAGCCCGGTCATGCCCGACGCCACGACGGCGGCCTTGGCCGGGCCGCCACGGAAATGACCGAGCATGCTGAAGGCCAGCTGGATGAAGTAGTGACCGGCGCCGGCACGTTCGAGCAACGCACCGAACAGGACGAAGAGAAAGACGAAACTGGTGGAAACGCCGAGCGCGATGCCGAACACGCCTTCGGTGGTGATCCACTGATGGTTGGCCAGTGCCGTGAAGCTGACACCGCGGTGCGCCAGCAGCCCCGGCATATAGGGTCCGGCCAGGCTGTAGCCGAGAAAGATGACGGCAATGACCGCCAGCGCCGGCCCCAGTGCGCGGCGGGTCGCTTCGAGCAGCAGCGGGATGCCGACGCAGGCCGTCAGCAGATCCATCGTGGTGAGATTGCCCGGGCGTTGGGCCAGTTGCTCGTAGGCGATGAACAGGTAGCCTGCGCTCGCGGCGGCCAGCAAGCCGAGCGCGATATCGACCAACGGCACCCGGTCACGAGGCGAGCGCTTGAACGCGGGGTACGCCAGAAATGCCAGCAGCAAGGCGAACGCCAGGTGGATCGAGCGGGCTTCGGTATTATTGAAGACGCCGATGCGCAGCATGAACGGCAACGGCGAAGCGATCCACAGCTGGAACAGCGACCAGAGCAGCGCCAGACCGGCAATCAGTTGGGCCATGGCGCCTTCGGGGATCCGCCCCCCGACGTCTTTGGCGATCAGCTCTTCCGTGGAAAGTGATTTGTCTTGCATGAAATGAGGCCTGTTTTTCAGGTAACGGAAACCGCGAGAACCCGTGGCATACGCTCACGGGTTCTCAGGCGAAAGCCGCATACGGCAGACGTGCCGCATCGGTGCAGCAAGCCTAGCGGCCGTTACATCCAGCCACGTTCCTTGTAGTAACGCTCGGCACCTTCATGCAAGGGTGCGGACAGACCGACCTTGATCATGTCTTCAGGCTTCAGATCCTTGAAGGCAGGGTGCAGACGCTGGAAGCGCTCGATGTTCTCGAACACCGATTTGACCAGCTTGTAGACCACGTCCGCATCCACCTTGGAGGTGGTCGACAGCACGGCTTTGCCGCCGATCGATTGAGTAGCGCTGTCGTTGCCCTTGTACATGCCACCCGGAATCTCGGCCTTGGTGTAGTAGCTCTTCTCGGACAACAGCTTGTCGATCTCCGGGCCGGAGATGGGCACCAGTACGGCGTCGACGGTGGTGGTGGCTTCCTGGATCGCACCGTTGGGGTGACCGACGAAGTAGGTCATCGCATCGATGTTGTTGTCGCCCAGGGCGCTGGCCTGCTCGGCCGGCTTGAGCTCGGCGGCGAGGGCGAAGACCGACTTGTCCCAACCCTTCTCGGCCATGATCTCCTCGAGGGTGTCACGCTGGCCGGAACCGGGGTTGCCGATGTTGACGCGCTTGCCTTTCAGGTCGTCCAGCCCCTTGATGTTGGCGTCGCGACGCGCCAGCACGGTGAAGACTTCGCTCTGCAGCGAGAACACCGCACGGATGTCGTCCATCGCGCCTTCGCTCTTGAACGGCTCCAGGCCTTTCATCGCCTTGTATTGATGGTCCGACTGCATGATGCCGAAATTGAACTCGCCGCTGCGCAGGCCATTGACGTTGGCCACACCGCCACCGCTGGCGGGCGCATTGCACTTCAGATCCTCGGCGTTACGGTTGACGAAACGGCAGATCGACTGACCAGCGACGTAGTAGACGCCCGTCTGGCCACCGGTGCCGATGGTCACGAATTGTTCTTGCGCCTGAGCCACACCGCCCAGCCCAGTTCCCGCCAAAGCGGCGGAAAATATCCATGCCAAGGATTTGCCTTTCATGGATTCACTCCTTATTGGTTGTTTTGGATTGTCTCGCGCGGCCTCGTGAGCATTGGCGAGAAGTTGGGAGTCTAGCAGGCCATCGGAATCGCGAGTCACGGCGGCTGCAATCACTTGCGAAAAAGCGCCTCTGGCCGGCCGCGTCAGTTGCCGCTTGCTATCTGACTCGCCCGTCAAGCGAGCGTTCCGGCTCATAGCATCCAGCACGCGCCGAGATGGCGTCATGATGGCGATCAACCGGCTCCCTCGCCGCCACGCCTGGCGCTGGCATCGCGGCGGTATTCACCGTATCGTTTTTGACGTCAGAAGCGCGACATTCTTACCAACGGCGCCCGCCGCGGGCGCCACTGAACTAAGTAGGGTTTAGCGAATGGGTTGCCAGCCTTGGTCGGTCGTTGTGTTGTTTTCGCTGCTGATGAGCGTTTGTGGACTGACCGCGGCGGAGGTCAAACCAACGCTGGCCACCCAAAGCATTCATGGCCTTCAAGTCGGCGCCATCGAATACCTGTCCGGGCACCCGGCGGCCGACTTCGACACCGTCCGTGGCGCGACCGGGGACTGGCAGCCCCTCGAGCGGCCCAACCTGCAGCGACAACCGGACGGCGCCTGGCTGCGCTTTGCCCTGCGCAATCCCTCCGCTCGGGCGGGCACCTGGTATTTCAGTCTCAAATGGCCGGTGCTGGATGACGTTCGGGTGCAGCTCTACTACCCGGAACGCGACCGCTGGGGCCCACCGATGCGAGCCGGCGATACCCTGCCGATGCGTGAGCGGCCACAGCCCGATCACAATTACGTGTTCCCGCTGCTCCTGCATGCCGAAGAAGGCGCAGTGGTTTACGTCCATGTGCAGTCGCGCGAGCTGATCGCGCTGCCCTTGGCGATTGCCGACGAAACCGGCTTTCTCGCCGGAAAGATCGCCGACGTCGCCATGATCAACCTGTTCTTCGGCGGCATGCTGGTGATCCTGCTCTACAACTGCAGCCTGTTCGTGTTTACCCGCGACCTCAGCTACCTGCTGTATGTCACCTATCTGCTCAGCGCGTTATTCTACGTGCTGACCATCACCGGCTTCGGCCAACTGTTTCTCTGGCCAGAGGCGCCGAAGTTCTCGCATCGCTTCTACGGCCTGTCGGCGGCGCTGTGTTTCTTCACGCCGCTGGTGTTCGCCAGTCGCTTCCTGGATATCCGCCGCTACGGTGGCTGGGTCTGGCAGGTCACCCTGCTGCTGATCACCTATTGGGCCACGGTGCTGCTGGCGATCCTGTTCGCACCGGCGCTGACGCGCTACCTGGCGATCGAAACGATGGCGCTGATCCACTGCGGCCTGACCATCGCGGTGACCGTCACGCTGTGGATCCGCGGCAATGCTTCGGCGCGCCGATTCACCATTGCCTGGGCGACGCTACTGGTCTTCACCGTCGCCCATCTGCTCGCCCTGGAGGGCGTACTGCCGCTGAATATCTGGACCCTCAACGGCCAGTTGATCGGCATGTTCGTCGAATTCGTGCTGCTGTCGATGGCGCTGGCCGAGCGCATCAACCATGAGCGTGAGCGCCGCATCGAGGCACAGCACAACGCGCTGCGGACGTCGGAGGCACTGGCCCAGGAGCGCGAGTCGCGCCTGCGGGCTCAGCAGGAAGCGCTGCAGCTGCAGATGCGCGCCAACGAGGTGCTGGAGCAGCGCGTATCCGAGCGCACCCGGGCGCTGGAAGACGCCAAGCGCGGCCTGGAAGCGGTCAATGCGCAGCTCAAGCGGATGAGCACCACCGACGCCCTGACCCAGCTGGCCAACCGTGGGCACTTCGATCTGACCCTCGACGAGGAAGTCCGGCGCGCGCAGCGCCTCGAGCAGCCACTGTCGGTGCTGCTGCTGGATATCGATCATTTCAAGCAGGTCAACGACACCTACGGGCACCCGTTCGGCGACGAGTGCCTGCGGCTGGTGGCCGCCACGCTCAAGCAGCGCGTACAGCGCGCCGGCGAGCTGGTGGCGCGCTATGGCGGGGAGGAGTTCGTCATCGCACTGCCCGGCATCGACAGCCACAAGGCCCAGCAACAGGCCGAGCGGATTCGCCAGGCGGTCGCCGAGTTGCATCCCAGCTATGGCGACCACCGGCTCGATCTGACCATCAGCATCGGCGTGGCCACGCTGCAACCGCCGATCGCCCATACGCCGGCGGAGCTACTTGCCGCTGCCGACGCAGCGCTCTACCGCGCCAAGCGCAACGGCCGCAACCAGGTGGTGGTCACGGCGCCGGGCCAGCCGCTCTGATTCAATCGGTGCTTGGCGGGAAGCGCAGCCTGACCAGCAGGCCGCCCAGGTCGCCCTGACCCAGTTCGATGGTCGCACGGTGAGCCCGGCTGATCTCCCCGACGATGGCCAACCCGAGGCCGGCGCCCTGCCCTTGTTGTTGCACACGGTAGAAACGAGCGAAGACCTTCTCGCGTTCCTGCGGCGCAATGCCGGGACCATCATCCTCGACCTCCAGCACGCCCTCCTCGCGCACGCGCAGCACCACGTTGCCGCCGCTCGGTGTATGCGCCAGGGCGTTGTCGAGCAGATTGTTCAGCAGCTCGCTCAGCAAGGTCGGCTCGCCCTGAATCCAGACCGGCTGGTCCGCTTCCAGGGCAAGCGCCACGCCGCGCTTGTGGGCCAGCGCCGCCATCGCCAGCCCCAGCTCACGGGCCAGCCGGCTCAGATCGAGTCGCTGCGCGCCGCCCTCGGCGATTGCCTGCGCGCCGCTTTCGATGCGCGCCAGCGACAGCAGCTGGTTGGCCAGATGAATGACCCGGTCGGTATGCGCCCCGGCCTCCTCCAGCGTTTCCTGCCAGCGTTGCGGCTGTTGCTCCCGCAGGCCCAGCTCGATGCGCGCCTTGAGCGCAGCCAGCGGCGTGCGCAGCTCGTGCGCGGCATCGGCGATGAACTGTGCCTGGCGCTCGAACTGGCCTCGCAGGCGTTCGGTGAAATGATTGAGCGCGGCCACCAATGGCCGCAGCTCCTGCTGGACGGTGACCAGCGGCAACGGGCGCAGGTCGTCCGGCTGGCGCAGTTCCACCGCCTCGCTGAGCTTGCCCAGCGGCCGCAGCGCCGCGCTGACCGCCAGCCAGACCAGCAGCAGCGCGGTGATCGCCAGCAACCCCACCCGCCAGAGCGTATCGGTCAGCAGACTGCGCGCCATGCGCTCGCGGGCGCCCAGGGTTTCGGCAACGCGGATTTCGGCGATGCCGTTGAGCTCCGGCTCGCTGACCGGCTGCAGCAGACTGACCAGGCGCACGCCCTCGCCGCGGAACTGGCCGTCGTAGAACCGCGCCAGCGCCGGGTAATCATCGGTGCGAGGCACGCCCGCGCCCGGCGCTGGCAGGTCTTCATAGCCGCTGATCAGCCGGCCTGCGGTGTCCAGCACCTGGTAGTAGATGCGCCCGGCACTGTCGTAGGCGAAGGTGTCGAGCGCCACATAGGGGACATTCGCACGCAGCTTGCCGTCGCTGGCCACCAGCCCCTCGGCGATGGCTCGGGCCGAAGCCAGCAGGGTGCGGTCGTAGGCGGAGTCGGCGGCCGCACGCCCGTTCCAGTACGCGCTCCAACCGCTGAGGACCAGCAGCAGCGCCAGCAGTATCGCCAGGCGGCGCAGCAGTCCGGTGCGCAGACTGCCGGCGCGCAGCGGCGCCGCGTCAGGCATCGGCGGCGGCCTCCAGCATATAGCCCAGGCCGCGGAAGGTCACGATGCGCACGGCACTGCCCTCGAGTTTCTTGCGCAGGCGATGGATGTAGATCTCGATGGCATCGGCACTGGCGTCCTCGTCCAGACCGAACACCTGCGCCGCCAGCTGGTCCTTGCTCATGACCCGCCCGGGCCGGGCAATCAGCGCTTCCAGCACCGCCTGCTCGCGCGACGTCAGGGTCAGGGGTTGCCTGTCGAGGCTGAATCGCCGGGCATCCAGGTCGTACACCAATGCGCCGCAGCTCTGCTGGCGTTCGCCGCCCGCCACGCTGCGCCGTAGCAACGCCTTGACCCGCGCTTCGAGTTCGGACAGCTCGAACGGCTTGGCCAGGTAGTCATCCGCGCCAAGGTTGAGCCCATGGACGCGGTCGGTCACCTCACCGCGCGCGGTGAGCATCAGCACCGGCAGCGTCTTGCCGCGCTCGCGCAGGCGCGCCAGCACCTGAAAGCCGTCCAGCCGCGGCAGCCCGACATCGAGAATCGCCAGTGCGTAATCCTCGGTGGCCAGCGCCAGGTCCGCCGCCACGCCGTCATTGAGCAGATCCAGCGTCCAGCCGGCTGCCCGCAGCGCCTGCGCCACGCTTTCAGCCAGCTGGGGGTGATCCTCGACCAGAAGTATCCGCATTGCCTGTCCTCTGCCACTCACGGAGCGGGGCGCCAGTGTAGCGGCAAGGCACGCCGCACGCTGCTCTCACCCCTGAAAGCCTGGCGAAAGTTTCGCCGCCTAGGATCGCCATCAGGTGGCTCGATCCACCAGGTGCGGCACAACGCCGCTACAACAAGAACAATAGTGGAGATACAAGGATGCTGACTGCCGTCAGAACCAACCCCGCACAGGCTCGTCTCGCCCTCGCCGTAGCAGCCGCCTCGTTGGCACCGCTGGCCCAGGCTGATTTCATCGAAGACAGCCACGCGACCCTGCAAACCCAGAACATCTACCTCAATCGCGACTTTCGCGAAGGCACCGGCCAATCGAAACGCGAAGAATGGTCGCAGGGCTTTCTGCTCAACATCGAATCGGGCTTTACCGAAGGCACCGTCGGCTTCGGCCTCGATGCCATGGGCATGCTGGGGATCAAGCTCGACTCGGGCGGCGGTCGCACCGGCACCGACCTGCTTCCGGTGCACGACGACGGCAGCACGCCGGACGAATTCAGCCGCCTCGGGCTGACGGCCAAGGCGAAGATCTCCGAGACCGAACTGCGCTACGGCAGCCATATGCCGGAAACCCCGGTGGTCAAGGCCAGCGACAGCCGCACGCTGCCACAGCTGTTCGAAGGCGCCACGCTCACCTCGCGCGACATCGATGGCCTGACCCTCATCGGCGGGCGCTTCGACCAGGTCATCGACCGGGCCTCGACGAACTCGCAAGACCTGCAGCTGAACAACAAGAACAAGCGCTTCGCCAGCGCCGCCGAAGCCGATTTCCTCGCCTTTGCAGGCGCCGAGTACGACTTCAATGAGCAGGTCACCGGCACCTACTACACCGCCGAGCTGGACGACATCTACCGTCAGCATTTCTTCAACCTCAAGGCCGTGCAGCCCCTCGGCGAAGGCTCGGCGCTGTCGGCCGACCTGCGCCTGATGATCAGCGACGACACCGGCGCGGCGAATGGCGGCAAGATCGACAACCAGGCCTGGAACGGCGTGGTCGGCTACTCGCTGGGCGGCCACAAGATCAGCCTGGCGTATCAGCAGATGCGCGGCGACACCGGCTACGCCTACATCGATGGCGGCGACCCCTACCTGGTCAACTTCGTCCAGATCAATGACTTCGCCAACGCCGACGAGCGCTCCTGGCAAGCGCGTTACGACTACAACTTCGCCTCCATCGGCATCCCTGGCCTAACCTTCCTTACACGCTACGTGTCTGGCGACAACGCCGAATACAGCGGCGGCAGCAATGGCAGCGAGTGGGAACGCGACGTCGAACTCAAGTACGTGGTGCAGAGCGGTCCGCTGAAGAATGTCGCGGTGCGTATGCGCAACGCCATGTTCCGCTCCGACTTCGCCCGTGACGCCGATGAAAACCGCCTGATCGTCAGCTACAGCCTGCCCATCTGGTAACGCCGTCCACAATAAGAAAACAGAGGAAACATCATGAAGAACGCAATTCGTCGTTTCGCCCTGCTCTCGACCTGCCTGGTGCTCTCGAGCCAGTTGCTGGCCGAACCCAAACGCCCCGAATGCATCGCCCCGGCCAAGCCCGGCGGCGGCTTCGACCTGACCTGCAAGCTGGCCCAGAGCGGCCTGAAAGATTCCGGCCTGCTCAAGGCGCCGATGCGCGTGACCTACATGCCGGGCGGTGTCGGTGCGGTCGCCTACAACGCGGTGGTCGCCCAGCGCGCTGACGACCCCTCGACCATCACTGCCTTCTCCAGCGGCTCGCTGCTGAACCTGGCCCAGGGCAAGTTCGGCCGTTACGACGAGACGGCGGTGCGCTGGCTGGCCGGCATCGGCACCGACTACGGCGCCATCTCGGTACGCGCCGACGCGCCCTACCAGAACCTCGACGAGCTGATCGCCGCGGTGAAGAAGGACCCCAGCAGCGTGGTGTTCGGCGCCGGCGCGACCATCGGCGGGCAGGACTGGATGCAGACCGCACTGATCGCCCGCGCCGCTGGCGTGGATCCGAAGAAGCTGCGCTACGTGGCCTTCGAAGGCGGCGGCGAGACCCTTACCGCCATGCTCGGCGGCCATGTACAGGTCACCAGCAGCGGCCTGGGTGAAGTCGCGCCACAGCTCGAGGCCGGCAAGATCCGCATCCTCGCCGTGCTCTCCGACGACCGCCTGCCGGGCAAGCTTCACGACATCCCGACCGCCAAGGAACAGGGGTACGACATCAGCTGGCCGGTGATCCGCGGCTTCTACATGGGCCCGGAGGTCAGCGACGAGGACTTCAACTGGTGGAAGACCCAGTTCGACACCCTGCTGGCCGACGAGGACTTCGCCAAGCTGCGCGAGCAGCGTGACCTGTTCCCGCTGTCGATGACCGGCGACGAGCTCACCGCGTTCGTCAACAAGCAGGTCGCCGACTACAAGGCACTCGCCACCGAGTTCGGTCTGGTCAAGTAACACCCTGCGGGCCGCGGGTTCCGGATGGGACCCAGGCCCGCTCCGCTCGAGGTAACCACCATGTACGTTCGTGTTTTTGCTGCGGCCTGGCTGCTCGCCTGCGCCGGCCTTGCGCTGCTCGCCTGGGGCTTCGAGGCGCCGTTCGCCTACGACCCGGTCGGCCCGCGTGCCTACCCGCTGCTGTTGTTGTTTCTGATGGCCTGCGGCGCGCTCTGGCTGCTCTGCAAACCACACGGCGACCCTACGCCGCCGTTCGATTGGGCGAAGGCCCGGCGAGCGGTCCTGTGCGTGCTGGTCCTGCTGGCCTACGCCCTGCTGTTCGAGCCGCTCGGCTTCGTCATTACCACGGCGCTGGCCGCGTTTGCCCTGGGGCTGCTGTTCAACGGCCGCCTATGGCCCAGCCTGCTCAGCGGTGTGCTGATGGGCGCGCTGCTCTACGGCCTGTTCGACCTGTTGCTTGATGTGCCGCTGCCACTCGGCGTGCTGCGCTTGCTGGAGAGCTGAAAATGGAAACCTTGAATTTCTTGATGCAGGGCTTCGACGTCGCCACACGGCCGACGAACCTGCTGGTGGCGCTGTTCGGCGCCTTCGTCGGCACCATCGTCGGCCTGCTGCCCGGCCTGGGCCCGATCAATGGCGTAGCGCTGTTGCTGCCGCTGGCCTTCGCCCTCGGCCTGCCGCCGGAAACGGCACTGATTCTGCTGGCGGCCGTCTACCTCGGCTGCGAGTACGGCGGACGCATCTCGGCGATCCTGCTCAACGTCCCCGGCGATGCCGCGGCCGTGATGACCACCCTCGACGGCTACCCGCTGGCGCGCCAGGGCAAGGCGGGCATCGCCCTGTCGCTGTCGGCGGTCAGCTCGTTCATTGGCAGCATCATCGCCACCTGCGGCGTGGTGTTGTTCGCCCCGTTGCTGGCGAAATGGGCCGTGGCCTTCGGTCCGGCCGAATACTTCGTGCTGATGATCTTCGCCATCGCCTGCCTTGGCGGCATGGTCGGCGACAAGCCGGTGAAGACGCTGATGGCCGCCCTGATCGGCCTGGGCCTGGCCACGGTCGGCGTCGACGCGACCACCGGCGTCTACCGCTTCACCTTCGGCAGCGTGAGCCTGTCGGACGGCATCCAGTTCGTCATCGTGGTGATCGGCTTCTTCAGCGTCAGTGAAGTGCTGCTGATGCTGGAAAAGACCCACAGTGGGCAAAAAGCGGTCAAGGCCAGCGGCCGTCTGCTGTTCAACTTCAAAGAGTTCTGCATGACCTTCTGGACCATGGTGCGCAGCGCCCTGGCCGGCTTCGTCATCGGTACCCTGCCAGGGGCCGGCGCCACCATCGCCAGCGCCATGACCTACATGAGCGAGAAGCGCATGGCGGGTGACAGCGGCAAGTTCGGCGAGGGTGACCTGCGCGGCCTGGCCGCACCGGAAGCCGCCAACAACGCCTCGGCCTGCGGCTCGCTGATCCCGATGCTGACGCTTGGCGTTCCCGGCTCTGGTACCACTGCGGTGATGATCGGCGCGCTGACGCTGTACAACATCACCCCCGGTCCGCTGCTGTTCGAACAGCAACCCGACGTGGTCTGGGGCCTGATCGCCTCGCTGTTCATCGGCAACGTGATCCTGCTGGTGATGAACATCCCGCTGGTCGGCCTGTTCTCCAAGATGCTCAGCGTGCCCAACTGGGTCCTGGTGCCGGCGATCACGGCGATCAGCCTGGTCGGCGTCTACTCAGTGCACAGCACCACCTTCGACCTGGTGCTGATGGTCGGGCTCGGTGTCTTCGGCTATCTGCTGCGCAAGCTGGAGTTTCCGCTGTCATCGCTGATTCTCGGCTTCGTGCTCGGCGAGATGATGGAAGACAACCTGCGCCGCGCGCTGTCGATCTCCGCGGGCGATCTGGGCATCCTCTGGGGCAGCCCGATCACGCTGGTGCTCTGGGCGCTGGCCGCGCTGATGCTGGCCCTGCCGGGCCTGCGCTGGTGGCGTCAGCGCCGCCGCGCCACGCTGAACGAAGCGCAGGCCTGATATGCCACGCCAGCTGCCAGGATGGTGGGCGACGCCGCTGATCGGCGCGCTCGGCGGCTGGCTGGCAAGCCTGGCGAACTGGCCGCTGCCCTGGATGGTCGGTTCGCTGCTGGCGGTGATTGCCGTGCGCTGCAGCGGCTGGCTGGTCAAGGAAGTGCCCCGCGGCCGCCAGACCGGCCAGTGGTTGATCGCCAGCGCCATCGGCCTGCATTTCACCAGTGAGGTGATGGAGCAGGTGTTGAGCCACTTCGGCGTGATCCTCGCCGGCGCCCTCTGTACCCTGCTGCTGAGCCTGATCGGCATCTTCATTCTGTTGCGCAGTGGCAGCGATCGCGCCACGGCGTTCTTCGCCAGCATGCCCGGCGGTGCCAGCGAAATGGTCAATCTGGCCAGCCGCCACGATGCACAGCCGGCCATGGTCGCCGCGGCGCACAGCATGCGCCTGCTGCTGGTGGTGCTGATCATCCCGGCCCTGTTCACCTGGAGTCTGCCACCGGTCGACGCCCCGCCTCCGGCACCGGTCAGCTGGCCCTGGCTGGCCGTGCTGCTACCGGCCGGCGGGCTGCTGGCGCTGGTCTGGAAGCGACTGGACCAGCCCAATCCCTGGATGCTCGGCCCCTTGACGGTCTGCGCCGCCGCCAGCGCGTTGTTCGACCTGCATCTGGGCATGCCGCCAGGCGTCGGCCAGTTCGGCCAATGGCTGATCGGTTGCTCGCTGGGCTGTCACTTCGATCGGCCGTTTTTCCGCAGCGCTCCGCGATTCATGCTGCGAATCCTGCTGTTCACCCTGCTGGCGATGCTCGCCGCGGCTGGACTGGCCAAGATGCTGGGCTGGGCGGCGACACTGAACCAGACCTCGCTGATGCTGGGGATGATGCCGGGTGGAATCACCGAGCTGTGCCTGACGGCCGAGGCGCTGCAACTGTCGGTTGCCCTGGTCACTGCGCTGCAGGTGTTGCGATTGTTCCTGGTCATGTTCCTGGCCGAGCCGATATTCCGGCTCTGGCAACGGACCACGTCTTAACCCGCCGATTGGCGGGTTCTTTTTTCAAGCATCCCGCCGAGCCAAGGCGCTGCGCTGAACCCTTGCCGGCCGACTCAGCCGAAGAACCAGTAGCACACCAGGATCGCCGCCAGGATACCGGCGAAATCCGCCGCGAGCGCGCAGCCCACCGCATGCCGGGCACGCTGGATGCCGACCGCCCCGAAGTAGACCGCCAGCACGTAGAACGTCGTCTCGGTGCTGCCCTGCACCGTCGCAGCCACCAGCGCGGGAAAGCTGTCGACACCTTGGCTCTGCATGGTCTCGATCAGCAGCGCCCGCGCCGCGCTGCCGGAGAATGGCTTGACCAGCGCGGTGGGCAAGGCGTCGACGAAACGGCTGTCCCAACCCAGCGCCTCGACCAGCCAGCGAATGCCGTCCAGCCCGAAATCCAGGGCGCCGGAGGCGCGCAGCACACCGATCGCACAGAGCATGGCGATCAGATAGGGCAGCAGGCTCTTGGCCACGTCGAAGCCCTCCTGCGCCCCTTCGACGAAGCTTTCATAGACTGGCACCTTGCGCAGCGCACCCACGACGATGAAGGTGATGATCAGGCCGAACAGGGTCAGGTTGCCCAGCAGCGACGACAAGGACGCCAGCGCGGTGGCCGACAGCCCGGCGAGCACAGCCATGAAGCCGCCGAGCAGCAGCGCGCCGGGTACGAAATAGGCCAGCACCACCGGATCCCAGATGCGCAGCCGTTGCACCAGCGCCACCGCCAGCAGGCCGGCCAACGAGGACGCGGACGTGGCGAGCAGGATCGGCAGGAACACCAGCGTCGGGTCCTGGGCGCCCTGCTGGACGCGGTACATGAAGATCGACACCGGCAGCAGCGTCAGCGATGAGGTGTTGAGCACGAGGAAGAGGATCTGCGCGTTGCTGGCCACCGCCTTGTTGGGATTGAGCTCCTGCAAGGCCCGCATGGCACGCAGGCCGATGGGCGTGGCGGCGTTGTCCAGGCCCAGGCCGTTGGCAGCGAAGTTCAGGGTGATCAGCCCCAGGGCCGGATGACCAGGCGGCACCTCCGGCATCAGGCGGCGGAACAGCGGGCCTAACAGACGCGCCAGCAGCTCGATCAGACCGGCTTTTTCGGCGATGCGCAGAAAGCCCAGCCAGAGCGTCAGGGTGCCGAACAGCACGATCATGATTTCCACGGCCAGCTTGGCCATGGCGAACAGGCTTTCCACCAGCGCCGCGAATACCGCCGCATCGCCGCCGAGCAGCCAGCGCCCCAGGGCAGCCACCGCAGCGACCAGAAAAAAGCCCAGCCAGAGGCCGTTGAGCATGTGATTCTCCAACGAGTGACTGCGCGCGATGATAGCGGTGCAGCAGGAGAACAGCCATGAAACGGCGAGAAGCGCTCACGCAACGGACGAGCACGACGAAGCCGCACGCGAGCCATCGGCACGGCGCGGAACGAAATGGCCTTCGGAGTTTTTAGGTCGACGTCCCCGGCCGGGGACGTCGCACACCAGAATCACAAGCCAAAGGTGGCAGCGCCACCTTTGGTTGCCTTCGCCGAACCTGGTCCTTGAAGGAGGTACTCCTTGTACCCCTAGGTCGCTCCCCTGTAACAGAGCGTCCCGACCCCTTGGTTCTCCCGCGATGCGCGGGCTGATGGGAAGTCGCCAATGACTGCCCAATTCTGCTGCGAGCCTTCGCTACGTTCTGCGAAGCCTCATGAATATCGGCATCCGGCCCGTGTCGCCTCCTTGGGTTGCCGCCGCCCTCGCGGGCGGCGTTATAGCGTCAAACGCGCGGACCGCGGCCACGACCGAAAATCAGCGAGGCAACGAACAGCACCAGGAACACCACGAACAGGATCTTGGCGATGCCTGTTGCGGTACCAGCAATACCACCGAAGCCCAATACCGCAGCGATGATGGCAATGATCAGGAACGTAATAGCCCAACTCAGCATGGTGTTACTCCTCTTCGGTTCAGGACATCTTCAGCGGGACCGATACCAGCCACCTATCAGTCGCGGATTCACGGCTTAGAAAACCCAGCGCTGCTCCGATCGCTCCTGCACGTAATCAATCGTCTTCGGGGCAGGGCCGGTCTGCACGATCCCTACTGGTTGAGCGTCATACATATGGATTCGTTCCGCTGCTTCATGCTGCGCCTGGCTGAGCGGTTGCGACATCGGCCGCTCCGCGCCAACGATCAGAGTGACCACAGCGGCAGTAAGGAAACCTTTGCTAACCAGTGAGAAGCGTGCTTGACGATTCATCCTCAACTCCTTCTAAGCGTGCGGCGCATATCGTTCTTGAGGGATACATTGCAGGCCGCATGCCAGCCTTGCTTAATAATTTTTTCCTTCAAAAACAACAACTTATGAGCCATAACTTTCGGGGTGTCAGTTTATATTGCACGATGCCCATACGTCGCACCGGGCGATTTGCACGACGGACTAATCCTTGCGCTTGGCCGCGCCATGATTGAGCGCATGGATACGCTCATGGCAGGCCCGCAGCTTGGGCAACTCGATCGCAAGCAGCGCCCTGACATCGGGCTCGGCGGTCTTCACCGCATCTTCGAACGCGGCGAGAATCCGTTCCTCGGTCTGGTCAAGCTGATCGATGTAAACCGCATCTGCGTGGCCGAGCCGTGCCTTGGCGTCGGCGTACATCTCGCGCAGCTTGCCGGCCGCGGTACCGCCGCCGGCCGGTCGCTCATGATGCGCGGCGACTTTCACCGAAAGGGCCTGGATGACGTGGGTCTTGGCCTGGGCCATATCTCGAAACAGATGCTGCAGCTCGACGTCCTTCACCACATCGAGCGCATGCTGATAGAAGTGCTGACCGTCTCGGGTAATTTCGATCAGCTCGTTGAGTTGGTTCATGGTCTGGTTCATGGGTCCTCCGGTACGGCTGCGATGCGCTCGGCTGACAGCCGATCTAGCGCGTTCGCGGTCATCGCCGCAAGCCACGTGCCAGCCCTCAAGGATCAGAAATTGCTTTTATAATCAGCGTCTTAAATTGCCGTTTCGGCTAGGGGAAGATTGCAGGGTGCAGGAAATGGCCATGGTCACCGTGCAACTTGCAAGACTTTCCGTAGACTAAAGCAGTCGCCAACCTGACTCGGCATGCCGAACTGCCGGGGTTCGACCCGTCTTTATTCGAACCGTCGCCAACACAGCCTTTACCTGATGGAGCATTCATGGACCAAACGACCGACGCTGGTGGCCGCATTCTCCTGGTGGATGACGAGGCCGCGATCCTGCGTACTTTTCGTTATTGCCTCGAAGATCGCGGCTATACGGTGGTAACGGCTGCCAGCGCCTCTCAGGCTGAAGCGATACTGCAACGCCAGGTTTTCGACCTGTGCTTTCTCGACCTGCGTCTGGGCGAAGACAACGGTCTCGACGTCCTGCAGCAGATGCGTGTGCTGGCGCCCTGGATGCGCGTGGTGATCGTGACCGCGCATTCGGCGGTCGACACCGCGGTGGACGCCATGCAGGCCGGCGCCGCGGACTATCTGGTCAAGCCGTGCAGCCCGGAGCAGTTGCGGTTGTCGGCGGCCAAGCAACTGGAAGTCCGGCAGATGGCCGCGCGCCTGGAGGCCCTGGAAGGCGAGGTGCAGAAGCGCAGCGACGCGCTCGGCTCCTATAGCCCGGCGATGATGAACGTGCTGGAAACCGCCCGGCAGGTGGCCGACACCGATGCCAACATCCTCATCCTCGGCGAGTCCGGTACGGGCAAGGGCGAGTTGGCGCGGGCCATTCACAACTGGAGCCGACGGGCGAAGAAGGCCTTCATCACCATCAACTGTCCGTCGCTGTCGGCTGACCTGATGGAAAGCGAGCTGTTCGGACACAACCGCGGCGCCTTCACCGGCGCCACGGAAAGCACCCTCGGCCGCGTCAACCAGGCCGATGGCGGGACGCTCTTTCTCGACGAGATCGGCGACTTCCCCCTGGCCTTGCAGCCGAAGCTGCTGAGATTCATCCAGGACAAGGAGTACGAGCGCGTCGGCGACCCCGTCACACGCCGGGCCGATGTCCGGATCCTTGCTGCCACCAATTTGAACCTCGAGGAAATGGTGCGCGAAGGCCGTTTTCGCGAGGATCTGCTGTACCGCCTGAACGTCATCACGCTGAACCTGCCACCGATGCGCGAGCGCCCCGAAGACGTCGTGGCCCTCGCCGAGCGTTTCCTGGCCTTCTTCGTCAAGAGCTACGGCCGCCCCGCGCGAGGCTTCAGCGACGCGGCGGTCTCGGCGCTGCGCTCCTATCGCTGGCCTGGCAACGTACGAGAGCTGCGTAACGTGGTCGAGCGCGCCAGCATCATCTGCCCACAGGCGATGATCGAGGTCAGTCACCTCGGCCTGGCCGATCAGAACATCAACAACGCCCCGCGCATCGGTGAAGCGCTCAGCCTGGAAGAGCTGGAAAAAGCACACATTTCAGGTGTTCTGAGCACCAGCGACACCCTCGAACAGGCCGCGCGAATTCTCGGCATCGACGCCTCGACGCTGTACCGAAAACGCAAGCAATACGGCCTATGAAACTCCAGATGAAGCTGAGAACCCGACTTTTTCTGGGCTTCTCGGCGCTGATGACGGTAGCGCTGCTGGGGCTGCTACTGGCACTCGTCAGCGTCGTGCAAATGGCCAAGAGCCAGGAAAAGCTCATCCGCGAGAACTTCGGCGTCATCGAGGTCAATCAGCAACTGCGGCAGTCGTTAAGCAACCATCTGTTGCTGCTGGTGCGCGGCCAGCGCGACGATGCCGCGCTGGCCGACGCCCGCAGCAGCTTTCAGGCGGCGCTGGCCCAAGGCCTGTCGCAGGCGGCGCGTCCCGATGACCGCCATGCCTATCAGGCCATCGGCGAGGCCTATGCGCGCTTCACCGACGAGCTGGACGCGCCGTCCGACCCTCAATGGTCGCGGTCGCTGCTCGAAGACAACGCGCTCAGCCAGGCCTTCAACCATGTGCGCGAGCTGATGGTCGACATGCAGCAAAACGCCTATGACCAGATCCGCGACACCGAGACACGCAGCCGGGAACGGGCGCAATTGCTCGCCGGACTGCTCGGTTTGACCGGCATGGCGGTACTGCTGATCGGTTTCATTACCGCGCACAGCTTCGCCCGCCGCTTCGGCGACCCCATCGAGCAGCTGTCCAGCGTGGCCGACCAGATTGGCCGCGGTGACTTCAACATCAACCTGCCCGCCTCCCCGATCGCCGAACTGTCGTCCCTGATTCGGCGTTTCGGCCTGATGGCGCAAGCCCTGCACGACTTCAAACAGACCAACGTCGAGGCGCTAGTCAATGGCCAGCAACGCTTGCAGGCGCTGCTGGACAGCATCGACGACGGCCTGCTGATCATCGACCGCCAGGGCCGACTGGAGCACGCCAACCCGGTCGCGCAACGGCAACTGGCCTGGGAAAGCGAGCACCTGGGCTCGACGCTCGGGCAGGCGCTCGGCTATCCGGAGCTGGACGAAGCTGCCCGCCAGGTGCTGGATGACAAGCCGCTGTCCGGCCCGCCCGAGGACCTGGTGATCGAGGCTGACGGTGAGCGTCGGCTGCTGTCGTGGCGCATGAGCCCGGTCAATCATCACGATGGACGCATCAGTGGCGCGGTCATGGTGCTCCACGATGTCACCGACCAGCGGACTTTCGAACGCGTACGCAACGAATTCGTGCTGCGGGCCTCGCACGAGCTGCGCACCCCCGTGACCGGCATGCAGATGGCGTTCAGCCTGCTCCGGGAGCGGACGCATTACCCGGAAAACAGCCGCGAAGCCGATCTGTTCAGTACCGTTTACGAGGAAATGCAGCGTCTGGTCACCCTGATCAACGACCTGCTGAACTTCTCGCGCTACCAGAGCGGCCAACAGAAGCTCGAACGAGAGCCCTGCGATCCGGCCGAACTGCTGGAACAGGCACGCCAGCGCTTCCAGCCCATCGCCGCGCAGAGCGACATCGACATCAAGCTGGAATTGCAGCCGCCGCTACCCAGCCTGCTGCTCGACCGGCAGCAGATGGAGCGGATGCTCGACAACCTGCTCAGCAACGCGCTGCGCCATACGCCCGATGGCGGCGAGATCCGTTTGCTGGCGCGGCATCATGGCGAACGCGTGATCTTGAGCGTCGAAGACAACGGCGAAGGCATTCCCTACAGCCAGCAGGCGCGCATTTTCGAACCCTTCGTGCAGATCGGTCGCCGCCGAGGTGGGGCCGGACTGGGCCTGGCCTTATGCAAGGAGATTGCGCAGCTGCATGGTGGTCGTATCGGCGTGCATTCGCGAATCGGTCACGGCACCATCTTCTATATCGCCCTGCCGATTTGAGCCTGCGGGGCCAGAAGAACAACAAGGAGCCCCGATGCCCAGCCTCAACCCCAGCGCCGACCAACTGAAACGCTTCGCCGAACGAATGCCGGCCGGCGAACCGATCCTGATGCTCAACCTGCTGCGTTTCAACCAGCAAGCCGACTACCCGGCCGACAGCGGCCATACGCCCTGCAGCGGGCAGGAAGCCTACAGCCGCTATAGCCGCACCGCCTTGCACAAGGTCCGGGCCGCCGGCGGTGATGTGCAGGTGGCCGCGGGTGTACAGCTGGCCCTGATAGCACCGGAGCAGGAATCCTGGGACGACATGCTGCTGGTGCGTTACCCCTCGCCCGAGGCGTTTCTCGCCATGCTGGCCGACGAGGAATACCGCGCCGCCACCGTGCACCGCACCGCCGCGCTGGCCGATTCGCGGCTGATCGCCTGCTCGTCTCGCCGCTGACGTCGCGTCAGGACGGGTTCGCCAGGGCGGCCAGAATGGCCGCGGTTTCAGCATCCGGCTCACCATCGAAGCGTCCCGGACGGTATTTCATCTGAAACGCGGCGATCACATTGCGGGTTTCCAGGTCCAGGTGGCCATGGACGGGAACCTTGTAGCCCTGTTTGGCGAGCTGTGCCTGAAACCAGGCAATATCCGGCAGCCTGACCGCGAACAGGCTTCGCTGATGCGCAACGGTAGCGGCGTCCGGCCAACGGATCAGGCCGGCATCGGCCAGGCGCTTCCAGGGGAACAGCGGGCCCGGGTCTACCTTGCGCTGTGGCGCGATATCGCTATGTCCAACGATGGCACCTGGCTTCAAGCCATGGCGCTGCATGATGTCCTTGAGCAGCACGATCAGGGCGTCGATCTGCTCGTTGGAATAGGGATACCAGAGCCTTCCGCGCTCCGTCTCGACATAGCCGCGATTGACCAGTTCGATGCCGATGGAGCTGGAATTGAGCCAGGTTCGCCCATCCCATTCGCTTTCGCCGGCGTGCCAGGCGCGTCGATTCTCGTCCACGAGCCGGTAGATAGTCGCTGGCGCCTCGCCAATCAGGTAATGGCTGCTGACATCGTGACCCTTGAGGATATCCAGCGAGCGCTGCAGGTCGCTGGAGGTGTAGTGAATGACGATGTACTGCGCCCGGCTGTCCTGGCCCAGCGAGGTGTAACGGGTGTCGATACGCGGGCCACTGGCACAACCGGCCAGGACGATCATCGCGATCAGGATCAAAGCTCTCATTGGCACCTCTGGGTCGACAGCGAAATGACGCAGACTGCGGCTTGGCTGTGCGACGCACGTGCACCAAACCTGCAGATGGCGCTGGGCAGAATGATGGAAAAGTATAGCGAGACGCTGCGGACGGTCCCAGACCGTTTGGTCAGCCCACCTCGATGCGGTTACGACCGCCCTGTTTCGCCCGATAGAGCGCCTGGTCGGCACGCTCGAATACCTGCTCGGCGTCCTCCTGGGCAGTAAAGCTGGCAATGCCGGCCGAGAGAGTGACCTGTATCCGCGCGCCCTTGAAGTGGAACGGGCAGCTCTCCACGCCCGCTCTCAGGCTGTCGAGCAACCGCTGGCCGGCGTCGAGCGGGGTCTCGGGCAACAGCAGGACGAACTCCTCTCCACCGAAACGTGCGATGAAATCGGTTTTGCGCAGCCGCTTGCTCAGCTCGTTAGCGATGATCTTGAGCACCCGATCGCCGGCCAGGTGGCCAAAGCTGTCATTGATGCGCTTGAAATGGTCGATATCCAGGACCGCGAGCAGGAGCTGGCCGCCATATCGCTGCTGACGCGCCACTTCCAGTTCCAGGCGCTCGTTCCAGGCGGTCCGATTGGGCAGAGTGGTCAGTGGGTCGCGCAGCGCCTTTTGCCGCTGCTCCTCGAGATGCTCGCGCATGCCGGTGGCCGCCTGTTCCAGGCTCGCAACGCGGCCGACCAAGGTGCTGAGCCGCTCGGCCAGCTGCTGCTCGTGCTCGCCACGTTGCCGCTCGTAGGTATCGACGGTTTCCAACAGCCCATCCAGGCGGGCCTGGACCGCTTGCTTCAGGCTGGGCAGATCGGTGGCTTCGAGCATGCTGTGCTGCAAGCCGCCCACCTGCTGGCGCAACTCCTCATCCAGCGCCTGGGCCGCCTCCTTGCTCTGTACGTGCCCTTCCTTGGCGGCGCCGAGGCTGTGCTGCATGGTCGCCAGGCGCTCGTTCAGCAACGTCAGATAGCTTTCGAACTCCCGCTGGCCCTGATTCGCGACCGCGATCATCAACTGAGCCAGATCGTCCAGCACGGGCACCAGCTCGTACCAGTTCAAGCCTTTCTCGATCCGCTCACGCAAGACAGTCGCCTGCAGCTTGTGGTGCTCGGGCAGCTGGAGGTCTTCGAGCAGCCCCACCAGGGTCGCTTCCACCCGCTCGGCGATGGCACTGTAGGCCTGCTCCGGAGAAGGCGGCAGCGAATAAGGATCTGCCGCTTGCTCCGGTGTCGTCGCTTCTTCGCCTGACGGAGCATCCATTGCATCGCGATGCTCTACAGGCTCCGCTGTTGCATCGGGCTGAGCCTTCAGCTCTGCGGCAGGCAGCGCCTGTTGAGCGACGTCGAGAGGCGCCTCCGGCAGGGGCTGCGCAAGCGATTGTTGCTCGGCCGGCTGCGACGGTAGCGGATCGCTTGCGGTCGTCGCGACGGTTTCCACGGTACGTTCGCGCTGGCCGAAGAAGCGGCCAAACAGCCCTACGGAGGAGGGTGCGCTTCCCTTTTGCGCGGCCAGGGCCTGCTGCTGGAGCGTCCCGAGCTCTCTCAGGAGTCCGGGCAACTCACCCGATTGAGCCGCGCGCTCGCCGACCTGACGTGAGAATTTCTTCAGTGGCTTTCGAATTTCGCTGGGCAGTGGCAGGTCGAGGAGTTGCAATGCCAGCCGATCAAGCGCCTCGGTCAACCGTTTCAAGCGCTCCTGCTTGCTGCGCTCGGTCGCCAATACGGCCCGCTCGAGCTGCGGAACCAATGCATCCAGGCGGTCGTCCTGCACGTCGTCGCGCAGCACGTCGCGCAGCTCGCGCATGCACTGCGTGACGGCGGGATCGGCGTCGTCAACGGCGAAACTGCTGCGTACCAGGCTGCGCCGAAGCAGGTCCAACCGGGCATTCCAACGGTGTTCAAGCTGCTCCTGCTGTTCCAGGGAATGCAGGTATTTCTCTTTCCAGCGCTGCGTATCGTCGCTCATCAAATCCTGTCCGTAGGTACCGGCAATGCGTCAGTGTGCAGGGTGTCGGGCAAGCGAATCTCCACAGCCACTGGCAGGTGATCAGAACTGGCCTGACTCAGCACCTCGACGCGTTCGAGCGTCAGGCTGGGGCTCAGCAAGATATGATCGAGGCAGCGCTGCGGGCGCCAACTAGGGAACGTCGCCTGGATCTGTGGTGCCTGCAGGCCCAGGTCGCGTAGCGGTGAATATTCCAGCAGATCGCTGGCATGGGTGTTCATGTCGCCCATCAGCACCTGATGCTTGTAGCCGCCGATCAGCTCGCGGATGTAGGCCAGCTGGCGCGTCCGCACCCCGCCCCCCAGCGCAAGATGCATGACCACCACCACCAACGCATCCTTCCCCTCGCCGAACCGCAGCAGGATGGCCCCGCGCCCGGATGGCCCGGGTAGCGGGTGATCCTCCAACCCCTGCGGCTCCAGGCGGCTGAGCACGCCGTTGCTGTGCTGGGCAAAGCGGCCGAGGTTACGGTTCAGTTGTTGATACCAGTAGGGGAAGGCGCCGAGCTGAGCGAGTTGCTCGACTTGGTTGACATAGCCTGAGCGCAAGCTGCCGCCATCGGCCTCCTGCAAGGCGACCAGATCGTAGCTGCCGAGCAGCTCACCGATACGCTGCAGGTTGCTGGCGCGCCCGGCATGCGGCAGCAGGTGCTGCCAGCTGCGAGTCAGGTAATGGTGGTAACGCTCGGTACTGATGCCGACCTGGATGTTGAAGCTCAACAGCCGCAGACGGCCATCGCAGGGAAGCCCGCTGGCGTCGAGGCAGAGCGGGTTGACTCGCGCCTGGCGGGGTCCGGCCAGGCGCGGTGAGCTCCAACGCCGCAACATGGCTTACTGCGCAGCGCGTTCTTTTTCGATCAGGTAGTCGGCCACTTCCAGCGCGCGCTGCGGACCGCCGGCAGAACCGATATCGAAGCGATACTTGCCGTTGACGATCATCACCGGAACACCGGTGATCTGATAGGCCATGGCCAGCTTCTTGGCCTGCTCGGCGCGGCTCTTGACCCCGAACGAGTTGTACGCCTTCAGGAATGCATCGGCATCAACACCCTGTCCAGCCAGGAATTCGGCCATCTTTTCCGGCGTATCCAGCTTGTTGCCCTCGCGGTGATACGCGTTGAATATCGCGTCGTGCACCTTCTGCTCGACGTTCATCGACTCGAGCGCCAGGAACATCTGGCCGTGCGCGTTCCACACGCCACCGAACATCGCCGGGATGCGCTTGAAGTCGACATCATCCGGCAGTTGCTTGATCCACGGATTGATCGTTGGCTCGAACTGGTAGCAGTGCGGGCAGCCATACCAGAACAGCTCAACGACCTCGATCTTGCCGGGCTCGGACACCGGGACCGGATTCTTCAGTTCGACGTATTCCTTGCCCGCCTGAAACTCGGCTGCGTTGGCGGCAAAGCCGAACAGACTGGCGGTAACGAGAACAGCACTGAGAATGAGTTTGCGCATGTGGACTCCCTTGGCTTGGAACAACTGACCGAAAGCGCCACAGGCTGCAGCATATGGCGCCCGCTCGCCAGCGCTTTTCGACGCTTTTCAATATCTTGACAATCATTGTAGCGGCGGGAAAACAAAAAAGGCGTTCAGGTACGCGACCTGAACGCCTTCTCTAGCCGGCCGCAGCCGACGCTGTCAGTGTAGGCCCTGGATGTAGCTGGACAGGGCTTCGATATCCTTGTTGCTCAGCTTCGAGGCGATGGTGCGCATGATCATGGCGTCGCCGTCGTTGGTGCGCTCGCCTTCGCGGAAGGCCGTCAGCTGCTTGGCCGTGTAGGCCGCATGCTGGCCACCCAGATGCGGGAAGCCGGCCAGGTTGTTACCCACGCCATTCGGCGAGTGGCAACCGGTGCAGGCTGGCATGCCCTCTTCCACCTTGCCGCCGCGGAACAGCTTTTCGCCTTGCGCGACCAGCGCCGGATCGGCCATGCCGACGGTCATCTTCTGGCTAGAGAAATAGGCGGCGATGTCTTGCAGGTCCTGATCGCTGTAGGGCTCGAGGATACCGGTCATTTCCAGCACCTTGCGGCCAACGCCTGGCTCGGCGGTCGGACTGGATCCGGCCTTGATGTCCTGTAGCTGCTTGAACAGGTAGCGCTCACCCTGGCCTGCCAGTTTCGGGAAGTTCGGGGCGGCGCTGTTGCCGTCGGCACCATGGCAAGCGCCACAGACTGCAACCTTCTCCTGACCGGCTTCGGCATTACCAGCCGCATGGGCGATACCGGTGATGCCAAGGGTCAACAGCAGACTCACGAGTACTTTGTTCATCAGCTCATCCAACTACGGCTAAGGGTTAAAAGACAATCTTATTCGGCAAGCCAAGCGCGTGGGTCATGGCAATTGCTCGTTAGAAGTGGCAACTGATCCGGCGTCCGGGCGGTGCTATCTCCGGCGTCATGTCGATGCCGGTACGACCGCGATCCGGGCTCGATCAAGACCAAAGCGCACACAAAATCTGCGGCATTATATACTGGCGTTCTTGAAACGGAAATGAACCATTGCCGCACCCCTCGCGCACCTACCGGAATGCCCATGCCTCCCAAAAACCCGATTCTCGGCCTCTGCCAGCAAGCCACCTTCATGACCAGCGCCGCCAAGGTGGACCAGTGCCCGGCTGACGAGGGGCTTGAAGTCGCCTTCGCCGGTCGGTCGAACGCGGGCAAGTCCAGCGCGCTCAATACCCTGACCCATGCCAGCCTGGCGCGCACCTCGAAAACCCCGGGGCGCACCCAGCTGCTCAACTTCTTCCGCCTCGACGAACATCTGCGTCTGGTCGACTTGCCCGGGTACGGCTACGCCAAAGTGCCGATTCCGCTGAAGCAGCACTGGCAGCGCCACCTGGAAGCCTATCTGAGCAGCCGCGAAAGCCTGGCCGGGGTGTTCCTGATGATGGACATCCGCCATCCGCTGACCGAGTTCGACCGAATGATGCTCGACTGGTCGAGCGCCAGCGAGATGCCGCTGCATATTCTGCTGACCAAATCCGACAAACTCGCCTTCGGCGCGGCGAAGAATGCCTTGCTGGCGATCCAGCGCGACATCCGCAAGGGCTGGGGAGACGGCGTCAGCGTGCAACTGTTCTCGGCGCCGAAACGTCAGGGCGTCGAGGAAGCACAGCTGGTGCTGGCACAGTTGCTGGGAATGATTGGCGAAGAAGGCGACGAATTGCCCGACGAGCCTTCGCACGAAGGCTGAACCTTCGGAGGGAGACCGCCCGACCTGACACTAGCATCAGACCGGGCGGCGCAGCATTACTCGCGGTAGTCGTCGACCGGCACGCAAGCGCAGAACAGGTTGCGGTCGCCGAACACGTTGTCCACCCGATTCACCGCCGGCCAGTATTTATGCGCCTGGGTGTGCGCGCTTGGCGTGACCCCTTCGGCAATGCTGTATGGGCGATCCCATGGGTGGGTCACGTCAGCCAGGGTATGGGGCGCGTGTACCAAGGGGTTGTCCTCGGCCGACCATGCACCGTCCTCGACCTTGGCAATCTCCGCGCGAATGCTCAGCATCGCCTCGACGAAACGATCCAGCTCGGCCTTCGACTCGCTCTCGGTCGGCTCGATCATCAGCGTGCCCGGTACCGGGAAGGACATGGTCGGCGCATGAAAACCGTAGTCAATCAGACGCTTGGCAACATCCTCTTCGGTGATGCCGGTCTGCGCCTTCAAAGGTCGCAGGTCGATGATGCATTCGTGCGCGACCCGACCGTTGCGACCGCTGTAAAGCACCGGGAAGGCGTCACCCAGACGCATTGCCAGGTAGTTGGCGCTAAGAATCGCGACCTCGGTAGCGTCACGCAGCTGCGGCCCCATCATGGCGATGTACATCCAGCTGATCGGTAGAATGCTGGCGCTGCCCCAGGGCGCGGCACTGACCGCGCCGTTCTCGGGATTCGGGCCCTGCAGCTCGATCACCGGATGGTTCGAGACGAACGGCTGCAGATGCGCCTTGATGCCGATCGGGCCCATGCCAGGGCCGCCGCCGCCATGAGGAATACAGAAGGTCTTGTGCAGGTTCATGTGCGAGACGTCCGCACCAATGTCCGCGGGCCGTGCCAGGCCGACCTGAGCGTTGAGATTGGCACCGTCCATGTAGACCTGGCCGCCCTGGGCGTGAATCGCCTCGCAGATCTCGCGAATGCCCTCTTCGTAGACGCCATGGGTCGACGGGTAGGTGATCATCAGGCACGACAGCTTGTCGCCGGCCTCGGCAGCCTTGCGCTTGAGGTCCTCGAGGTCGACGTTGCCCGCCTTGTCGCACTCGACGATGACCACACGCATGCTGACCATCTGCGCCGACGCCGGGTTGGTGCCATGCGCCGAGGACGGAATCAGGCAGATGTCGCGCTGCCCTTCGCCGCGGCTTTCGTGATACTTGCGGATCGCAACCAGGCCGGCATATTCACCCTGCGCACCGGAGTTGGGCTGCATGGAAATCGCATCGAAACCGGTGATCGCACACAACCAGGCTTCCAGCTCGTCGATCATCAACTTGTAGCCGTGGGCCTGCTCTTGCGGTGCGAAGGGGTGCAGGTTGGCGAATTCCGGCCAGGTGATCGGAATCATCTCGCTGGTGGCGTTGAGCTTCATGGTGCATGAGCCGAGCGGAATCATGGCCTGGTTCAAAGCCAGGTCCTTGTTTTCCAGCTGCTTGAGGTAGCGCAGCATCTCGGTTTCACTGTGATGGCTGTTGAACACCGGGTGGCTCAGGTAGCCGCTGCTACGCTGCAGCTCGGTGGGGATGCCGCTGACGATGTCGCCGGCATCCAGCGTCGCGATGTCCAACCCGTGATCGGCGCCGAGGAACACTGCCAGCAGTTGTTCGACGGTCTGCTCGCTGCACGTCTCGTCGAGGCTGACGCCCAGCTTGCCACGACCGAGGATGCGCAGATTGATCCGTGCGGCCTGGGCGCTTTCGAGGATGGCGGTCTGTGCGCCACCGACTTCCAGAGTCAGCGTGTCGAAGAAGTGCTGATTGAGCCGCTTGATGCCATGTCGCTCCAGCGCGCTGGCCAGAATCGATGTCAGTCGATGGGTGCGCTGGGCGATGCGCTTGAGCCCTTCCGGGCCGTGGTAGACCGCGTAGCAGCTGGCAATATTGGCCAGCAACACCTGAGCGGTGCAGATGTTGGAGTTGGCCTTCTCGCGACGGATATGCTGCTCCCGCGTCTGCAGCGCCATGCGCAGCGCGGTGTTGCCGCGAGCATCCTTGGACACGCCGATGATGCGGCCAGGCATGGCGCGCTTGAAGGCGTCACGCGTGGCGAAATAGGCGGCATGCGGGCCGCCGTAACCCATCGGCACGCCAAAGCGCTGGGTTGAACCGAGCACCACATCCGCGCCGAGCTCGCCCGGTGGCGTGAGCAGCAGCAGGCTGAGCAGGTCGGCCGCCACGCAGGCCAGCGCCTGCTTGGCATGCAACGCTGCGATCGCGGGGCGCAGATCACGGATCTCGCCATGGGTGTCGGGGTATTGCAGCAGCGCGCCGAACACATCCTGCGCGGCGATATCATCGATCGGGCCGACCACCAGCTCGAAGCCGAACGCCTCGGCACGCGTGCGCACTACGGAGAGCGTCTGCGGGTGGCAATTCTCATCGACGAAGAAGCGGTTGCTCTTGCTCTTAGCCATGCGCCGCGCCAGCGTCATGCCTTCGGCCGCCGCGGTCGCTTCGTCGAGCAGCGAGGCGTTTGCCAGATCGAGTCCGGTCAGGTCGATGGTCAGCTGCTGAAAATTGAGCAGCGCCTCCAGACGACCCTGAGCAATTTCAGGTTGATAGGGCGTATAGGCGGTGTACCAACCCGGATTTTCCAGGACGTTGCGCAGGATCACCGGCGGCGTGATGGTGCCGTGGTAGCCCATGCCGATCAGGCTGGTCCAGAGCTGATTCTGCTCGGCATAGCCGCGCAGCTTTGCCAGCGCACCTTGCTCATCCAGCGCCGGCGGCAGTGCCAGCTCGCCCTGCAGGCGGATCGCCGGCGGTACGGTCTGCTGCACCAGTTCGTCGCGGCTGGACAGGCCCAGCGCTTCGAGCATGGCTCGCTGTTCAGCCGCATCGGGGCCGAGATGACGACGCAGGAAGGCGTCAGGTTGCTGGAGCTGGGAAAGGCGCGGCACTTGGGACATCACGGCTTCTCTCGAAAAAGTACAAAGCCCCGTTATGCAGGCGCCAATGAAAACGACTTCGCTCGATTTTCATTCACCTGCAACGCGGGGCTCTTGAATGGGAACGCTTAGGCTTCGGCGTCGCAGGAGGCCTTGTAACCCTCTGCATCGAGCAGTTTGTCCAGCGCCGAGGCGTCGCTCGGCTGAAGGCGGAAGAACCAGCTGCCGTAGGGTTCGCTGTTGACCATCTCGGGCGAATCGGTGAGTTGCTCGTTGATGGCAATCACTTCCCCAGAAATCGGTGCATAGATATCCGAAGCAGCCTTGACCGACTCCACCACACCCGCCTGCTGGCCGGCAGACAGTTGCTGGCCGACTTCTGGCAGTTCCACGTAGACCACGTCGCCCAGGGCTTCCTGAGCGTGATCGGAGATGCCGACGGTTACACTGCCGTCCGCTTCGAGGCGAGCCCACTCGTGGCTGGCGGCGTAACGCAGATCGCTGGGAATGTCGCTCATTCGTATGTCCTCAAAAAAGCTGTCGGTTTGCGGGCACGACGCAGGCTTGGCGACCCGCTGCAAAGAAGCAGTCGGCCGAATTTACACCAGTACTTTGCCGTGACGCACGAAAGTCGGCTGCACCACGCGCACGGGATACCACTTACCACGAATTTCCACTTCGGCACGATCACCGGCGCCAGCCGGAACGCGTGCCAAGGCGATAGCTTTGCCAAGCGTAGGCGAAAAACTGCCGCTGGTAATTTCGCCTTCGCCAACACCGGCGACCCGGACGGTCTGATGGGCGCGCAATACGCCACGCTCTTCGAGCACCAGGCCAACCAGTTTCGGCCGGTCGCTCTTGGCCTTCTCAGCCTCCAGCGCCGCGCGGCCGATGAAATCGCGCTCGACAGGCTCCCAGGCCACGGTCCAGCCCATGTTGGCCTGCAGTGGCGAAACGTCCTCGTTCATGTCCTGGCCGTAGAGATTCAGGCCGGCCTCCAGGCGCAGGGTGTCGCGGGCGCCCAGGCCGATCGGCGAAATACCGGCGCCGACCAGCTCGCTGAGGAAATCAGGCGCCTGTTCGGCCGGCAGAATGATTTCCAAACCATCCTCGCCGGTATAGCCGGTGCGACCGATGAACCAGTCGCCGGCCGCGCGGCCGTTGAATGGCTTGAGTTCGTGGATCAAAGCCGCCCGCGATTGGTCGACCAGCTCGGCTGTTCGCGCTCGTGCCTGGGGGCCCTGGATCGCCAGCATCGCCAGCTCGGAACGCTCGGTCACCTGGACATCGAAACCGTCGGCCTGCGCTTGCATCCAGGCGAGGTCCTTGTCGCGCGTGCTGGCGTTGACGACCAGCCGGTAGCCCCAGTCGGTGAGATAGACGATCAGATCATCGATAACCCCGCCACGCTCGTTGAGCATCGCGGTATAGAGCGCTTTACCCACCTGAACCAGGCGATTCACATCGTTGGCCAGCAGGCGCTGCAGGTAACGCTTGGCGTCCGGGCCGGCGACATCGACCACGGTCATATGGGACACGTCGAACACGCCGCAATCGCGTCGTACCTGATGATGCTCCTCTACTTGGGAGCCGTAGTGCAGGGGCATGTCCCAGCCGCCGAAATCGACCATCTTGGCGCCAAGTGCGAGATGCTGATCATATAGGGGAGTACGCTGACCCATGGGTTTCTCCTTCCGGGCAGGTCGCCAAAACGGCGTGGCTGAAGCTCATTAGAGCCGGGCGCAGGCCCGACGTTTTTTGAATGGCGCGCATTGTAGCCCCAAGGTCGAGGCAGGTCACGACGAGGTGATCGAGCGCGCTCAACCGACTCGGCGGGCCGAGCGGCGGATTAGCAGAATGACCGGAAGGAGGCCGACCAGCACCAGCGTCAGCGCCGGCAGCGCGGCCCGCGCCCATTCGCCTTCGCTGGTCATCTCGAAGATACGTACCGACAGCGTGTCCCAGCCGAATGGCCGCATCAGCAGCGTCGCCGGCATCTCCTTCAGCACATCGACGAACACCAGCAGCGCCGCGCTCAGCGTGCCGGGCAGCAGCAGCGGCAAATAGACGCGGAAGAACAGCGCCGGCCCGCCGACGCCAAGACTGCGCGACGCCTGGGGCAGCGACGGGCGGATCCGGGCCAAGGCGCTTTCCAGCGGGCCGAAGGCCACCGCCATGAAGCGAATCAGATAAGCCAGCAGCAAGGCCCCGAGACTGCCGAGCAGGATCGGCTTGCCTTCGCCGCCGAGCCACGCGGACAGGGGGATGACCACCTCGCGATCCAGATAACTGAAGGCGAGCATGATCGACACGGCCAGCACCGAGCCCGGCAGTGCATACCCCAGATTCGACAGCCCCACCGCGGCCTTCACCGAACGCAGCGGTGCCTGGCGGCGGGCGAAGGCCAGCAGCAACGCCACCGCGACCGTGATCGATGCCGCCATCGACCCCAGATACAGGGTATGCAGGATCAGCCCGGTGTAGCGCTCGTCGAGATCGAAGCGACCGCGCTGCCAGAGCCAGACCAGCAGCTGCAGCATGGGAACGACGAAGGCACAGAGGAACACCAGGATGCACCAACCGCTGGCCGCCAGCGCCTTGAAACCGCGCAAGCGGTACAGAGCCGAAGATCGCGCTCGGTCATTGGCCGGCCTGGCCGCGCCCCGCGCACGCCGCTCGCCATAGAGCACCAGCATCACCGCGAGCAGGAGCAGGCTGGCCAGCTGGGTCGCGCTGGTCAGGCTGAAGAAGCCATACCAGGTCTTGTAGATGGCGGTGGTAAAGGTGTCGAAGTTGAACACCGCTACCGCCCCGAAGTCGGCCAGCGTCTCCATCAGGGCGAGCGCCAGCCCGGCGCCGATCGCCGGCCGCGCCATGGGCAGCGCAACCGTCCAGAACGCCTTCCACGGCGATTGCCCGAGTACCCGCGCCGCTTCCATCAAGCCCTTGCCCTGCGCGATGAAGGCCGAGCGGGCAAGCAGATAGACGTAGGGGTAGAACACCAGCACCAGAACGACGATGACCCCGCCCGTGGAGCGGACCCTGGGAAAGCGCACCCCGTTGCCAAACCATTCGCGGGCCAGCGTCTGGACCGGCCCGGCGAAATCCAGCAGCCCGATGAAGACGAACGCCAGCACATAGGCGGGTATTGCGAAAGGCAGCATCAGTGCCCAGTCCAGCCAGCGCCGTCCGGGGAATTCGCACAGCGAGGTCAGCCAGGCCAGACTGACACCCAGCAAGGTGACGCCAATCCCAACCCCCAGCACCAAGGTCAGCGTATTGCTGAGCAATCTCGGCATCTGGGTCTGCCAGAGGTGCGCCCAGATACTGGTGTCGATGTCGCCCCAACTGAACAGCAACACGCTCAGCGGCAACAGCACCAGCGCGGCGACAGCAAAGGAAATGGGATACCAACGGTGCTCGACGGGGTGGGACACACAAGCCTCGAACCAGAAAAAACGACGCCCCGGCAAACCGGGGCGTCGAGTATAACGGCAGCGCAGGCTGCCAGGGCCAGTGAGCGGCGGCCGAAGCCGCATAGCGCGCAGTGCCTTTCAGGCAGGGCTGGCGAACACTGGCGCTCGCCGCTACGGCTTAGTTCCAGCCGGCGCGGTCCATCAGCATGATGGCTTCGGCCTGGCGCTTGCCAGCCACCTCAACCGGGATGGTGTCCGCCTTGAAGTCGCCCCACGCGGCGACTTCAGCCGACGGCTTCACGTCCGGATTGGCCGGGAATTCCATGTTGATATCGGCGAAGATGTTCTGCGCCTCGGGTGTCGTCATCCATTCCACCAACTTGCGCGCCGCCTCTGGATGCGGTGCATGCTTGGTCAGACCGATACCGGAAAGATTCACGTGAACGCCACGGTCCTTCTGGTTTGGCCAGAACAGTCGGGCTTTCAGATCCGGCTGCTGAGCGTGCAGACGGCCGTAGTAGTAGGTGTTGACGATACCGACGTCGCACTGACCAGCGTCGACCGCCTGGATCAACGCCGTGTCGTCGGCAAATACGTCGGTAGCCAGATTGTTCACCCAGCCCTTGACGATTTCTTCGGTTTTCTCGGGACCATGGGTCTCGATCAGGGTCGCGGTCAGCGACTGGTTGTAGACCTTCTTGCTGGTGCGCAGGCAAAGCCGGCCTTCCCAGTTTTCATCGGCGAGGGCTTCGTATGTGCTCAGCTCTCCCTGCTCCACCCGCTCGGGCGAGTAGACGATGGTCCGTGCACGCAACGACAGGCCGGTCCAGGCATCGCTCGACGAGCGGTACTGGGCGGGGATGTTGGCCTTGACCACCTCGGAGTTCAGCGGCTGGAGGATACCCATCTGCTCGGCTTGCCAGAGGTTGCCGCCATCCACGGTCAATAGCAGGTCAGCCGGCGTATTCTCGCCCTCGGCCTTGATCCGGGCCATCAGCGGCGCTTCCTTGTCGGTGATGAACTTGATCGGGGTGCCAGTCTTGGCCGTGTAGGCATCGAAAACCGGCTTGATCAGCTCGTCGATTCGCGAGGAGTAAACCACTACTTCATCGGCAGCCTGTGCTGCGCTCGACAACGCCGCGAGCGCCACAGCGGCGAGTAAACCTTTGCTTGCCTGCATGGATTTAGCCTCTTGCTTTGATGTAAGAGTCTAAATACTAGTGAATGTCATTTACTTTCTCAACGCGACAAATGTTGCAAGGCACGTGGCGGCGCACGCTTCAGCGTCGCGCCAGTTCCGGCAGGTCACCACTCAAGCCCAGCGCCTGGCGAACGAACAGTGCCTTGGCTTCCGGTAACGCCTGAACGCCTTTCAAGCCGGCATTGCGCAACCAGCGCAGGGGTAGCGCGTCGGCCTGGAACAAGCGCTCGAAGCCTTCCATCGCAGCCATCATCGCCAGGTTGTGGGGCATGCGCCGACGCTCGAAACGCGCCAGTACCCGGGGATCGGAGGGTGACGCGCCACGGTCCAGAGCCGCTCGCAAGACCTCAGCCAGTACCGCCGCATCGAGCAGACCGAGGTTGACCCCCTGCCCCGCCAGCGGATGAATGGTGTGGGCAGCATCACCGATCAACGCCAGTCCCGGCTGCACATAACGCTTGGCGTGGCGCTGGCGCAACGGAATACACAACCTCGGATCAGCCTCCAGGATATCGCCCAGGCGGTGTTCGAAAGCCCGCCCCAACGCCTGGCGAAACCCTTCGTCATCCAATGCCATCAGGCGCTGCGCCTGGTCTTCGGTCACCGACCAGACGATGGAGCACCAATGCGGGTCGCCGTCGCGCTGCAAAGGCAGGAATGCCAGCGGGCCGTCATCGGTGAAGCGCTGCCAGGCGGTCTGCTGGTTGGGCTCGGTGCAGCGAACACTGGTCACGATGGCGTGATGCAGATAGTCCCATTCGCGTGTCTCGCAGCCGGCCAGACGGCGGACTGCCGAGTTGCCGCCGTCGGCCGCAACCACCAGACCCGCGCTCAGTTGCCGACCGCTGGCAAGGGTCAGGGTCCAGCCCGCTTCGTCTTGCCGCAGCTGTTCCAGGCGCTCGCCGGGGATCAGCTCAACCGAGCCATCGGCCCTCAAGGCGTCGAGCAGCGCGTTCTGCACGACCGCATTCTCGACGATATGCCCGAGCACCTCGGCATGCACCGAGGCTGCGGAAAAATGAATCTGGCCGGTTCCGGAGCCATCCCAGACGCGCATATCGGTATAGGGGCTGGCGCGGCGACTGGAAATGCCTGGCCAGGCACCGACGCGTTCAAGAATCCGCTGGCTGGCGGCCGACAACGCACTGACACGCGGCTCGAAGGGTGCATCGGGGGCAAAGGGCTGTGCGGTCAGCGGCCCGGCGTCGACCAGCTTGATCGTCAGACCAGCGTCTCGCAGGGCCAGCGCCAGGGTACTGCCGACCATCCCGGCACCGACGATGATGAGGTCCGCTTGCATTAATGCTCTCCTGAGCGCCGCGCGTGCGGCATGTCTAGTGGTTCGGCTTGCCCGGGCTCGACGAAGACAGGCCTCAGCGCTCGCGCACGCCCAATCCCATGGCTTGCCGTGCGAACCAGCCCTTGGCCGGGGGCAACAAGTCGAGCCCCAGCAGGCCGACATTTCGAGCGCCGACAGACAGCAGCGCCGAGCCGGCGAACAGCCGCGTCAGCCGGTCGGAAAAGCCGACCGTGAGCCACTGGTCCGTGCGCTGCTGCCGATGGTAAGCCTGCAGCACGCCGATGTCGCCCAGCCTTGCCGAGCTGCTCAACAGGGCCGTCGCAAGCGCCTCGGTATCGCGCAGGGACAGGTTGTAACCTTGCCCGGCGATGGGGTGCAAACTGTGCGCGGCGTTGCCCAACACCACCAGACCGGAACGGACCTGCTCCTCGGCTTCGATCAGCGCGAGGGGATAGAGATGCCGCGCCCCGACCTGCTGAAAACCGCCCAGGCGGTAGCCGAAGGCCTGCTGCAACTCGTCGAGAAAGCCCGCCTCGGGAAGCGCGGCCAGACGCGCCGCGTCGGCCTCGGGCCGCGTCCAGACCAAGGCACAACGGTTGTCCTGTAGCGGTAGCAGCGCCATGGGCCCGTCATCGGTGAACCGCTCGAACGCTTGTCCGCCGTGAGGTTTGCCCGGCGTCACATTGGCAATCAGCGCTGACTGGTCATAGGGCGTGCTTTTGATGGCGATACCGAGCTGCTCGCGCAAGGCCGATCGCCCGCCGTCCGCGAGCACCGCCAGATCGCAGTCCAGCACCTGGCCATCGGTCAATGTCAATTGGTAGCCGCCGGCTACGGCCTGCATCCGCTCGACCTCGGCGGGGCAATGGCGGGTCACCACTCGATCATCCAGCGCCTGCCACAGGCAATGGCCAATCCAGGCGTTCTCGACCACGTAGCCCAGCGCCGGCACCTGCTGGTCGCTGGCATCGAGACGGGTGGCTCCGGCGCGGCCCCGGTCGGACACCTGGATCTGGGTGATCGGTTCGGCGCGCTCGGCAATCCGCTCCCAGACGCCCAGACGTTGATAGATCAGTCGGGTGCCGTACGAAAGCGCAGTGGAGCGCGCATCATAGCTGGGCTGGTATTCGCTCCCGGGCTCGAACGGCTCGATCACGGCAATTTCCCAGCCACGTGACTTCGCGCCTTGTTGCAGGGCCAGCGCCAGGCTGGCCCCCACCAGCCCGCCGCCCACCACGGCCAGCGTGCCCATGTCAGGCGACCTCGGCCGCAGCCGCCATCAAAGCCTCGATGTCAGCCACCGTTTTCGGCACGCCGTCAGTGAGGATTTCACAGCCAGTGCGGGTCACCACCACGTCATCTTCGATGCGCACGCCGATGCCACGCCATTTCTTGGCCACGTCCTGGTTATCGGCCGCGATATAGATGCCGGGCTCGACGGTCATCGCCATGCCGGGCTCGAGCACGCGCCATTCGCCGCCGACCTTGTAGTCGCCAACGTCGTGCACATCCATACCCAACCAATGGCCGGCGCGGTGCATATAAAAAGGCTTGTAGGCTTCGCTGGCGATCAGCTCCTCGACATCGCCCTGGAGCAGCCCCAAATCGACCAGCCCAGCCGTGATGACGCGGACGGTCGCCTCGTGCGCCTCGTTCCAGTGTTTGCCTGGCGCAATATGCTTAAAGGCCTCCTCATTGGCCGCCAGCACCAGCTCGTAGATGGCCTTCTGCTCTGCCGAGAAGCGACCGTTGACCGGGAAGGTACGGGTGATGTCGCTGGCGTAGCAGTCGATCTCGCAGCCGGCGTCGATCAGGACCAGATCGCCATCCTTGAGCGGTGCGTCGTTCTCGCGGTAATGCAGGATGCAGGCGTTCTTGCCGGCCGCGACGATTGAGCCGTAAGCCGGCATCTTCGCCCCACCCTTGCGGAACTCGTAATCCAGCTCGGCTTCGAGATGGTATTCGTACAGTCCGGCGCGACTGGCCTGCATGGCGCGCATGTGCGCACGGGCGGAAATCTCAGCCGCCGCTCGCATCACCTTGACCTCGTTCGCCGACTTGTACAGGCGCAGGTCATGCAACAGATGATCGAGGGCGACGAATTCGTTAGGCGGCTGGGCGCCCTGGCGAGCCTTGGAGCGAATGGTATTGATCCACTCCATCAGCCGATGATCGAACTCCTGGTGGCTGCCAATGGCGTAATAGACACGCGAACGCCCCTCGATCAGCCCGGGCAGGATGTCGTCGATATCCCCGATGGGGAATGCATCATCGGCGCCGTATTCCGCGATCGCGCCATCCTGGCCAGCCCGCAGGCCATCCCACAGCTCGCGCGCGGGATCGCGCTCACGACAGAACAACACGTACTCGCCGTGTTCGCGCCCGGGGATCAGCGCGATGACCGCTTCCGGCTCGGGGAAGCCGGACAGGTATTGGAAGTCGCTATCCTGACGGTAGATATGTTCGACGTCGCGATTGCGGATATACATCGGCGCAGCCGGCAGAATCGCGATGCTATTGGGTTCCATCTCAGCCATCAGCGCCTTGCGCCGACGGGCATATTCCGCTTTCGGGATACGGGTCATGGCAGGCGAATCCTCAATGCAGGGAAGGCTTGGGCATCGGCGGTACGGGCTTGGCGCACTCGGTGAACAAGAGCAATGGCGCGACGCGCAGATATTCCATGACTTCCATGTAGTCGCTCTCGCCGTCTTCCGACTCGTCCAGCGAATCCTGAATCTGGGCGATCGCCGCCATGTCCTGCAGCACTTCCATGGCTTCGCGGCTCAGTGCACGGTCACCGGCGATCAGGCCGAAGCCGGCCAGGAAGCTCTGGCACCACTGGCCCAGGGCAACCGCGCGCTCGGCCAGCGGCGCGTCATCGGAGGGCAGCAGCAAGACGATGGCAATGTCGTCACCGGCGAGTTCGCCCTTGACCATCTCCTGCAAGCCGATGAGCGCCTGACGCACCGATTCCTCGGGCTCGTCACCGAGCAGCTCGGCCGCGTCGGCCAGCCAGGCATCGGTATCGAAACCGGCACCGGCACAGCTGCGTCCCAGCAACAGGCCATGCAGCTCGGCAGGTGTGACGGGTTGGGCACTGCTGATCAGTAAGGTGGCAAAAGCGGCGTACGGTGAGTTCTGAATGGGCATTGGCAGCTAGGCGCGCGGAGGCGCAAATGTCTAGAATGAGGCCTCGTATCCTAGCATCGGCATACGAGCCAAGACCATCGAAGCCGGATGACCCAACGCTCGCGCCATTTACCCGGGAATCCCATGGAAGACGCCGATCTGCAACTGCTGACCGCCAAGCTGGAACAGCTGATTCAGCGTATCGAGCAACTCAAGGCACAGAATCGCCTGCTGCTTCACAGCGAGCGGGCATGGCGCGAGGAGCGCGCTCATCTGATCGAGAAGAACGAAATGGCACGGGTGAAGGTCGAATCAATGATTTCGCGCCTGAAAGCCCTGGAGCAGGACTCATGACCCAGCCGAACACCGTTACCGTGCACATCATGGACAAGGAATATTGCATTTCCTGCCCACCTGAAGAACGCAGCAACCTCGAAGGCGCCGCCCATTATCTGGATCGAAAGATGCGGGAAATCCGTAGCAGCGGCAAAGTCATCGGCGCCGATCGTGTCGCGGTAATGGCCGCACTGAACATCACGCACGAACTGCTGCACAAGCACGACCGACTCGACGCAGAAGCCAACAGCGCTCGCGAGCACGTCCGCGTGTTGCTCGAGCGGGTCGACAGCGCGCTGGCCACCGATCCAAACCCATCCGGCAACTGATGAACGGTAGACAGATTGCGTTATAATCCCGCCCACTCCCTGGCATGTTCGCCAGTCGGCGATGACCCTCTCCCGATAAGCAACACCATGGAGGCTACACGTAGTGCCGGTGTGCATGTCCGCCTGACGGAAAGCCTTAAGGTACTCTGTAGTCGCCACCTTGAACTCTCGGGTTCAAGGGCCTACGCTGGCAGCGGCATGCTGGGGAGCCTCATTTCATGATCGCAGCCGAAGGCCTTTCACGTCCGGCGCTGCGACGCCAATTGCGACAAGCTCGCCGTCAGCTCACCGCCGCGCAACAGCGGCGGGCCGCCAAGACACTCTACCGACAACTGGCCCAGCATCCGCTGTTTCGCCGCGCTCGCCATGTTGCCTTGTACCTGCCCAATGACGGCGAGATCGATCCCCGCGCCCTGTTGCTCGAAGCACAACGACGCGGCAAGGCGACCTACTTGCCCGTACTTAACGCCTGGCCACGCACACGTATGGTGTTTCAGCGGATCATGCCGAAAGAACGACTGATGCCGAATCGATTCGGCATCGACGAGCCGAGGTATCGACCCGCTCGGCAGCGTCCCATCTGGGCACTCGATCTGGTATTGATGCCGCTGGTAGGGTTCGACGAGCAGGGCGGGCGCCTGGGCATGGGCGGCGGATTTTACGATCGCAGCCTGGCCTACCGTAAAAGGCGCAAAAATGGTCACAAACCGACACTTTTAGGTCTTGCCCATGAGTGCCAGAAGGTTGATCGATTGCCGTTGGCCAGCTGGGATGTAGCGCTACAAGCGACCGTTACCGATAAGGGCTGGTACGCAAGCTAAGGTGGGGGAATCAGGGCGGGATGGCACGCCGCGTCCATGCGGCAGGTCAGCTTAACGCTGCAGTTGCTGGGAATGACTGATCGGAATGGCCGACGATGTATTGTCGGTACGCTCCCAAAGGCCCTGCGTATAGCCTGTCGTCACAACGCCAAGACCAAAAATCAGCACCAGCACCCAAAGAATATCTGGTTTGCGTTTCATAGTTTCTCGCCTCCCCCTGCCAGGCGAACAGTCTGTAGTCGAGTCAGTATCGTTTTCGTTTTTCAGACTCGACAATGCCAACCTCAAGCGCGGCATTCTCCGTCATGCCTCGATGCAGCGCAAATCAGCGCCACCACCGATTGTCGGGGACTTTTGCGTTTGAGAACCCTTCCAAGCAACCAGCTGTGAGCAAAGACCATGCCGTACTGGCTGATGAAATCCGAACCGGACGAATTTTCCATTCAGGACCTGGAAAAAATCGGTACTGCCCGCTGGGATGGCGTGCGCAATTACCAGGCACGCAACTTCCTACGGCAGATGGCCGACGGCGACCGTTTCTTCTTCTATCACTCTAGCTGCGCAAAACCGGGAATTGCAGGAATCGGCACGATCAGACGCAGTGCCTATCCGGACCCCACTGCTCTCGATCCGCAGAGCCCTTATTTCGACGCCCGGGCCAGCGAAGCCAAAAATCCCTGGAGCGCCGTCGATGTCGGCTTCGCCGAGCGATTCAGCAACACCGTGACGCTGCCGGAGCTGAAGGCTGCACAGGCGCTCGAGCAAATGCCGCTCGTGCAGAAGGGCAATCGACTATCGGTAATGCCGGTCAGCGAAAGCGAGTGGCGCGCCATCCTGGCCATGCGCTGACGGCGCGCGCCTGCGCGCTACTGAATGATCAGATTGTTGAAGAGCAGATCGTCGACCAGGGGCTTGCCTTCTTCCTGCGTCAGCACCGCCTGCACCTGCTTGAGCGCCTCCTGGCGCAGCGCCTCCTTGGCCTCGACCGTTCCGAGGCTCGCATCGGTCTGCTGCGAAAACAGTGTCACCAGCTGATTGCGAATCAGCGGCTCGTGATGTTTGACTTTCTCCTCTGCCTCGGTGCCACTGACCCGTAGCGCAATATCCGCCTTGTAGTACCTGAGCTTGCCGTCCGAGCCGTAGTTGCCGACCAGCGCCGGCACCAGAGCGTAATAGATGACTTTCGGCGCGGCTTCCTCGCCTTCGGGTGTTTCTGCCAGGGCCGGTAACGCCATACAAAGAGCGAGAAAAAAGAAAAGGATGCGCTTCACTGGACGACTCCATAGGGACCGGCCACCAGCATAACCAGTGCCGAGCGCGGACCCAAGCTCGGCCTTATGTATCACCATCAGAACCGACCATGCTCATTGCACCCCTTGGGTAGCCTCCTAGACTGGACGCATTCAGAAAGCCATTCGCCTCATCTCCAACGACAAAAAGGAAATCCGATGAAAGCTGTCCTGTGCAAAGCGTTCGGCCCGGCCGAAGATCTCGTCGTCGATCAGGCCGATAGCCCGCAGGCCAAGAAGGGTGAGGTTCTGCTCGACGTGCATGCCGCCGGCGTCAACTTCCCGGATACCCTGATCATCGAGGGCAAGTACCAGTTCAAGCCACCGCTGCCATTCTCGCCTGGCGGTGAAGCGGCCGGCGTGGTCGCCGCGGTGGGCGACGGCGTCAGCCACCTGAAGGTTGGCGATCGCGTGATGGGGCTGACGGGCTGGGGCAGCTTCGCCGAGCAGGTCGCCGTCCCAGCGGACAACGTGCTTCCCGTACCGCCGACCATGGATTTCGAAACGGCCGCCGCCTTTAGCATGACCTACGGGACTTCGATGCACGCACTGAAGCAGCGCGCCAACCTGCAGCCAGGTGAAACCCTGCTGGTGCTAGGCGCTTCGGGCGGCGTCGGTCTCGCCGCCGTGGAGATCGGCAAGGCGATGGGGGCCAAGGTCATCGCCGCGGCCTCCACCGCCGAAAAGCTGGAGGTCGCCAAACGCGCCGGTGCCGATGAGCTGATCAACTATTCCGAGGCCAGCCTCAAGGAGCGGCTCAAGGAGCTGACCGGCGGCCAGGGCGTGGACGTGATCTACGATCCGGTAGGCGGCCAGCTGTTCGAAGAAGCGTTTCGCAGCATTGCCTGGAACGGGCGCATGCTGGTCGTCGGGTTTGCGGCCGGTGACATCCCTTCGCTACCAGCCAATCTACCCTTGCTCAAGGGCGCTTCGCTGGTCGGTGTGTTCTGGGGGACCTTTGCGCGCCGCCAGCCGCAAGATAACGCGGCCAACTTCAAGCAACTGTTCGCCTGGCACGCCGAAGGCAAACTCAAGCCCCTGGTCTCACAGACCTTCGCGCTTGAGCAGGCTGCCGACGCAATCAATACGCTGGCCCAGCGCAAGGCCGTGGGCAAGCTGGTCGTGAAGGTGCGTTAAAGCAGAAAGCAAAAAGCAAAAAGCAAAAAGCGCAGGGTGAAGGAGCAACTCGCCATCACCCTGCGCTTTTTCGGTTTGACGCGAGCTATGCGTATCAGTGCGCAGTAGCTGCCGCTTCGCCACTTTGCTGCATGCGTGCCATCTCTTGCGCGTAAAGCGCATCGAAGTTCACAGGTGCCAGCATCAGCGCCGGGAACGAACCGCGGGTGACCAGGCTGTCCAGGGTCTCGCGGGCATACGGGAACAGGATGTTCGGGCAGAACGCGCCCAGGGTATGACTCATGGCCTGCGCCTCGAGCCCCTTGATCAGGAAGATGCCCGCCTGCTGGACTTCGGCGATGAAGGCCACTTCCTCACCGGTCTTGACCGTGACCGACAGCGTCAGAACCACCTCATGGAAATCGTTCTCGAGCGACTTCTGCTTGGTGTTCAGGTCCAGCGCAACGCTCGGATTCCACTCCTGACGGAAGATTTCCGGGCTTTTCGGCGCCTCGAAAGACAGATCACGGACATAGATCCGTTGCAGCGAGAATTGCGCGCCTTGCTCTTGCTGTCCTGCGGCCGCGCCGTTGTTTGCTTGTTCAGTCATGTGAAGCCTTCTTGTTGTGCATATCGTTATGGAATCGCCCGCCAGCGCCAAGCAGGTCAGCAGCCTGGCAGACCGTGGAGCCAATCAAGCCTGCAGCAGCGCATCCAGCCGACCGGCCCGCTCCAGCGCGTGCAGCTCATCGCAGCCACCGACGTGTGCGTCACCGATCCAGATCTGTGGAACCGAGGTACGCCCGGCCTTGGCTGCCATTTCCGAGCGCAAGGCAGGCTTGCCGTCCACGGGAATCTCCTCGTAGCTGACACCCTTGTGATCGAGCAGATTTTTGGCACGGATGCAATACGGACACCAGGCGGTGGTGTAGATGACGACCTTAGGCATAGTTACTTGACCACTGGCAAATTTTCGCCGCGCCAGCCGGAAATCCCTCCAGACAGTTTGGCGGCGTTGAAGCCCGCCTTCTGCAGTTCACGGCAGGCTGTTCCGGCATGCTGGCCCATGGCATCGACGATCACGATCGTTTTGCCCTTGTGCTTTTCCAGCTCGCCCAGACGGCTGACCAGCTTCTCGTAGGGAATGTTCAATGAATCGACGATGTGGCCGGCATCGAACTCCTTCTTCGCGCGAACGTCCAAGACCACGCCTTCGTCGCGATTGACCAGGCCGGTCAGCTCGCGGTTGCTCAGGCTCTTACCGCCCTTGCGCGCCTCGCTGATAGCGAGCAGGGCCAGCAGCACCAGGAAGATGCTGACCAGAACGTAGTGGTTGGAGACGAATTCAATCAGGTTAGCGACCATCTATTGGGTACCCGGGGGATAAAATGCGGGCCAGTATACACAGCCCCACAACCGGGCTGAACCCTGCCAATCGTGACGTCAAACCGACCAGCCAGTAGACTGGCCGCCATTTTTTCGCCCCCAGTGCAAGGAGCCCGTGACATGCCTGCCGCACCCAAACCTTTGGTACTGATGATTCTCGACGGCTTCGGACACAGCGACAGCCCTGAATTCAACGCCATCCACGCCGCCAACAAGCCGGTCTATGACCGTCTGCTGGCCAGCCAACCGCACGGCCTGATCTCGGGCAGCGGCATGGATGTCGGCCTGCCGGAGGGGCAGATGGGCAACTCCGAAGTCGGCCATATGAATCTCGGTGCGGGCCGCGTGGTGTATCAGGATTTCACCCGCGTGACGAAGGCCATTCGCGACGGCGACTTCTTCGAGAATCCGACCCTCTGCGCGGCCGTGGACAAGGCTGTCGAAGCCGGCAAGGCGGTGCATATCCTCGGCCTGCTGTCGGATGGCGGCGTTCATAGCCACCAGGATCACCTGGTCGCCATGGCCGAGTTGGCGGTCAAGCGCGGCGCGGAAAAGATCTACCTGCACGCCTTCCTCGATGGCCGCGACACGCCGCCGAAAAGCGCGCAGCACTCCATCGAACTGATGCAGGCCACCTTTACTCGCCTTGGCAAGGGCCGGGTCGCCAGCCTGATCGGCCGCTACTTCGCGATGGATCGCGACAATCGCTGGGATCGCGTCGAACAGGCCTACGACCTGATCGTTGAGGGCAAGGCCGAGTATCGTGCCGACTACGCGGTTGACGGCCTGATTGCCGCTTACGAACGCGGCGAAAGCGACGAGTTCGTCAAGGCCACCAGCATTGGCGAGCCGGTGCGCGTGGAGAATGGCGACGCGGTGGTGTTCATGAACTTCCGCGCCGACCGTGCCCGCGAGCTGACCCGCTGCTTCGTCGAACCGGGTTTCGATGCGTTCCAGCGCGCCCGCGTGCCACAGCTGGCGGGCTTCGTCATGCTCACTCAGTACGCGGCCAGCATCCCGGCGCCGTCTGCCTTCGCTCCCGAGCCGCTGACCAACGTGCTGGGCGAATACCTGGCCAACAACGGCAAGACTCAGTTGCGCATCGCCGAAACCGAGAAGTATGCGCACGTGACCTTCTTCTTTTCCGGCGGCCGCGAGGAGCCGTTCGCAGGCGAAGAGCGAATCCTGATCCCATCTCCGCAGGTCGCCACCTATGACCTGCAGCCGGAAATGAGCGCACCCGAGGTTACCGACCGCATCGTCGAGGCCATCGAGCAACAGCGCTATGACGTGATCATCGTCAACTATGCCAACGGCGATATGGTCGGCCACACCGGCGTATTCGAAGCGGCGGTGAAGGCCGTGGAATGCCTGGACACATGCATCGGCCGTATCGTCGAGGCACTGGACAAGGTGGGCGGCGAGGCGCTGATCACGGCCGATCACGGCAACGTCGAGCAGATGGAAGACGCCATGACCGGCCAGGCCCACACCGCACACACCTGCGAGCCGGTCCCATTCATCTATTACGGCAAACGCAACCTGACGATCCGCGAAGGCGGCGTGCTGGCCGATGTGGCGCCGACCATGCTGACACTGCTCGGCCTGCCGGTACCCGCCGAAATGACCGGTCGCTCGATCGTCGAGCTGGGCTGATAGCCGATAGCTGGAAGCCAGCTGCTGTTCCCGTCCAGGGCTTCAAGCTTCCAGCTGCTTTTTTAGGCATACTACGGCGGTCGTCAAACGCTCGGTTACGCCCCTCTATGTCTCGCATGATTCTCGCCCTCGCACTGCTCTGTCTGCTTGGCTCAGCCACGGCGGACGAGCGCGCCGACGCCCGCCAACAGATCGAAGCGGCACGCAAGGACGTGGCCGAGCTGCAAAAGCTGCTCAAGCAGATCGAACAGGAGAAATCCACGGTCCAGAAGCAGCTGAAGACCACCGAAAGCGAGATGGGCGAGCTGGAAAAGCAGGTCGACTCGCTGCAACAGGAAATCGACCGCAGCGAATCGGAGCTCGAGCGCCTGAACGACGAGAAGACCACGCTCGAAGGCGCTCGCATGGAGCAGCAGCGGCTGATCGGCATCCAGGCCCGAGCGGCCTACCAGAACGGGCGGCAGGAATATCTGAAGTTGCTGCTCAACCAGCAGAACCCGGAAAAATTCAGCCGCACCCTCACCTACTACGACTATCTCAGCAAGGCGCGTTTCGAGCAGGTCGCCGACTTCAACGAAACCCTGCGCCAACTGGCCAAGGTCGAGGCCGGCATCGAAGCGCAGCAAGCGTCATTGGCCGAACAGCAGGATGGTCTGCAGCAACGCCGTGCCCAGCTCGCCGAAGTGCGCAAGGAACGTCAGCTGGCACTGGCCAAGCTCGACCAGGACTTTTCCAGCCGCGACCAGAAACTCAAGGCGCGCAAGCAGGAGCAGGCGCAGCTCGAGCGCGTCCTGCAAACCATCGAGCAAACCCTTGCGCGCCAGGCACGTGAAGCCGAGCTTGAGCGCCAGCGTGCGCTGGCCCAGGCCCGCGAAGAAGAAGCACGCCAGCAACAGGCCGGGCGCCCGACGCCAGCCGGCCCACTCGTTTCCAGCGCCGGAAGCAGTTACGGCGGCCCGTTCGCCAGCGCCAAGGGCAAACTACCCTGGCCCGTGGATGGACGCCTGATCGCCCGCTACGGCACTCCTCGCGGTGGCGATGCTCGAACCAAATGGGACGGTGTGCTGATCGGTGCCGCTGTCGGCACCCAGGTGCGCGCGGTACATGGCGGCCGGGTGGTGTTCGCCGACTGGCTGCGCGGCGCCGGTCTGCTGGTGATCCTCGATCACGGCAATGGCTACCTGAGCCTGTATGGCCATAACCAGAGCCTGCTGCGCAACGCCGGAGAAATCGTCAAGGCGGGCGAGCCGATCGCCACTGTTGGTACCAGCGGTGGGCAAGAATCCGCCGCCCTGTATTTCGCCATTCGCCAGCAGGGTCGCCCGAGCGATCCGGCACAATGGTGTCGTGCGCAAGGATAAGAACCGGTCGCGCACCTCTCACAACTGGAGTCAAACATGCTGCACCTGTGCCGTTTCGCCCAACCCTCTACCCTGGCCCTGTCCATCTTGCTGGGGATGTGCGCTAACGCCTGGGCCCAGCAGCCACCTGCAGAGCCGGCGCCAGAACCGATTGCCCTGGACAAGCCGAGCCGGAAGGCCCCGTTGCCGCTGGACGAATTGCGCACCTTTGCCGAAGTCCTGGACCGGATCAAGGCGGCCTACGTCGAACCGGTCGACGACAAGACCCTGCTGGAAAATGCCATCAAGGGCATGCTCAGCAACCTGGATCCGCACTCTGCCTATCTTGAACCCGAGGCGTTCGCCGAGCTCCAGGAAAGCACCAGCGGCGAGTTTGGCGGCCTCGGCATCGAGGTGGGTGTCGAAGACGGCTTCATCAAGGTCGTCTCGCCGATCGACGACACCCCTGCGTCGAAGGCTGGCATCGAGGCCGGCGACCTGATCGTCAAGATAGACGGCAAGCCCACCAAAGGCATGTCGATGATCGATGCGGTCGGCATGATGCGCGGCAAACCCGGCAGTAGCATCTCCCTGTCGCTGGTACGCGAGGGGGGCAAACCCTTCACGGTCAAGCTCACGCGCGCAGTGATCAAGGTCAACAGCGTCAAGAGCCAGATGCTCGAGCCCGGCTACGGCTACCTGCGAGTCACCCAGTTCCAGATCAACACCGGTGAGGAAGTCGGCAAGGCCCTGACACGCCTGCGCAAGGAAAACGGCAAGAAGCTCAACGGCCTGGTGCTGGATCTACGCAACAACCCCGGCGGCGTGCTGCAGGCGGCGGTCGAGGTATCCGACCATTTCCTCACTGACGGCCTGATTGTCTATACCAAAGGCCGCATCGCCAATTCCGAGCTGCGCTTCAGCGCCGACCCGGCCGATGCCAGCGAGGGAGTCCCCCTGGTGGTGCTGATCAACGGCGGCAGCGCATCGGCATCGGAGATCGTCGCTGGCGCCCTGCAGGACCATAAGCGTGCCGTGCTGATGGGCACCGACAGCTTCGGCAAGGGCTCGGTACAAACCGTACTGCCGCTGAACAACGATCGTGCCCTGAAGTTGACGACCGCCCTCTACTACACGCCGAACGGGCGTTCCATCCAGGCGCAGGGGATTCAGCCGGATATCGAAGTCGCCCGCGCCAAGCTCACCCGTGAGCAGGCCGTCGAAGGCATTCGCGAGGCGGATTTGTCCGGGCACCTGGGCAACGGCAACGGCGGTCCGGAGCGCCCCAGCAGCGCACCGATCGCCAGTGACTCGACACGGCCGCAGGATGAGGACTACCAGCTCGGCCAGGCATTGAACCTGCTCAAGGGGTTGAACCTCACCCGCGGCCAGTAAGGGATGCTGCGATACGCACTGGCAGCGCTACTGGGCCTGCTCACGCCGCTGCTGGTGGTCGGCGCGCCGCACAAGCCTTCCCCAAGCGACGAGCAGCGCCTGACCGCCATCGCGAACATGCCCAAGCTGGCCCTGATCATCGATGATTTGGGCCAGAGCTCGCGTCAGAACCAACGGGTTCTGGCGCTACCGGGCCCCGTCGCCATGGCAATCCTGCCCGACACGCCTCACGCGACAGCACTGGCCAAACAGGCCCGAACGGCCGGCAAGACCGTCATGCTGCACCTGCCCATGGCGCCAGCGGGCGGCCCCTACGCCTGGCAGCCGCCATTGCCGCAGGCCGAGCTGATCAGCCGCCTGAACCGCGCATTGCAGAAGGTTCCTGGCGCCAGAGGCGTCAACAATCACATGGGCAGCCAGATGACCAGTCTCCGCCCAGCGATGACCACATTGATGAGCGAGCTGCAGCGCCGCCACCTGTTTTTTCTCGACAGCCGAACCAGTCGGGCAACGGTCGCTGCGGCCGCGGCACAGCGTATCGGCCTGGCCAGTCTGTCGCGCGACATCTTTCTCGATGACGACCCCAGCCCCGCCGCGGTGGCCGCACAATTTCGCGCGGCTCTGGCGCTGGCGCGCAAGCAGGGCTCAGTGGTCATGATCGGGCACCCGCATCCGAGCACGCTGGCGCTGCTGGAGCGGGAGCTACCGCGCCTATCGGCACAAGGCATCGACTGGGTAGATGTCGGCCAGATGATCGCAACGCGGGGCAACCGTGCCATGGCAGCCCACGGCACGCACGGCATCTATCGCTAGAGCATCGATCAGAGATAACGCCGCATGATCGCGTCGATGGCGCCGTCACCCCTCATCTCGTTCAGCGCTTTTTGCAGCCGCGCAACGACCTCGGCCGGCGTCTGCTTGTTCAGCGCGAGGAACAGCTGCGCATCGTTGAAGCGCAAGACCGTGGTCAGCCCGCTCACCCCGTCCTGCTTGGCCAGATAAGGCCCGACCGGGTCGGTCGTCGCCCACAGGTCTATCCGCCCTTTCAGGAGCTTGCTGATGTTCTCCTGGTCGCGCAACGAGTTGATTGGCGCCAGGCCCTTACTTTCCAGATGCTGACTGACTGCATCGTTCTTGTACGCCCCGATCCGGTAGGACTGCGCCTGTTCGAGCGAACTCAAACGCAACGGGCTGCCGGGCGGCGCCAGCAGCACCCAACCGGTGCTGGCGAGCGGCCCGACCCATTTGAACAGCGGCTCGCGTTCCGGCGTGTAGGTGGTGGAAAACAGCCCCTGGTCCGGCTGCTCCAGGACCTGGTTATAAATGCGTTCCCATGGGAAACGCAGCGTCATGCTGTAGGCGATCCCGGCGCGCTTGAACATCTCGCGAACAATGTCCGCGTTGATGCCGCTGATGTTGCGTTCGGCCGCGTAATTTTTACCGTCCGCTGCCATATTGAACGGCGGGAAGTTCTCGGTCAGCAGCACGACCTTGTAGTCATCCGGCAACGCTGCCCTGACCGATGCCGCCATCAGCATCAGCAACCCCGCCACTAGAATCCGTCTCATCACACCCCCGACGCTGTAAAACCCCCATGCGCGACGGTTGGCCGACTCAGGGTCGAACGAACGTCGCTTCATTAGGTGTAGCAACGAGTGGGCAACGAAGCGGCGTGGTCCAGAGCGAAATGCGACGAGCCGCACAAGCCAGAGATATTATTTTGATATCACTCAGATTCGAGCGCTGCTCCATGCGATCACGGCAAGCCCGTTCGCTAAGGGCTGGCCCAGCAGGTCTGCTGGAAGCACCCCGCAAAGGGCGCTCCGCAGTCATTCCAACCCAACGCAGCTTAGAGGTAGCGCCCGGTAATACTATCGACGGTGCCGTCTGCGCGCATCTGCTCCAGAGCCGCCTGAAGCTTCTTGACCGTCTCGTCGGAAACCTGCTTGTTCAGCGCCAGATACAGCTCGGCGCTATCGAAGCGCAGAACCCGCTTGAGTCCGGTCACGCCTTGCTGCTTCGCCAGAAAGCGCCCGGCGGGATCGCCCGTCGCCCAGAGATCGATGGAGCCGTTCTGCAGCTTCTCGACGTTGGTCTGGTCGCGCAAGGCGAGTGAGGGTTCCAGCCCCTGCGCCACCAGGTGTTCACCGATCGCATCGCCCTTGTAGGCACCGATCCGGTACTGCCTGGCCTGCTCCAGACTGCTGAGCTCGATAGTGCTGTCGGCACGCGCCAGCAATACCCAATCATCCGGGCCGATCGGCCCCACCCATTTGAACAACGCCTCACGCTCGGGCAGTCGGGCGGTGACGAATACGCCGTAACCAGGCATTTCCAGCGCCATCTTGTAGATTCGCTCCCAGGGGAAGCGCAGCGTGAGCGTGTAGTCGACCTCGGCACGCTTGAACATCTCGCGGACGATATCGGCCGCAATGCCGGAGATATGTTCGTCGCGAGCGAAATTCTTGCCATCGACCGCCATGTTGTACGGCGGGAAATTCTCGGTCAGCAGATTGATCGGTTCCGAAGCAGCCCGTGCCGGGCCGGCCCCCAGCGACAGGCTGACAGCCAATGCGACTAGCATGGTCTTGAGCATGGTGACTCCCTGGTGAAGCGGCAGCCGCGGCGTGTCCACGGCTGTGTTCCTGGTTGATTTTGAGCGCTTTGCGGTATGCGGTCAGCGCATCACGATGCCGCAGCTGGCCATGTAGGCCTTGGCTTCCGGCACGGTGTATTCGCCGAAGTGAAAGATGCTCGCGGCCAGTACCGCATCGGCCTTGCCTTCAAGGATGCCGTCGGCCAGGTGCTGCAGATTGCCGACACCACCCGACGCGATCACCGGAATATGCACCGCCTCGCTGATGGCGCGCGTCACCCCGAGGTCATAGCCACTCTTCACACCGTCCTGATCCATGCTGGTCAGCAGGATTTCGCCAGCGCCCAAGGCCTCCATCTTCTGCGCCCAGAGCACCGCGTCGAGCCCGGTGGGCTTGCGGCCGCCATGGGTGAAAATCTCCCAGCGGCCTGGCTCGCCGGGCTTCGAGACGCGCTTGGCGTCGATCGCCACGACGATGCACTGCGAGCCGAAACGATCGGCAGCTTCACCGACGAACTCCGGGGTGAACACCGCGGCCGTATTGATCGACACCTTGTCGGCACCGGCGTTGAGCAGGTTGCGGATGTCCTGAACGGTGCGCACGCCGCCGCCCACGGTCAGCGGAATGAACACCTGGCTGGCCATGCGCTCGACGGTGTGCAGCGTGGTGTCGCGGTTGTCGACGCTGGCGGTGATGTCGAGGAAGGTAATCTCGTCGGCGCCTTGCTCGTCGTAGCGGCGGGCGATCTCCACCGGGTCACCAGCGTCGCGGATATTCTCGAACTTGACGCCCTTGACCACGCGGCCGTTGTCCACGTCGAGGCAGGGGATGATACGTTTTGCCAAAGCCATAGCGGATTTCCCGTAGGGTGGGTGCAACCCACCAATGTATGCAGCGTTTGCGGTGGGCTACGCCCACCCTACGTTTACTCGTCTTTGAACTTCAGATCGCAGAGCGCCTGCGCTTCGGCGACGTCGAGGGTGCCCTCGTAGATCGCGCGCCCGGTGATGGCGCCGATGATGCCGGGCGTATTGGTGTCGAGCAGCTTCTGGATATCACCGATGTTGTGGATGCCACCGGAAGCGATCACCGGGATACGACTGGCATTGGCCAGCGCCACCGTGGCCTCGACGTTGCAGCCCTGCATCATGCCGTCCTTGGCGATGTCGGTGTAGACGATCGCCGAGACGCCATCGGCCTCGAACCGGCGGGCCAGATCGACGGCCTGCACACTGCTGACCTCGGCCCAGCCGTCGGTGGCCACGAAGCCGTCCTTCGCGTCCAGGCCGACGATGACTTTGCCCGGGAAGGCGCGGCAGGCTTCGCCGACGAACTCGGGCTGCTTGACCGCCTTGGTGCCGATGATCACGTAGCTGACGCCGGCGCGCACGTAGTGCTCGATGGTTTCCAGCGAGCGAATGCCGCCGCCGATCTGGATCGGCAGGTTCGGGTAGCGCTTGGCGATCGCGGTCACCACTTCACCGTTGACCGGCTGGCCCTCGAAGGCACCGTTGAGGTCGACCAGATGCAGGCGACGGCAGCCGGCTTCGACCCACTTCGCGGCCATGGCCACCGGATCATCGGAAAACACCGTCGCGTCATCCATCAGGCCCTGACGCAGACGCACGCAGGCGCCGTCCTTGAGATCGATGGCGGGAATAATCAGCATGGCTCGAACCTGTTCAAATCAAGTGTCGGTTAAGGTCAGCTCTTCTCGAGCGCCCACAAGTCGCTCTCGATGCTTTCGAACCTGTCTTTCAGGTGCGTCTGCACGTCGAAAATCGCCTTGTTGTAATACAGCGGAGCGATCTCCCGCGCGAACAGATCGAGCACTTCCTGCGCTTCGAACGAGCCCAGCTCCAGTTCGAAACGGTCCTCCAGGAAGCGCTTGAGGGTCTGTTGCGCGGCCTGCTCCTGAGCGGAATCCAGCGTCAGGACCGGTGCCTTTGGCTTGGCCCGGCTCATTACCAGCGGCCATCCCAGGCGGCAAAATTCTGCAGCAGCTGCAGGCCATGGGTGTGGCTTTTCTCGGGGTGGAACTGCACGGCGAAGCGCGAGCCGTCAGCCAGCGCGGCGGCAAACGGCTTGCCGTAGCGACCCCGCCCGACGACCTGGCGCGGCTGAGCCGCCTCGACGTAATAGCTGTGCACGAAATAGAAACGGCCGTCAGCCGGGATGTTGTGCCACAACGGATGGCTGACCGCTTGCTCCACTTCGTTCCAGCCCATGTGCGGCACCTTCAGCCGCTCGCCATCCTCTTCCAGCTCCTTGCCGAAGTAGCGCACCTGACCGGGAAACAGGCCGATGCAGTCGACACCGCCGTTTTCCTCGCTGCGCTCCATCAGTGCCTGCATGCCCACGCAGATGCCGAGGAAGGGACGGTCGGCGCTGACCTCGCGGACCAGCTCGTCGAAGCCCAGGCGACGGATCTCCGCCATGCAGTCGCGAATCGCGCCCACGCCCGGAAACACCACACGGTCCGCCTCCCGGATCACCTGCGCATCGCTGGTGATCAGGACCCGGCCGGCGCCCACGTGTTCGAGCGCCTTGGCGACCGAGTGCAGGTTGCCCATGCCGTAATCGATGACTGCGACGGTCTGCATTACAGGCAACCCTTGGTCGATGGCATCTGCCCGGCCATGCGCTCGTCCAGCGTCACGGCCATGCGCAGCGCGCGGCCGAAGGCCTTGAAGACGGTTTCGATCTGGTGATGGGTGTTGTGCCCGCGCAGGTTGTCGATATGCAGGGTGACCAGCGCGTGGTTGACGAAGCCCTGGAAGAACTCCTGGAACAGATCGACATCGAAGCCGCCGACAGTGGCGCGGGTGTAGGGCACATGCATCTGCAGGCCCGGGCGACCGGAGAAATCGATGACCACGCGCGACAGCGCCTCATCCAGCGGCACGTAGGAATGCCCGTAGCGGGTCATGCCCTTCTTGTCGCCCACCGCCTTGGCGAAGGCCTGACCGAGGGTGATGCCGACGTCTTCAACGGTATGGTGATCATCGATGTGCAGGTCACCCTGACATTCGATGTCGAGATCGATCAAGCCGTGGCGGGCGATCTGATCGAGCATGTGCTCGAGAAACGGCACGCCGATGGCGAAGCGGCTCTTGCCAGTGCCGTCCAGGTTGATGGTGGCCTTGACCTGGGTTTCCAGGGTGTTGCGCTCTACGCAAGCCGTACGTTCGGACATCAACAGCTCCGCTGATCGTGGGGCGAAAAAGGCAGACATTATAGGCGCAAACCCCGCCGGGGGATACGCGCCCGGCGCGCCTTCCGGCATCCAGGCGAACCGTGGCCGACCGGGTGCGCCAGCGGGCCGGCACGGTTATGCTTGCCGGCACTCACACAGCGCATCAGGTCAGCATGCCCGTCTTAATCGAACACATCACCGAGCCCAGCCAGCAGGACCGCATCGATCTGGCGAAAATCTTTGCCGACGCCCCGGACTGGCTATTGGCACCCTACGCCGATGCTGCCGCCCTGATCGAGGCGGGACTGACAGAGGGAAGCCTGATCGCCGGCCGCTTCAACGATCGCCTGCTCGGTGCCGCCCTGCTGCAACGCGGCGCCGACCATTGGCGCCTGTCGCACCTCTGCGTGCGCCGGATCACCCGCCGCCGTGGCGTGGGCAGACGGATCCTCGAGGAAAGCCAGCGCCTGGCAGGCGAAGCGGGCACCGTCCTGCGACTGGCGGCGCCCGTCGATCAGCTCGAGGCACAAGCCCTGGCGGCGCGGACCCACCTGCCGCTGGAGCCGATCTAGCATCATCGGCGCCGCCTGCGTTGCGCGGCGAAGCGGGTAGCCGGAACCCCGGCGCCGACTGCCACTCCAACGCCCACCGCGGCGAAAGCCGAGGTTCGTGACGCTATACTCGCTGCTTTTGAATAGCCTAAACAAAGGACCTGTCCATGAAAGCGCTCGGCAAGATCCTGGGACTGGTAATCCTCGGATTGCTGCTCCTCATCGTCGCATTGGGTTTTGCCCTGACCCACCTGTTCGACCCCAACGATTACAAGGACGAAATCCGCGCGCTGGCTCGGGAAAAGGCCGGGCTCGAGCTGGATATCGGCGGCGACATCGGCTGGAGCCTGTTCCCCTGGCTGGGCCTGGAGCTGCACGACACCACGCTGGCCAGTGTGCGGACACCTGAGCAGCCCTTCGCCGACCTGCGCATGCTTGGCCTTTCGGTACGCGTGCTGCCACTGTTCAGCCGTGAAGTGCAGATGAGCGACATCACCCTCAACGGCCTCAACCTGACCCTGACCCGCGACGAACAGGGCCGAGGCAACTGGGAAGGCGTCGGTCAGCCGAGCGATCGGCAGGCGCAGCCCGACGAGGCGACGCCGGCCGAAGCAACCGCACCCGCCAGCGAGGCGCCGGCGGCCAATCCTCGGCGCCCGCTGCAGCTGGATATCGACAGCCTGACCATCAGCGATGCCCGGGTGGCCTACCACGATGCGCAAAGCGGCCAGCAATTCAGCGCCGAGGGGATCGAACTGACTACCGGCGCGATTCGTGAAGCGACCTCCATCCCGCTCAAGCTCAACGCCTTCTTCGGCAGTAACAAGCCGGTGATGCGCGCACGAACCGAGTTGCAAGGTTCGCTGCGTTTCGACAGCAAACTGCAGCGCTACCAGCTCGAAGACCTGCGCCTGAGCGGCGAGGCCTCTGGCGAGCCGCTGCAAGGAAAAACGCTCTCGTTCAGTGCCCAAGGGCAACTGCTGGCCGACCTGGCAGCCAACATCGCCGAATGGACCAGCCTCAAGTTCACCGCCAACCAGCTGCGCGGTCTCGGCGAGCTGAAAGTGCGCGATCTGGACGAACAACCGAAGCTCGCCGGCACCCTGACCATCGCCGCGTTCAACCTGAACGAATTCCTCGAAAATATCGGTCAGCAGCTTCCTGCCATGGCTGACCGCACCGCCCTCAGCAAAGTCGAACTGGTTACCCGAGTCGAGAGCAGTTCGACCAGCCTGAGCCTTGAAGACCTCAACCTGAAACTGGACGACAGCGCCTTCACCGGACGGATCGCCATCAGTGACTTCGCCAAGCAGGCGCTGCGCGCCGAGCTCAAGGGCGACAAGCTGAATCTCGATCGCTATCTGCCGCCGCCGGCCAAGGAAGACTCGGCCGATGCGGCACGCAAGAGCGAAGTCGAAACCACCGAGGCCGTTGCAATCGGTAGCGGCACCACGCCTCTGCCAGACAAGCCGACCCAGCACGCCTGGAGCGATGCACAGGTGCTGCCGGTCAGCGCGCTGCGCGGCCTGGATACGCGCATCAAACTGGACATCGGCAGTCTCACGGCGATGAAACTGCCGCTCGACAGCTTCGCGCTGCGGGCACGCAGTGCAGGCGGCCTGCTCACGCTGGAGGAGCTGCGCGCCGGCCTGTACAACGGTCGGCTGGAAGCCTCGGCCAGCCTCGACGTCCGGCCGCCGGTGCCGCTACTGACCAGTCAGACTCGCCTGGCGCGCGTCCCGGTCGAGCGGCTGCTGCAAAGCCAGGACGAAAAGGTGGTGATCAAGGGCCTGCTGAACCTCGACGCCGACCTTCGCAGCCAGGGCAACAGCGAGAAGGCCTGGATCGACAACCTCAACGGCAAGATCGGCTTCATCATCGACAACGGCGTGCTGGTCGACGCCAATCTCGAGCAGCAGCTCTGCCATGCCATTGCCACGCTCAACCGCAAGCCCCTGACCGGAGATCCACGCGGCAAGGACACGCCGTTCCGCGAGCTCAAGGGCAACCTGACCCTGCGTGACGGAGTTGCCAGCAATCCGGACCTCAAAGCCAGCATTCCCGGCCTGACGGTCAATGGCAACGGCGACCTCGACTTGCGCGTGCTCGGCATGGACTACCGCGTCGGCATCGTCGTCGAGGGCGACAAGGGCGACATGCCCGATCCGGCCTGCTCGGTCAACGAACGCTATGTGGGTATCGAGTGGCCGCTGCGCTGCCGCGGCCCGCTGGAACTCGGCGCCAAGGCCTGCCGCTTCGACAAGGACGGCCTCGGCAAGATCGCCGCCCGGCTCGCCGGCGAAAAGCTCAACGAGAAAATCGAGGAGAAGCTGGGCGACAAGGTCAGCCCGGAACTCAAAGACGCGCTCAAGGGCCTGTTCAAGCGATGAGCGGACCGGCCATGAGCGACGCGCAGTTCGGCGCAGCCGTACTCGACTGGTACGACCGACACGGCCGCAAGGACCTGCCGTGGCAGCAGGGCATCACGCCCTACCGGGTCTGGGTATCCGAGATCATGCTGCAGCAGACCCAGGTCAGCACCGTGCTCGGCTATTTCGACCGTTTCATGGAGGCCCTGCCAACGGTCGAAGCCCTGGCCGATGCCGCTGAAGATGAAGTGCTGCACCTGTGGACCGGGCTCGGTTACTACAGCCGCGCGCGCAATCTGCACAAGACCGCCAAGCTGATCGTCACCGAGCACGGTGGCGAATTTCCCCGATGCGTCGAGCGCCTCGCCGAGCTTCCCGGTATCGGCCGCTCTACGGCCGGCGCCATCGCCAGCCTCAGCATGGGTCTGCGGGCACCGATTCTCGACGGTAACGTCAAGCGCGTGCTGGCTCGCTATGCGGCTCAGGAGGGCTATCCAGGCGAGCCGAAAGTCGCCAGACAACTCTGGGATGTGGCCGAACGCCTGACCCCGCACACGCGCGTCAATCATTACACCCAGGCGATGATGGATCTCGGCGCGACGCTCTGCACGCGCAGCAAACCCAGCTGCCTGCTCTGCCCGCTGAAGGCAGGCTGTCGCGCACATCTGCTCGGTCGCGAAACCGAATACCCGGCCGCCAAGCCGCGCAAGGCGTTGCCCCAGAAACGCACGCTGATGCCGCTGCTGGCCAACCACGAAGGCGCCATCCTGCTCTATCGTCGCCCGGCGTCCGGGCTCTGGGGCGGGCTCTGGAGCTTGCCTGAACTGAACGACCTGGCTGCGCTAGCGCCCCTCGCCGAACGTCACGCCCTGGAACTGCAACAGCGCCATCAGCTGCCGGGCCTGACCCACACCTTCAGCCATTTCCAGTTGGCCATCGAGCCCTGGCTGATCAGAGTCAAGTCCAGGAGCGACGCCGTGGCCGAGCCAGACTGGCTCTGGTATAACCTCGCCACCCCGCCGCGACTGGGGCTTGCTGCCCCGGTGAAGACGCTGCTCAAGCGCGCCGCCGCTGAACTGAACGCAGGAGAGATGTCATGACCCGCACCGTGAACTGCCGCAAGTACAAAGAACCGTTGCCAGGCCTCGAGCGCCCACCCTATCCGGGCCCGAAAGGCGAGGACATCTATAACAACGTCTCGAAGAAGGCCTGGGACGATTGGCAGAAACACCAGACCATGCTGATCAACGAGCGCCGACTGAACATGATGAACGCCGAGGATCGCAAGTTTCTCCAGGCCGAGATGGACAAGTTCTTCTCCGGCGAGGATTACGCCCAGGCCGAAGGCTACGTACCGCCGAGCGAGTGATCGGCCACCGGAGCGGGTCCTGCCAGCGCAAGACTCGCTCCGCGAGGGTGTCGTGACATCCCGAATCGCACGCAAGAACGTCCTCGCAACGCTAAACGCCCGTTCTGACTAAATATTTTTCCCGACCGCGCTTGACAGGCAAATGCCAAATCCGTCTAATAGCGCCCCGTTGCCCAGGTAGCTCAGTCGGTAGAGCAGGGGATTGAAAATCCCCGTGTCGGCGGTTCGATTCCGTCCCTGGGCACCACTAATACCGAAAAAGGCTCACCCGTGTGGTGGGCCTTTTTGCTTTCTGGGGTTCGCTTCCCCTCCCGTCTTGCCGCGATGGACACCAACCCAGCTCCCGGAGGCGCAACCTCGGTTTTGCGGCCGGCATCCCGATCGATCCGCTCGTGTCGCCACCGTAGCGGCGTCCGCTACGCGCCTTCCCTGCTCCATGCCAGAACCCATGCCCAAACGGCCGCTCACGCCGCGACTTCGCGTGCGCCTGATACGGAGCGATGCATGCCGGCGATCACACCCGCGCAGCGAACGCAATGCATCACCATGAAACACAAAGACAATGCAAATTGTTTTCATTTAGTTTACATTCCCGCCCCGATTTCCCAACAACACCAACATCGGGAGCGCCTCGTGTTTCGCAAATCCTGTCTGTGCCTGTCCATTTCGCTTGCATCCTTCTCCTTGTCGTCCATGTCTGCCCTGGCCGAGGAGGCAACGGAGCTCGAAGCGGTCACCATCAGCGCAACACGGGCCAGGAGCGAGGCCGGCAAAACGCCGCAAAAGATCACGGTAATCAGTCGCGAGCAGATCGAACAGCAGTTGGCGATCACGTCGGATCACGGCGCGGTGCTGAGCAACCTGATCCCCTCCTACTCACCGAGCCGGCAGAAGATGAGCAGCGCCGGCGAGACCTTCCGCGGGCGCTCCGCACTGATCCTGATTGACGGCGTGCCGCAATCGACCCCCCTGCGTGACAGCCAGCGCGATGGCTACACCATCGATCTGTCCATGGTCGAACGCATCGAGGTCATCCACGGCGCCAGCGCCGAGCATGGCCTGGGCGCAACCGGCGGCATCATCAACTACGTCACTCGCCGCCCCGAGAGCGGGACCCTGCGTCAGCACGCCGGGGTCAGCGTCACCGCCCCCACCAATTACGAGTCCGAAGGGTTCGGCTACAAGCTCGACTATCGCGTCGAGGGTACCCAGGGCAACTTCGACTATCTCCTTGGCAGCAGCTGGCAGACCCAGGGCATGTTCTACGATGCCAACGGCGACCTGATCGGCGTCGACGACACCCAGGGTGACGTCATGGACTCGACCAGCACCGATCTGCTGCTCAAGCTCGGCTACTGGCTCGATGACAACCAGAACATCGGCTTGATGGTCAATCGCTACCAGGTTGAGGGTGAGCACGAATACATCAACGTGCCGGGCGATGCCGACGCCGATGTACCGGCGACGTCACGCAAGGGCGACCCGCAGGGCAAGGCGCCACAGAACGAAGTGCTGGCGACCAGCCTGTCCTACAAGCATGCCGACCTGTACGGCAATGAACTGGGTCTGCAGCTGTATACCCAGCGCTTCCGCGCGCGCTTCGGCGGTGGAACGAACGGTACGTTCCAGGACGCCGACATCGCACCGGTCGGCACGCTGTTCGATCAGTCGCAGAACGAATCGGACAAGATCGGCGGCAAGCTAACGCTCAGCCGCGACGGCATGCTCGACAACCACCTGATGCTCACCGGCGGCCTCGACGTGCTGCAGGACACCACCAGCCAGCAACTGATCCTCACCGATCGGGAATGGGTACCGGAGACCGTCTTCCGCAACTACGCACCCTTCTTGCAGGCCGAGATCCGCGCGGTCGAAGACCTGACCTTCTTTGCCGGCGTTCGCCATGAGTTCGCCGACCTGGACGTCGACAGTTTCAGAACCATCGCCTCGACCAATCCCGCGCTGGGCGGCGTGGAGGTCGAAGGCGGCAACCCGACCTTCGAGGAAACCCTCTACAACGCCGGCGTGGTCTGGCAGATGACCGATTGGGTGCAGCTGTTCGCCAACTATTCGGAAGGTTTCGGCATGCCCGATGTGGGTCGTGTGCTGCGCGGCATTGGCCAGCCAAACACCAGCGTCGACAACTTCCTCGACCTGCAGCCGGTGGTAACCGAAAACCGCGAGATCGGCTTTCGCTTGAAGCATGGCCCGTTCGATGCCGAGATCAGCTATTACGAGTCCGATGCCGATCTCGGTTCACGCCTGGAAAGCGTTGGCGGGGTCTATCAGATCCGCCGCGAACGCACCGAAATCGACGGGATCGAATTCACCGGCGGTTGGCAGGTCAACGACGCCCATCGTCTGAAGCTGATGTACGCGCAGGTCGATGGTCGCTCCGATACCGATGGCGACGGCAAGGTTGATACCGATCTCAATGGCGCTAACATATCGCCCGACCGCTACGGCGCCAGCTGGCAAGCGAACTGGACGGACAAGCTGCACAGCGTGCTACAGGCCAACCACTATGCCAGCCGTGACTTCGACACGCCCGGGCTGGAGTTCGACGGCTATACCCTCGTCGATGCGTACGTGGGCTATCGCCTGCCGGTCGGCGAAGTCAGCGTCGGCGTCGAAAACCTGATGAACGAAGACTACCTGACCTATTACTCGCAGGCGGCCAACACCGGCTCGAAAGTCACCCGAGATGGGCGGGTCTTCAACGGGCGTGGACGCACCCTCACGCTCGGCTACCAGGTCAGTTTCTAAAGGTACGCAGCCGCAATGAAGCGCGACGTTCTCCCCAGCCATCCGTGGACCCGGCGAAGCAGCCTGGTGCTGCGCGTCGTCGCCGCCATCGGCGGTGGCTATGCCTGCACCGTGGCGCTGGCCTCGGCCGGCGCTCACCTGCTGGTACTGGCTGGCGGCATGGCGCGCAGCGAGGCGGTGATCTTGACCGCCATGCTGGGCTTCATCCTGTACCTCACGTTGCTGCTATGGAGCTTCGCCGAGCCCAGGCTCTGGCGGGTCTGGGCGCTGTTGCTGGCCGGTATCGCGATCGGCCTTGCGCTGCGATACGCACTGGCTCCGTCGTTGGTCGAGGGTTGAAATGGCGCCAGGCACAGGCTTTCGCCAATCGATGAGCTGGCTGCATACCTGGGCCGGCGTACTACTCGGCGGGTTGCTGCTGGCGATCTTCTGGACCGGCTCGCTGTCGGTCTTCGATCGAGAGATAGACCGCTGGATGCAGCCCGGTACACGGCTGGCGGCACCACCGGCGCAGGTATCGCTCGACCGGCTCGCCCTTCCCCATGCCCAACGATTGGCGCCGGATGCGCCGGTCTGGACGTTCAGCCTGCCAACGCCGCGCGCACCGACCCTGCAGTTCGATTATCAGGACCCGCAGCAGGGCGCCGTACGCCGCTACATCGATCCACGTACCGGCGAGCTGATCGCCGACCAGGGCAGCTGGGGCGCAACCCGGTTCATCTTCCCCTTTCACTTCAGCCTGCACCTCGGCTGGCGCAACATTGGCTACTGGCTGGTCGGCATGGCCGGAATGGGCATGCTGGTGCTGCTGGTCTCCGGCGTCGTCGCCCACCGCAAGGTATTCGCTGAGTTCTTCACCTTCCGGCCACAGAAGCGGTTGCAACGCAGCCTGCTCGACCTGCACAACCTCACCGGCGTGCTGGTGCTGCCGTTTCATTTCGTGATCAGCCTGTCCGGACTGATCATCTTCTACCTGATCTATTTCCCTGGGATCACCCAGGCGCTCTATCCCGAAGGGCAGGCCCGGCACCAGTTCGAAGCGCTGGGCAACTACTCGCGCCCGGCAGCCGGTGTGGACGCCGAGCTCGCCTCGCTGGATGCCATGCTGGCGAGCGCGACGGCACGCTGGAGCGCCGACGGCACGCCGGCGGAAGCCTATCTGGTGCGCGTCTGGCATCCGGGTGACCGCAATGCCTACGTCGAGGTACGCCGCGCCTTCGCCGACGCGGTGACCATGAGCGCTGATCGACAGACCTTCGATGGCGTGAGCGGAGCGCTGCTGAGCGAGCATTCGGCCGCCCCCATCGCTGGAATCCAGCGTTTCCTGACGGGGCTGCACTTCATCCAGTTCGACCATTGGACGCTGCGCTGGCTGTACTTTGCCGGCGGCATGAGCGGCTGCGTGCTGATCGGCACCGGGCTGCTGTTCTGGACCGGCTCGCGGCAGGCCAGGCACGCCCGCCAAGGGCGTATTGGCGCGCGCCTGGTCCACGCACTGAGCGTAACCGCGGGTGCCGGGCTGATCATTGCGACGCTGGCCTTCTTCATCGCCAATCGCCTGCTGCCAGCGGAGGGCTTGGCGGTCGGTAACCGGCGCGCGGCGCTGGAGGGCTGGGCCTTCTATTTGTGCTGGTTGCTGGCGCTGGCTCACGCCGTGCTGCGCCCGAGGCAGGCCTGGCATCGGCAGCTGCAACTGGCCTCGGTAATGGCCGTCGCCGCGGTTTTGCTGAACTGGATGACTACCGGCGACCATCCGCTGCGCAGCCTCAGCAGCGAAAACGCGGCAGTCGCCGGTATGGATTTGGCACTGCTGGCACTCGCCGGCTTCTGCCTGCTGGCGGCGCGGCGGATCCGGCGTGGAGCGCCCTCAACCGAACCCGGACCGCTACCGGCCCATGAGGAACGCCAACATGCCTGAGTGGCTCGGCACCCTTTGCGCGTTCGCACTGTGCTACCTGGCCTTCGCGTTGTTGGCGCTCTGTCAGCCAGCGCAACGCAAACGGGTCGATGCGCAGGCCTGTCCTGCCACTGCAAAGGGCCAATGGGCGCGAAAGCTTTGCGCGACGCTGTGCCTGTCGGCGGCGCTGCTCGTGCTGCTCGATGCACAGGGCGGAGGCTTCGGCACCCTGCTCTGGTTGTTCCTGACCAGCGCTGCGGCGATGAGTGTGGCACTGACCCTGAGCTGGGCACCCGCCGGGCTGCGCCTGCTGCTCCAAGCACCTTGTAGATCTGCTCGTTAAGTCTCGGCTCGCTCTGGCCGCTTTGACTTAATTCTCGGCTAGGCTGATAGCTGCGTGATGGCGTGGATGCCACGTGACCGCACCGCCGCCGCCAGGGATGGCCGAACAAGACGCAAGGAGCCACGCCGTGCAGACGACCCTCTCGATTTTCGTGATATGGCTATCGCTGGCCCTTGTCACGACCAGTGCCGCGCCCTGGCATTTCGTGACCGAGGACTTTCCACCCTTTACCTACCCTGCCGGCGAACCTGGCAGCGACGGAGCCGGTGGCCCCCTGGTCGAAATCGTGCAGGCGGTGTGCTGGCGCCTACAGCAGGACTGCACCATTTCACTATACCCTTGGCGGCGCGCATTGCTGTTGGCCGAACAAGGCCAGGCCGATGGCATCTTCACCCTGGTGCGGTCACCCAGGCGCGAGCAGCTTTTCCATATCAGCCGCATGCTGGTGACCTCTCGCTACGCCGTCTTCGCTCGCAAGGACAGCGCCTTCGTCTATCACCAGCCTAGCGATCTGGCCGGTCGGCTGATCGGTGTCTACGGCCCCTCCGGAACCTCCTACGTGCTTTCCGAACGGCTCAAGGCCGTGCCGGACGTACGCTTGCACCTGACCGCCGACAACCGCCGCCTGTTACGCATGCTGCAGTCCGGGCGTTTCGGCCAGGACGGCGTGGCGGTGCTCAATGAGGACGTGGCCTGGCATCTGATCGAAGACGAGCAGCTCGATGGCTTGCGCGAGGCGGGAGAACTGGGGCCGATCACCTACGGCATCGGCCTGTCACGCAAGACCGTCAGTGAGGCGCAATTCAACGCTTTCGAGCGGGCCCTGGACGAGGCGATCGGCGACGGCACGGTGCCGGCCATTCTCCGTCGGCACCAGCTGGAGCCGGCCTACTGAGCCGGTGACTGCCGGCTATGGGACCGCCTAGACAGCCACTGACCCGCCCCCATCACCCGCCTTTCGGGCCCTCCCGCTGCAGCTATGCGCGTACGCCGTTTTTTCGCGACGGCCCTGGCGGCGTGAGTATTTCGCCGCAAACGGCCGTCTACCCCTATGTGCCGCCTTTTTTCGGGAGCCACCGCGCGTCCGTCCCACTTGCCAACCAGAGGCCAGAACGACACATGGAAGCCGACAAGAAGCTGCCACGAGCCATCATCCTTTTTCCGGTATTCATCCCCGCGGTGGTCGTCACGCTGCTGCTGGTGATCGGTACGATCAGCAACCCGGAGCTGGCCGGCGAGGTATTCAGCGCGACGCTGGCGTTCATCACCACCAACTTCGGCTGGTTCTACATGCTCTCGGTGGCGTTCTTCCTGGTGTTCATCGTCGGCATAGCGATGACGCCCTGGGGCAGTATCAAGCTCGGCCCCGACCACGCGGAGCCGCAATACAGTTTCCCCGCCTGGTTCGCCATGCTGTTCTCGGCCGGCTACGGTATCGCGCTACTGTTCTTCGGCGTCGCCGAGCCGGTGCTGCATTACGCCTCGCCGCCGGCGGGTGCCGCACAGACCGTGGACTCGGCCAAGCAGGCGATGCAGATCGCCTTCTTTCACTGGGGCTTCCACATCTGGGCGATCTACGGCCTGACCGGGCTGGTGCTGGCCTACTTCTCGTTCCGCCATGGCCTGCCCCTGTCGATGCGTTCAGCGCTGTATCCGATTATCGGCGAACGCATCTACGGGCCGATCGGCCATGTGGTGGATGTCTTCGCCATCCTCGGTACCTTGTTCGGCATCGCTACCACGCTGGGCCTGTCGGTCACCCAGATCAACGCTGGCATCAACTACCTGTGGCCCGGTATTCCGGTGAGCATCACGGTACAGATCATCGCCATCGCCATCATCACCGCGCTGGCCATCTGCTCGGTCGTCGCCGGGCTGGACAAGGGCGTGAAGAACCTGTCGCTGCTGAACATGATTCTGGCGATCGGCCTGATGCTGTTCGTGTTCCTGGTCGGGCCGAGCATCTTCATCCTCGAGACCTTTCTGCAGAACACCGGCAGTTACCTGAACAACATCATCGAGCGCACATTCAACCTGCAGGCCTATTCGCGCAGTGACTGGATCGGCAACTGGACGTTGTTCATCTTCGGCTGGACCATCGCCTGGTCCCCCTTCGTCGGGCTGTTCATCGCCAAGATCAGCCGCGGCCGGACGATTCGCCAGTTCGTCTTCGGCGTGATGTTCGTGCCGACCATCTTCACCTTTCTCTGGTTCTCGGTGTTCGGCGACACCGCCCTGCACCTGATCATGGTCGAGGGCTATACCTCGTTGATCTCGGACGTACAGGCGGATAACGCGATCGCGCTGTTCAAGCTGTTCGAGCTGCTCCCCATGTCCGCCATCGCCTCGTTCCTGGCGGTGGTGCTGATCATCACCTTCTTCGTCACGTCCTCGGATTCCGGCTCCCTGGTCATCGACTCGCTGGCCGCAGGTGGCGCCAGTCGCACCCCGGTCTGGCAACGGGTGTTCTGGGCGTCCGCCGAGGGGTTGGTGGCCGCGACGCTGCTGCTCGCCGGCGGTCTCAGCGCGCTGCAGACCATGACCATCGCCAGCGCCTTGCCGTTTGCCATCATCATGCTGATCGCCGCGCTGGGCATGTGGCGCGCGCTGGTCATCGAAGGGCACCACGAAACCAGCCTGCAGAGCCACATGCAGAGCACACGCCTGGCCAGCAATGCCGGTCCCGGCCTGTGGAAGAAGCGCCTCGCCGGGCTGGTCAGCTTCCCCGGCCGCGAACAGGTCGAGGACTTCATGAACAGCACCGTGCTCAAGGCCATGCGCCGGGTGCAGCGTGAGCTTGGCGGCCAGGGCTGGAACGCCGAAGTGCACAGCGACGACGCCAACGCCCGGGTCTACCTCGAAGTCGTCAAGGACGACCAGCTGGACTTCATCTACGAGATCCGCATGGTCGGCTACGCGATGCCCGCCTTCGCCCTCTCGGAAGGGCCGGATGCCGAGGAACAGTACTACCGCGCCGAAGTATTCCTGCGCCGCGGCGGGCAGCATTACGACATCTATGGTTACGGCCAGCAGGACATCATCAGTGACATCCTCGACCAGTTCGAGAAGTACCTGCATTTCCTGCATATTTCGCCCGGCAGCCTGCCGTGGCGGATGCAGGAGCACGACGAGATGCTGGACAGCGAACCGGACCTGCCCAAACCCGAGCAGCCGTAGGCACATGCCGAGGTACGACGCGAGAGCTTGTGTAGGGATTTCGACCGAAGTCGGCAAATTCATCTATACATAGAAGGGCAACGCAATCAGGCCCGCCGCCCGTGACCGACCGGTCACAAACCTCGGCTTGGCGCATGCCCCAGCCCATGCTAGGTTTGCGCCTCGCCAGGAAGGCGAGCAGTCGGCCGGAGCGCAATTTACATAGAAAAAGGACCAGGCAACGCTCGGGTCCGAGAAGAGGAAGCTCAATGGCCGAGGCCATCCCAGCACTGGAAATCCGCAATCTGCACAAGCGCTACGGCGATCTGGAAGTACTCAAGGGCATCTCGCTGACTGCGCGCGACGGCGATGTAATTTCCATACTCGGCTCGTCCGGCTCCGGAAAATCGACCTTCCTGCGCTGCATCAATCTGCTGGAAAACCCGAACGAAGGCGAAATCATCGTCGCCGGCGAACAGCTACGGCTCAAGCGCGCCAAAGACGGCGATCTGGTGGCCGCCGACGGCAAGCAGATCAACCTGATGCGCAGCAAACTCGGCTTCGTGTTCCAGAATTTCAACCTCTGGCCGCACATGAGCGTGCTCGACAACATCATCGAGGCCCCGCGCCGCGTGCTCGGTCAGAGCAAGGCCGAAGCCATCGAAACAGCCGAGGCACTGCTGGCCAAGGTCGGCATCGCCGACAAGCGCCACGTCTATCCCAACCAGCTCTCCGGTGGTCAGCAACAACGCGCCGCCATCGCCCGCACCTTGGCGATGCAACCGCAGGTGATCCTGTTCGACGAGCCGACCTCGGCGCTCGACCCGGAAATGGTACAAGAAGTGCTTGCCGTGATCAGGTCACTGGCCGACGAGGGCCGGACCATGCTGCTGGTCACCCATGAAATGAACTTCGCCAAACAGGTTTCCAGTGAGGTGGTTTTCCTCCACCAGGGCCTGATCGAAGAGCAAGGAACGCCGGAGCAGGTGTTCGACAACCCCCAATCGGCACGCTGTAAACAGTTCATGTCCAGCCACCGTTAATGGAGCAACACCGAATGAAAAGCTATAAGAAGATTCTGCTGACCGCCGCCGCCACCCTGATGCTCGGCGCCAACGCCTTTGCCGCTGACAAGCTGCGCATCGGCACCGAGGGCGCCTACCCGCCGTTCAACCTGATCGACGCCAGCGGCCAGGTGGTCGGCTTCGACCTGGACATCGCCCACGCCCTCTGCGCCAAGATGGAAGTCGAGTGCGAAGTGGTCACCTCCGATTGGGACGGCATCATTCCCGCGCTGAACGCCGGCAAGTTCGATTTCCTCGCCGCCTCCATGTCGGTCACCGAAGAGCGCAAGCAGGCCGTCGACTTCACCGACCACTACTACACCAACAAGCTGCAGTTCGTGGCGCCCAAGTCCGTCGACTTCAAGACCGATGAGAGCTACCTGAAAGGCAAGACCATCGGTGCCCAGCGCGCGACCATCGCCGGCACCTGGCTGGAAGACAACCTCGACGACGTGGTAGACATCAAGCTCTACGACACCCAGGAAAACGCCTACCTCGATCTGGCCTCGGGCCGCGTCGACGGCATTCTGGCCGACTCGTTCGTGCAGTGGGAGTGGCTCAAAAGCGATGCCGGCAAGAACTTCGAATTCAAGGGCAAGCCGGTGTTCGACAACGACAAGATCGCCATCGCGGTGCGCAAGGGCAACGATGAACTGCGCGAGAAGCTGAACAAGGCGCTGGCGGAAATCCGGGCCGATGGCACCTACGAGAAACTGAACGCCAAGTACTTCCCTTTCGACATTTACTGATCCGTCTGAATCAAAGCCCGGCCGCCGCTCTGGCAGGTCGGGCTTTGGTGTTTGAGCCTATATGATTCCCGACCTTCATGGATTCGGCCCGGCGTTGATCGCCGGGACCTGGATGACCATTCAGCTGGCCCTTGCCGCCCTGGCGCTGGGGCTGGTACTCGGTCTGCTCGGCGCGCTTGCCAAGACCTCCCCCTATGTCGCCCTGCGCTGGCTCGGCGGCACCTATTCGACCATCGTCCGCGGTGTACCCGAGCTGCTCTGGGTGCTGCTGATCTATTTCGGCACCATCGGCCTGGTGCGCGGTATCGGCGAAGTCTTCGGCATCGACAACCTGGCCCTGAGCCCGTTTGCCGCGGGCACCATCGCGCTGGGCCTGTGTTTTGGCGCCTACGCCACGGAAGTCTTCCGCGGCGCCCTGCTGGCGATTCCCAAGGGGCACCGGGAAGCCGGCCTGGCACTCGGCCTGGGCAAGCGGCGCATCTTCCTGCGGCTGATCCTGCCTCAGATGTGGCGCCTGGCCCTGCCCGGTCTGGGTAATCTGTTCATGATCCTGATGAAGGACACCGCGCTGGTCTCGGTAATCGGACTCGAGGAGATCATGCGCCGCTCACAGATCGCCGTGACCGCCAGCAAGGAGCCCTTCACCTTCTTCCTCGTCGCGGCCTTCATCTACCTGGGCCTGACGGTCGTCGCCATGACCGCCATGTACTTTCTTGAAAAACGTGCCGGTCGCGGCTTCGCCAGGAGTGCCGCATGAGCTGGGAACTGTTCATCAAATGGCTACCGAGCTTCATCGAGGGCGCCTGGCTGACGCTGCAACTGGTCGGCGCCTCGGTCGTTGCCGGACTGATTCTTGCGCTGCCGCTGGGCATCGCGCGCTCGTCACGTATCCTGGCGATACGCGCGCTGCCCTACGGCTACATCTTCTTCTTCCGCGGCACACCCCTGCTGGTGCAGCTGTTCCTCGTCTACTACGGCATGGCGCAGTTCGAGGTCGTGCGCGAGAGCGCGCTCTGGCCTTACCTGCGTGAACCTTATTGGTGCGCGATCATCACCATGACCCTGCACACCGCCGCCTATATCGCCGAAATCCTGCGTGGCGCGATTCAGAACGTGCCAGCCGGGGAAGTCGAAGCGGCGCGGGCACTCGGCATGTCTAGGCGCCAGGCGCTGTGGCACATCATCCTGCCACGGGCGGCACGCATCGGCCTGCCCGCCTACAGCAACGAAGTGATCCTGATGCTCAAGGCCAGCGCGCTGGCGAGCACCATCACCCTGCTCGAGCTCACCGGCATGGCACGCAAGATCGCCGCGCGCACCTACATGCACGAGGAGATGTTCCTCACCGCCGGCCTGATCTACCTGATCATCGCCTTCGTGCTCATGCAGGGCTTCAAACTGCTGGAGCGCTGGCTGCGCGTGGGCGCCTGCCAGGGGCGCTAAGCGCCGCAACGAGCCGAGCCCGGGCCGCTAGGGTCGCCGGGCATCGGCCCGCTCCCGCTTCGCCCGACCTCAGCCGTGCCGGCCGGGTCAGAACGCCTACCAACCCTTGCTTTCGAGAACCGTCATGCCCGTCGACATCCAGCGCATCGAAATGGACCAACTCGCCTGCTGGCGTATCCGCAACGGAGCGGCCGAAGTGCTCGTCGCCGAACAGGGCGCGCAAGTACTCAGCTATCGCCATGGCGATGCCCCGATCATCTGGCTCAGCGAGGAGGCGGCATTCGAGCGCGGCCAGGCCGTGCGCGGGGGCGTACCGGTATGCTGGCCCTGGTTTGGCGACCTGGCGCGCAATCCGGAACCGGTGCGCGAGGCTTATCAGGGCAGCGCACCCGCGCCGGCACATGGCCTGGTACGCAACATCGACTGGCAGCTAAAGGACACGCGCAGCGACAGCGCCACACTGGAATTCACCTGCGACGCGGCCAGCCTTCCGGGTTGGCCGCATGCGGTCGGACTGAACCTGCAGATCCGCCTGGACCAGCGCCTGCACCTGACGTTGACCAGCCATAACCAGGGCCCCTCCGCTGTCGCGTTGACCCAGGCGCTGCACAGCTACTTCGCCATCAGCCACATTGACCAGGTCGCAGTGGAGGGCCTCGATGGTCGCCCCTATATCGATACCCTGGAGGCCTGGCAGCGGCGCCAACAACAAGGTGATCTGCACTTTAACGGAGAAACCGACCGCATCTACCTCGACCTGCCGCCCGTGCTGTGCCTGCGCGATAACGGACTTGGTCGGCGGATCATCCTGGAAACGCAGGGTTCGCGCTCGGCCGTGCTGTGGAACCCCTGGATCGACAAGGCCCGGCGTTTGTCGCAGTTCGCCGACGACGCCTGGCAGCGCATGCTCTGCATCGAAACGGCCAATGTGATGGAAGACTGCGTCGTGCTGGAAGCGGGCGCGCGCCACAGCCTGAGCGTGGCGATCGGCGTCGAAGCTCTGTAGGGCCTGCCTCGCGCCCGTCAAACGAAGAAGAGCCAGGCGCCCAGGCGTATCGAATCTATACTGCAACACACGCATCGTTCGCCGCACGGGCCACCGTCGACGGCGCGCGACGCGACCCTGCCTGCCGGTTGCATTGCTCTGGAGGACACTTGTCATGGACGTCACGCTGACAGCCCCCAGCCAATCCGCTCCCCGCCTGCATCAGCTTCGATCTGATGCGCCATGAACACTGACTTCGACCTGCTGCTCGCTGGCGCCGGCCACAGCCACCTCGGCGCGCTGCGCCAATGGGCCAGCCGCGAACGCCCGGTCGGCCGCATCGGCCTGGTCTCGGCCGAGCCTCACGCCTGGTATTCGGGCATGATGCCCGGGCTGATCGCCGAGCATTACCACACCCGCCAATGCCGTGTCGCACTGCCCAAGCTGTGCGCCGCCGCGGAAGTGGAGTTCGTACAGGGGACGATGGTCGCGCTGCTGCCCGAGACGCCCGAATTGCTCCTGGCTACCGGCGAGACCCTGCGCAGCACCTGGATGTCGCTCAACCTGGGCTCGTTGCCCTGGCTGCCCGAGCAGTCGGGCGACGGCATGGAGCTGCTCTCGGTGAAGCCATTCGCCGACTTCATCCGGCGCTGGCAGCAATGGCAGGAGATTCCGGAGCCCGTCGCCGTTCTTGGTGGTGGCGCCGCTGGCGTCGAACTCGCCCTGGCGATGGCCGAACGGCTCCCGGCAACCTACCTGTTCACCGCAGGCGCCCTGCTCGCGGGCCATCCGCCGCGCCTGCGCCGCCTGGCGCTGCAGCATCTGCAGGCTGCGGGGGTTCAGGTATGCGAGCAAACGCCGATCCAGGCGGTGCACGGCAACACCCTGATCGGTGACGGCCAGGTCCGCTGGCGCGGTCGGCGGCTGGTGGTCGCCACCGGGCCCAACCCCATCGAATGGCTGCGTGACTCCGGCCTGCGCCTGGATGCCCGCGGCTTCATCGAAGTCACCCCGGCGCTGCAAAGCCGCTCGCATCCGCATGTGTTCGCCAGTGGCGACTGCGCCAGCCTGCCCGGTGCCGAACGCAACGGCGTGCACGCGGTACGCCAGGCAGCCGTGCTGGCCACCAACCTCGGTCGGGCAGCGATTGGCCAGCCCCTGCGCCACTATCATCCGCAGACCCACAGCCTCGCGCTGCTTGCCGACGGACAACGCGGCGCGCTGCTGAGCTGGGCCGGCCTGACAGCCGAGGGCCGTTGGCTGGGGCGCTGGAAGGATCACATCGACCGGGGTTTCATGCGCCAACTGGGTACCGATGCCTGATTCGCTCAGCCGAGCAGCTGATGCAAACGCGCCTCCAGCAGCGCTGGAAACCGATCGAACCAGGTGCGATTGCGCGGCGAGGGATGCGGCAGCGGGTGCAGGCGGAACACGCGATCAGCCCGCTGCTCCGACGCCAGCCTGATCTCGATGTGCTCGCTGAAGCGGTCTTCCCGCCGCCAGAAAGTCTCGAGCTGCTGGCGCACCTCGCGAGGTTGTTCCAGGCCGAACCAGAGGAAGGCCTCGCGACCCAGCGTGACGATATCGCGGCCCTGCCAGTGCTCGATCAGCAGCTGCTGCATGAGCGGCTGGAAGCGCCGCTTGACCGCCATCGACCAGGCGCGATTGCCCAGTGGTTTGTAGGGCACCGTATTGATCCAGAAGAATTCGTGGCCAAGCGCGCGGCCAGCCTCGAAATCCGGCATGTCTTCGCCGTGCAGATGCCGGTAGAGCACGCGGCGCACCCACTGCCCGCCCGCGCCTATGAACGGCTCACCATGGCGAACTTCCTCGCGCCCCGGATCGCGCCCGAAGAAGGCGATCGGCGCATCGACACGGCCCAGGCCAATGATCGGCTCCAGCGGATCCTTGTCGAATTTCCGGTAGACCTCGACATCGATGCCGTCCGTCCGGGCTGCCAGCGTGCGGAAGGCCTCACGCTCCGCTTCATCGAGCGAAGCCGAGGCCGGCCGATGCTCAGAGGTCGCTTTCATCGACCACAGTCACCTTGTCGGCGGCGATCACGTAGGCGGCGTCGGCCAGGTCATTGCTGACCGACTCGATCTGCAACCGGCCATCCACCCAGAGCGGCGCATAAATGTCGTCAAGGGTGATCCCCTGCGGATAGCGGACCATCACGATCTGATTGGGCGGTGGTGGCGGCACGTGGATGCAGGCGCCTGGATAGGGCACCAGGAAGAATTCGGTACTGCGTCCCTGGTTGTCCGTTTCCAGCGGGACCGGATAACCGCCGAGCCGGACGCCCTTGCCAGCCAGCGACGGGACGGTCTTGGCCGAATACATCACGGCCGGCAGTCCGGCGTCCTGCTTGAGCCCGCCCTGGTCGCTGAAGCCACGGGCCTCCGGAGAGTCGTGCTCGATCTCGGGCATTTCCTCCAGCGCCTTGCGGTCCTCGGCGGGCATCAGCTCGAGCCAGTCGAGTTCAGCCGGGGCGGCATGAACCAAAGCGGTAAAAGCGAGCAACAGAAAAAGAAGTATCGGGCGCATGACAACCAGGTGGTGAGGGAACGGGGCCGCCACGGGACGCGGCCCCGGGCGAATCAGTGCTTACGGCCGGTCACCATGCCGTAGATCACCAGCAGGATGATCGCACCGACCACCGCACCGATAAAGCCTGCCCCCTCACCCGCCTCGTAGAGGCCAAGCGCCTGACCGCCGTAGGTGGCCAGCAGCGAGCCGCCAATACCCAGCAGGATGGTCATGATCCAGCCCATGCTGTCGTTGCCGGGCTTCAGGAAACGTGCGATGAGGCCCACGATCAGGCCGATGATGATGGTTCCGATGATGCCCATTGGCGATCTCCTCAAGTCCGAAAATATGCGTTACGTATTCTCGGACAGGAGGCGAGCTAGCCAGTTCGCCGGCGAATCCATCGCGCCAGACGACCGGAGGATCAATCGCGGCTGATCAGCGACTCGACCGCCGTGATCTGACGATCCAACGTGGCGCGGTCCGGACAGCGCAGGGTGGCATGACCGACCTTGCGCCCGACCTTGAATGCCTTGCCGTAGTGATGCAGGTGGCAATCCTCGACCGCGATGACTTTTTCCACGGCGGGCACTTCGCCGATGAAGTTGAGCATCGCGCTCTCGCCCAGCTTGGCCGTCGAACCCAGCGGCAGGCCCGTCACGGCACGCAGGTGGTTTTCGAACTGGCTGCACTCGGCGCCCTCGATGGTCCAGTGACCGGAGTTGTGCACCCGCGGCGCGATCTCGTTGGCCTTGAGCCCGCCATCGACCTCAAAGAACTCGAAAGCCAGCACGCCGACATAATCCAGCTTGGTCAGCACGCGGCCGACATAGTCCTCGGCCAGCGCCTGCAGCGGATGATTGCTGCTGGCCACCGACAACCGCAGGATGCCTTCTTCATGCGTGTTGTGGACCAACGGATAGAAACAGGTCTCGCCGTCCCGACCGCGCACGGCGATCAGCGAGACCTCACCGCTGAACGGCACGAAGCCTTCCAGGATGCAGGGCACGCTGCCCAGCTCGGCGAAGGCATTGGCGACATCGGCCGGCTTGCGCAGGACCTTCTGACCTTTGCCGTCGTAACCCAGGGTGCGCGTCTTGAGCACGGCCGGCAGGCCGATACTGGCCGCAGCGGCGTCGAGATCGGCCTGGGACTGGATGTCGGCAAATTCCGGCGTGGGGATGCCGAGGTCCTTGAACATGGACTTTTCGAACCAGCGGTCGCGGGCAATGCGCAGCGCCTCGGCGCTCGGATAGACCGGCACGAACTGCGAGAGAAACGCCACCGTCTCGGCCGGCACGCTTTCGAACTCGAAGGTCACCAGGTCGACCTCATCGGCCAGCTGGCGCAGGTGATCCTGATCGCTGTAGTCCGCCCGCAGGTGTTCGCCAAGGGCCGCCGCACAAGCGTCCGGGGCCGGGTCAAGGAAGGCGAAGTTCATGCCCAGCGGAGTCCCCGCCAGGGCGAGCATGCGGCCCAGCTGGCCGCCACCGATCACGCCGATTTTCATTTACGCGTTCCTCGGGTCCGGGTTGTCGAGCACGGTCTGGGTCTGTTCGTCGCGGAATGCCTTCAGCGCGGCGTGGTACTCGGGGAATTCGTGGCCGAGGATGCTGGCCGAGAGCAGCGCGGCGTTAACCGCGCCCGCCTTGCCGATGGCCAGGGTGGCGACCGGCACACCGGCTGGCATCTGCACGATCGACAACAGCGAGTCCACGCCGGAGAGCATGGAAGACTGCACCGGCACGCCGAGTACCGGCAGATGGGTCTTGGCCGCGCACATGCCCGGCAGGTGGGCAGCACCGCCCGCGCCGGCGATGATCACGCGCAGGCCGCGCGCCTCGGCCTGCTCGGCGTACTGGAACAGCAGATCGGGCGTGCGGTGCGCGGACACCACGGTGACTTCGTGCGGAATGCCGAGCTTTTCCAGCATGTCTGCGGTGTGGCTCAAGGTGGACCAGTCGGACTTGGAGCCCATGATCACGCCTACCAGTGCGGTCATCGTCGTGCCTCTCTTCGGCGCCTGCCGGCGCATCAGGAACAACGGCCGCACTGAAAACAGCGCGGCCGTGCAGGTACATGGCCGGAACCGGTCCGACCGAAGGCCGCGCAGTATAGCGCAAGCCCCCGCGCGCCGGCACCCGCGACCGTGCGTCCGGCCAGGTCTCGGATCGCGGCGGGCATTGCTCGACGCCAATGATGCGGTCATGGCCGCGGCGCAGACTGGCGGTCCCCAGGCGAAGGAGATTCCGTCATGAACCAGACCATGAAAGCCGCCGTGGCACATGCCTTCGGCGAGCCGTTGCGCATCGAGGAAGTGAAGGTGCCGCTGCCAGGCGCAGGGCAGATCCTAGTCAAGATCGAGGCCTGCGGGGTGTGCCATACCGACCTGCACGCCGTCGAGGGCGACTGGCCGGTGCGTCCGTCGCTGCCGTTCATTCCTGGCCATGAGGGCGTCGGCTATGTCGCCGCCGTCGGCAGCGGTGTTACCCGCGTCAAAGAAGGCGACCGGGTCGGTGTGCCCTGGCTGTACACGGCCTGCGGCTGCTGCGAGCACTGTCTGACCGGCTGGGAAACGCTTTGCACCGATCAACAGAACACCGGCTATTCGGTCAATGGCGGCTACGCCGAATACGTCCTGGCCGATCCCAACTACGTGGGCATCCTGCCCAAGCAGGTGGCGTTCGACGAGATCGCGCCGATCCTCTGCGCCGGCGTCACCGTGTACAAGGGACTGAAGGTGACCAACGCCCGCCCGGGCCAGTGGGTGGTGATTTCCGGCATCGGCGGGCTCGGCCACGTCGCCGTGCAATACGCCAAGGCCATGGGCCTGCACGTCGCGGCGGTGGATGTCGACGACGCCAAGCTGGAACTGGCGCGCACCCTCGGCGCCAGCCTGACGGTCAACGCTCGCCATGAGGATCCGGTGGCGGTCATCCAGCGCGACATCGGCGGCGCTCACGGCGTGCTGGTGACCGCGGTGTCCAACAGCGCCTTCGGGCAGGCCATCGGCATGGCGCGGCGGCACGGCACCGTCGCCCTGGTCGGCTTGCCACCAGGCGACTTCCCGACGCCGATCTTCGATGTGGTGCTCAAGGCCATCAGCATCACCGGCTCCATCGTCGGCACCCGCGCGGATCTGCAGGAGGCGCTGGACTTTGCCGCCGAAGGGCTGGTCAAGGCGACCATCCACCACGGCAAGCTGGACGATATCAACCAGATCTTCGACCAGATGCGCGCTGGCACCATCGAAGGCCGGATCGTGCTGGGCATGTGACGCCACGCCCGGACGCGTCGATCGCGTCCGGGTCTCACTCGACTGTCAGGGCCTCGCCCTCCTGCCCCGCGCCGCTCTCCAGCTTGCGCCAGAGCAACCGCACCGGCGCCTTGCGTACCAGTGCACAGCGATACAGGCGTATCTCCAGCGGCACCCGCCAGTGTTCGCCACCGCAGACCACCAGTTCGCCACGCTCGAGTTCGGCGGTGACGCTCAGGCGCGGCACCCAGGCCAGCCCCAGCCGTTGCATGGCCATGCTTTTCAGGCTGTCGGCCATCGCCGTTTCGTACACGGTGGTCGAGCGCAGCCCACGCTGGCGCAGCAGCAGATTGACCGAGCGCCCCAGCGAGGCACCGGCGCTGTAGGCCAGCAGCGGGACGCTCTGACCGCTGTCAGGATCGAACAGCGGCCGACCCGCGTCATCGACCGCGCAGACCGGGACGATCTCGGTGCGCCCCAGCGCCAGCGAGGGGAACAGCTCCGGGTCCATCTGCAACGCGGCATCCGGATCGTAATAGGCGAGGATCAGGTCGCAGGCGCCCTCACGCAACGAATGCACGGCTTCGCCAACATTGGTGGCCACTAGCCGGCTGTTGACCGGTACACCGTCCTGGCGCAGGCGCGCCAGCCATCCGGGGAAGAACCCCAGCGCCAGCGAATGCGCGGCGGCGATCTGCAACACCTCGCCACGCTGCCCCTCGAGGTTGTGCAGGTAATGCACCACTTCGCCCAGCTGCTCGACCATGTTGCGTGCCGTGACCAGAAACAGCTGGCCCGCCTCGGTCAGTTCGACCGGCGTCCGGGCGCGGTTCACCAGGGTCAGGCCCAGCGTATTTTCCAGGCTGCGAATGCGACGGCTGAAGGCCGGCTGGGTGACGAAGCGCCGCTCGGCGGCCTGGGAAAAGCTGCGCGTGGCAGCCAGGGCGACCAGATCCTCCAGCCACTTGGTTTCGATGTTCATGGGTGCTCCGGGCAGCCGTGTCAGGGACGATCGTACGTCGCAATAACGCTCGCCAGCGAGGCGACGTCACATGCTCGTTATGCCGATTGTGCATGACCCAGCGTTTAACGGCATTGGCCCGCAACAGGCCTCAGGCCCTATCGTAGCGGCCTTCGCGGCACTTGCCGCTTTTCTCTCGGATGAGAACCCTCATGTCCTCTGCTGCATCGTTCCGCCTCGAAAAAGACCTGCTTGGCGCTCTCGAAGTACCCGCCGACGCCTACTACGGCATCCAGACGCTGCGCGCCGTGCACAATTTCCATCTGTCCGGCGTACCCTTGTCGCACTACCCCAAGCTGGTGGTGGCACTGGCCATGGTCAAGCAGGCTGCCGCGGACGCCAACCGTGAGCTGGGACACCTCAGCGACGCCAAGCACCTGGCGATCAGCCAGGCCTGCGCCCGACTGATCCGCGGCGAGCACCACGACCAATTCGTCGTCGACATGATCCAGGGCGGCGCCGGCACCTCGACCAACATGAACGCCAACGAGGTGATCGCCAACCTGGCGCTGGAATACATGGGCCACGCCAAAGGCGAGTACCGCCACCTGCATCCGAACAACGACGTGAACATGGCGCAGTCGACCAACGACGCCTACCCCACCGCCATTCGCCTGGGCCTGCTGCTCGGCCATGACACCTTGCTGGCCAGCCTCGACAGCCTGGTGCAAGCCTTCACCGGCAAGTCGGCGGAGTTCGCGCATATCCTCAAGATGGGCCGTACCCAGCTGCAGGACGCGGTGCCGATGACCCTCGGCCAGGAATTCCGCGCCTTCGCCACCACCCTCGGCGAGGATCTCGAGCACCTGCGCCTGATCGCGCCACAGCTGCTGGTCGAAGTGAACCTCGGCGGCACCGCCATCGGCACCGGCATCAACGCCGACCCGAACTATCAGGCCCTTGCCGTGCACCGCCTGGCGACCATCAGCGGCCATCCGCTGAAACCCGCTGCCGACCTGATCGAAGCCACCTCCGACATGGGCGCCTTCGTCACTTTCTCCAGCATGCTCAAGCGTCTGGCGGTGAAGCTGTCGAAGATCTGCAACGACCTGCGCCTGCTCTCCAGCGGTCCGCGTACCGGGATCAACGAGATCAACCTGCCGCCCCGCCAGCCGGGCAGCTCGATCATGCCGGGCAAGGTCAACCCGGTGATTCCCGAAGCGGTCAACCAGGTGGCCTTCGAAGTCATCGGCAACGACCTGGCGCTGACCATGGCCGCCGAGGCCGGCCAGCTGCAGCTCAACGTGATGGAGCCGCTGATCGCCTTCAAACTGTTCGATTCGATCCGCCTGCTGCAACGCGCCATGGACATGCTGCGCGAGCATTGCATCGTCGGCATCACGGCGAACGAAGACCACTGCCGGCGCCTGATGGAGAACTCCATCGGCCTGATCACCGCGCTGAACCCCTACATCGGCTACGAGAACGCCACCCGCATCGCCGGCCAGGCGCTGCTCAGCGGCCGCGGTGTACTGGAACTGGTCCGCGAGGAGCAGTTGCTGGACGACGCCACCCTCGACGACATCCTGCGCCCGGAGAACATGATCGCGCCGCGACTGGTGCCCTTGCGTCCGTGACCGAAAGCGGGCCGCCGCGCCGCGAGCGCGGCGGCTTCGCCCCGCCTTTCTATGGGTGCCAGGCGCGCCGCAGCGCCTCCAGCGCCTGCTCGATCTGCGCCTCCGGCACCGCGGCAAACCCCAGCACCAGCCCCGCTCGTTCATCCTCCGGGGTGGCGCTGTCAGGCAGCCAGTAGCGGCTCAGGGCCGACATCTCAACGCCAACCCGTTCAGCCGCAGCGATCAACGCCCGCTCGCGCGCCAGGCTGTTCACCCGCACGCACAGATGCAGCCCGGCATGCACCGGCGGTAGCGGCGCGCAGCCGTCGATCGCGCTCGGCCAACCCGCCAGCAAGGCATCGCGCCGGGCCCGGGCCGCGCTGCGCATGCGCCGGATGTGTCGCTGGAAATGCCCGGCGGCGATGAATTCGGCCATGACCGCCTGGGTGCCGATCTCCGAGTGGCGCATATCCAGCGCACGACGGCGGGCGAAGGCTTCGGCCAACGCCGGCGGCAGGACCAGATAGCCCAGGCGCAGCGCCGGAAACGCGATCTTGCAGAAGGTCCCGACATAGAGCACACGGCCCTGCCGATCGAGGGCGGCGAGCGGCGCCAACGGTGTGCCGCTATAGCGGTACTCGCCGTCGTAGTCGTCCTCGATGATCAGGCCATCGTTGCGTTGCGCCCACTCCAGCAGCTCCAGCCGCCGCGCCAGCGACAGGGTGACGCCGGTCGGGTACTGATGCGACGGCGTCACGTATACCAGCTTGCAGCCGTCTACCTGCGCCAGCTCGGCGGTATCCAGACCGTCGCTGTCCACCGCCACCCCACACAGCTGCGCCCCCGCGATCGCCAAGGCGTGCCCTGCGGCGCGGTAGCCGGGGTTTTCCACCGCCACCCGCGCGCCGGGGCTGACCAGCAACTGCGCGCACAGGCTGATGGCCTGCTGTGCACCACTGGTGACCAGGATCTGTCCAGGCGCGCAGTGCAGGCCGCGGCTGTTGCGCAGATAGGCGGCGATCAGCTCGCGCAGCTGCAGATCGCCAGCCGGATCACCGTAGCCCAGGCGCGCCGGCGACGGCTTGCGCCAGAAGCGCGCGGACAGCCGTGCCCAGGTCTCGAACGGAAACAGGTCGAATGCCGGTACGCCAACCCGGAACGCCCGTGGCGGCCCACTCAGCGGCGGATTCAGGTGATGGCTCTGCAGCATCTGCAAGGCGCCCGTCTGCAGGGTGTCGGCCGGCGCGACTGGAATCGGCGCGGCCTTCGCACCCAACCCGGCGACGAAGGTGCCCGCGCCAATGCGGCCCTCGACATACCCTTCGGCGTACAGCTGATCGAAGGCGCGGATGACCGTATTGCGTGAAACCCCCAGCAGGCCGGCCAGATCGCGGCTCGCGGGCAGCCGCGTGCTGCCAGGCAGGCGCCCGTCGAGGATGCGTTCGCGCAACGCCTGGTAGAGCTGACGCGCCAGGCCGCGCTGCGGATCGAGGCGAATGCCGGACAGGTCGACCGACAACGGCGGAGCAGACGGGATCGGCATCGCAGATTGGCTCCATGAAAGTCACAGAAAGTGGATCTTACAGCAGACCAATGCTCCGCCTAGCATGGCTTCATCAGTCAGGAGCCGGACGATGTATATCCCCACCGCCTTTCGCCAGGACGACCTTGCGACACTGCATCAGCAGATGCGCGACAGCCGCCTGCCCACTCTCGTCAGCCATGGCGCCCAGGGCCTGCTCGCCAGCCATCTGCCTCTGTGGCTGGCGCCTGATGAGGGTCGCTTCGGCACGCTGTACGGGCACCTTGCCCGGGCCAACCCGCAATGGCACGACCTCGCCGAAGGCCAGCCGGCGCTGGTGATATTCCAGGGCGCCGAGGGCTATGTCAGCCCGTCCTGGTACGCCAGCAAAGCCGAGCACGGCAAGGTGGTGCCGACCTGGAACTACATCAGCGTGCAGGCGCGAGGACGCGCCGAGGTGTTTGACGACAGCGAGCGCCTGCTGCAGCTGGTGACCCGTCTCAGCGCGCAGCACGAGGCCCAGCGTGAGCAACCCTGGGCGGTGGGCGATGCGCCCGCGGCCTATATCGACAAGCTGTTGCGCGCCATCGTCGGCTTCGCCCTGCCGATCGAACAGCTGCAAGGCAAATGGAAGCTCAGCCAGAACCGCAGCCCGGCCGACCAGGCCGGCGTGCGTGACGGCCTGGCAAGCAGCTACGACAGCCGCGACCGTGAGCTGGCCGCCCAACTCCATCACGCAACGACCCCAAGGATGCTGCATGAGCATTGATATCCGCCCCATCACCGCCGACGACCAGGCTGCCTGGTTTCCCTTGTGGCAGCGCTACCTGGCCTTCTACCAAAGCAGCGTGCCCGAGCAGACCAGCGTCACGACCTGGCAACGCTTCCTCGATCCAACCGAACCCATGCATGCCGCACTGGCCTGGCAGGACGGCCAGGCGGTTGGTCTGGTGCACTTCCTCTACCACCGCTCCTGCTGGACCACCGGCGACTACTGCTACCTGCAGGACCTGTTCGTCAGCGATGGCCTGCGCGGCGCTGGTGTCGGCCGGCGTCTGATCGAGCACGTCTATGCCCATGCCCGTGACACGGGGGCGTCGCGGGTGCACTGGCTGACCCACGAAAGCAACCACAACGCGATGCAGCTCTACGAGCGCATCGCGGCTCGCTCGGGTTTCGTCCAATACCGCAAACTGCTCTGAACAGGTGCCAGATGACCATGCAGACCTTGACCGGCTGGCAGCCGGTGCCCATCCCGCCCCGAGCCCCACTGATGGGGCAGTACGTGGACCTCGAGCCACTGTCCCTCACGCAGCACAGCGACGACCTCTGGAGCGCGCTGCAAGGGGCAGACGACCCCGCGCTGTGGGACTACCTGCCCTATGGCCCCTTTCTCGAGCGCGCCGCATTCGACTGCTGGCTGGACGATTGCGCCACCTCTGCCGATCCGATGTTCTTCACCGTGATCGACCGGCGCCGACGGCGGGCGGTCGGGCTGCTGAGCTTCATGCGCATCACGCCGGCACACGGTTGCATCGAGATCGGTCACGTCGTCTTCGGCCCGGCGATGCAGCGCAGCCCGGCATCGACCGAGGCGGTCTACCTGCTGGCCCGGCTGGCCCTGGGCGAGCTGGGCTACCGGCGCCTGGAATGGAAATGCAATGCCGAAAACGCCCGCTCCATGCGCGCCGCCACACGGCTGGGTTTCAGCTATGAAGGGCTGTTTCGTCAGCACATGCTGATCAAGGGGCGCAACCGCGACACCGCCTGGTTCGCCCTGCTCGACCACGAGTGGCCGGTCTGCGGCGAAGCGCTCGAACGTTGGCTGCAGGCGGACAACTTCGACGCCCATGGCCAGCAGCGGCGGCGTCTGGAAGCGCTCCGCGGCGATCCGCGCTAGGTCTTACTCGATCTCGAACAAGCCGTCGCGCAGGGACACCGCCGCCAGTCGCGCGCGGATTTCCGGGTCGATCCGCGGGTCGTCCAGCTCATAGAGCATCACCTGGCGATAGGCATTGACCCGGTTGATCTCGGTGCCCAGGTATTCCCAGACCACGCGGGTGCAGGCCGGGGTGCGACGGTCGCCGCTGGAGACGCCGGTCTTCAGGCCGTTGAGGCGGCTGATGCGACTCTTGAAACTGGGAATCAGGATGGTCTGGCTCATCTCGTTGTCGGTCAACGACTCGTAGTCGATGAGAAACAGGCGATCCTGCAGGTAGAAGGCGGCGCCCAGGTAGCGACAGCGCACCACGCCATCTTCCTGCTTGGGATTATCGGCGCGCGACTGCTCCTGACGCTCCTGGCGCTCGAAGACATAGCTGCCGCGGTCCTCGCGCAGGTGCACCAGCGACAGCAGGATCTGCCCCGGTACCGACATGCAGTTGGCGTATTCGAAGTAGTAGCCGCAATAACGGGACAGGCTGTTGGCGTTGTCGCGCATCGGCTGGAACAGCTCCAGCAGCGGATCGCTGGCGGCGATGCGTTCCTGGTCGTGCTGCCGGAGGCCGATCAGCTGAGCGAATTGCTCGACGGGCAGGCTCAGCTCGTAGCTTTCCACGCCGAAGAAATCGCAAATCCGCTTGAGGTTGTGCGGCGTCGGGCGGCTCTGGCCGTTCAGATATTTGTTGAACTGGGCGCGGTTGATCGCGAGCTTGCGGCAGACCTCGGCAATGGAGCGGTAATGGCTGCAGAGCAGCTTGAGGTTGGCGCCAAGGTGGTTGTCCATGCGGGAGTCCGGGTGATGCGAGCGGCGCGATTCTAGCATCAACTCGCGCCAGTTCGCCGCGATCCGCGTAATTGCATGACTGTCGGGTCTGGCCAACCATTCCCGTTCTGTGTTTCAACATTTGTCACAACAACAAGAGAGACCCTACCGTCATGCTCGACTTACTCAACGATCTCATCTGGAGCAAGCTGCTCATCGTGATGCTGATAGGCCTCGGCCTGTTCTTCACCATCGCCTCGCGCTTCGTCCAGTTTCGCTACTTCGGCAGCATGTTCCAGATCTTCGGCGAAGCCTTCAAACGCCAGCCCGGACAGCTCAGCTCGTTCCAGGCGCTGATGCTCAGCGTCGCCGGCCGTGTCGGTGCCGGCAACATCGCCGGTGTCTCGGTCGCCATCATGCTCGGCGGCCCGGGCGCGATCTTCTGGATGTGGATCGTCGCGCTGGTCGGCATGGCCACCAGCTACTTCGAATGTTCCCTGGCGCAGCTGTACAAGCGCCGCGAACCCGACGGCGGCTATCGCGGCGGCCCGGCCTTCTACATCGAGCACGGCCTCGGCCAGCGCTGGCTGGGCATCGTGGTGTCGCTGCTGCTGCTGGTGACCTTCGGCTTCGGCTTCAACGCGGTGCAGTCCTACACCGTCGCCAGCTCGATGAACGACACCTTCGGCGTGCCCACCTTCATCAGCGGCATCGTGCTGATGGTGGTGATCGGCCTGATCATCTTCGGCGGCATCAAGCGCATCGCCAAATTCGCTGACGTGCTGGTCCCGGTGATGGCGTTCTCCTACATCGCCATGGCGATCTTCGTCATCGGCAGCAATGCCGGCGATATCCCTGAGGCGTTCGGCACCATCTTCCGCAGCGCGTTTGGTCTCGAGCCGGCGTTCGCGGGCGGTATCGGTGCGGCCATCATCATGGGCGTCAAGCGCGGCCTGTTCTCCAACGAAGCCGGTCTGGGCAGCGCGCCAAACGTCGCGGCAGTCGCCGAGGTCAAGCATCCGGTGGCCCAGGGCATCGTCCAGTCGCTCAGCGTGTTCATCGACACCATCGTGCTGTGCAGCTGCACCGCGCTGATCATCATCCTCTCCGGGGTGTTCGAGCCGGGCAGCGACATGGCCGGTGTGGTCCTGACGCAAACCGCCGTCGCTGCCGTCGTCGGCGAGTGGGGCCGGGTGTTCATCAGCGTGGCACTGCTGTTGTTCGTGTTCACCACGCTGATCTACAACTACTACCTCGGCGAGAACGCCCTGGGCTTCTTCACCGCCAAGCGCTGGCCGGTGCTGGTGTACCGCATCATGGTCATCGGCCTGGTGATGTGGGGCTCGATCCAGGACCTGGGCACGGTATTCGGCTTCGCCGACGTCACCATGGGCCTGCTGGCGATCTGCAACCTCATCGCCCTGGCGCTGCTGTTCAAGGTCGGTCTGCGCCTGATGCGCGACTACGACAGCCAGCGTGATGCCGGCGTCGAGCAGCCGGTCTTCGACCCGAAGAATTTCTCCGATCTGGACCTGGACCCGAGCGTCTGGCCCGTCCAGGAAGCCCGCGCATCAGCGGCCACGGGAGCGGCAACCGCTTCGCCGGCGTCGCAACGCTAAGCGCCCGCAGCGGGATATGAACAGGGGGCTACGGCCTCCTGTTTTCATAGGAGAGCTCTATGTCCAGAAACATCCTGGTGCTGTACACCGGCGGCACCATCGGCATGCAGCAGAGTGCCGAGGGCCTGGTGCCCGCCTCCGGATTTGCCGAGCGCCTGCGCGAACAGCAGGCCCAACAGCCGCAGCTGACCCTGCCGCACTGGCAATTTCGCGAACTGCTGCCGCCGATCGACAGCGCCAACATGCGCCAGGAGAACTGGCTGGCCATGGTCGAGGCTATTCGGACCGGTGTGGAGCAGGACGGCTGCGATGGCGTCCTGGTGCTGCATGGCACCGATACCCTGGCCTACAGCGCCGCCGCTCTGAGTTTCCTGTTGCTTGGCTTGCCGGTGCCGGTGGTGCTGACCGGTGCCATGCTGCCGGCCGGCGCGCCCGACAGCGATGCCTGGGGCAACCTGTTCGGCGCCATGCAGGCGCTGCATGCGGGTGTCGAGCCTGGCGTCCAGCTGTACTTCGCGGGAAAGCTCATGCATGGCGCTCGGGTCAGCAAGCTTGGTACCGCCAGCCTCGATGCGTTCGGCGTACTGACGCGACAGCGTCAGGGCGCGCGCGCAGCCGCCGTCCCGCCCGCGCTCGATTATCGCCGAGCGCGCCAGCCGGTGAGCCTGGCCGTGCTACCGCTGTACCCCGGCATCCAGGCCGCGCAGCTCAGTGCGCTTCTGGCCAGCGGCGTGCAGGGGATAGTGGTCGAATGCTATGGCAGCGGAACCGGCCCGGCGGATGACGCCGACCTGCTCGAAGCACTTGCAGCCGCTCACCGCCGGGGCATCGTGCTGGCTGCGATCAGCCAGTGCCCACAGGGGCATGTGGAGTTCGGTATCTACGCCGCCGGCAGTCAGCTGGCCGCCAGTGGGCTGATCTCCGGCGGCGGGATGACCCGCGAGGCCGCGCTGGGCAAGCTGTTCGCGCTGCTGGGCGCAGGGCTGTCCCAGAGCGAAGTCGAACACTGGTTCGCACTCGACCTCTGCGGCGAGCGCGCCGACTGAAACGCGCCACCCCGGCGCCTTGCGCCTGCCACGAATGCGCGGGCTGGCCGCTAGGCCATGCGCACCTCGGGCTGCGGGTCAGCCCGTTGTCAGGTCCAGGGCTTGAAGGTGCTCCCGCACGCGCCGGCGCAGTTCGCTCAGGTTGAGCGGCTTGCTCAAGCGGTCCTGGCAATCGAGCCCCTGGTCGATCTGGCTTGCTGCGCTCAGCACGATAACCGGTAGCCGGCGCGTGGCGGGCGCCTGGCGCAGCAACCCCAGCAGCTGCTCCCCGCTGAGCTCGGGCAGGTTCAGGTCCAGCAGCAACAGATCCGGCGGATCGGCCAGCACGCGCTCCAGGGCCAGACGGCCATTGTCGACCACACTGACCTCCCCCAGATCGGCCAACGCCTTGCGCACCAGCAGCTGGCTGGCCGGGTCGTCTTCGACGTACAGGATTCGTGGGCGCTCATGCCGCCGCGGCTGGGCCTGCGGCTCGAACGCCGGCAGAGCGATCCAGAAGCGGCTGCCGACGCCGGGGCTGCTCTTGACGCCGATGCTGCCACCCATCAGCTTGGCGTACTCCAGACACAGCGACAGGCCGATGCCGGCGCCCTGGATGTTCGAGCTCTCGCGGCCCAGCCGTCGGAACGGCTCAAACATTTGCGCATGCAGGGCCTCGTCGATGCCCAGGCCCGTGTCCTCGACCAGCAGGCGCACCTGGCCGGCCAGCGTTTCCACAGCCAGGCGGATCTGCCCCGCCGGGCGGTTGTACTTGATCGCATTCGACAGCAGGTTGAGCAGCACCTGACGCAGCCGCCGAGGCTCGGCCACGACCTCGACCGGTTCGGCCGGCAAGTCGAAGCTGAGCTGCAGGCCATGGCGCCGGACCTCCAGCGCCACCAGCTCGGCACACTCGCGCATCAGTCCGGTGACCTCGACCGGCTCGAGTTCCAGCCGCGGCCGCTCGGCCTGCAAGCTGGACCAGTCGAGGATGTCCGCCAGCAGCTGGTTCAGATGCCGGCTGGCCAGCAGGATCTCATCGAGGTAATCGACGGCCTGGGCGTCGGCATCAGGCGAGCAGTCCATGCGCATCAGCTGGGCAAAACCAAGGATGGCGTTGAGCGGCGTGCGCAACTCATGGCTGATACTGGAAATCAGATGGGTCTTGGCCTGATTCGCGGCCTGGGCCTGCTGGGTCGCCAGGCGCAGGTCTTCTTCGCCGCGCTTGATCGCATCGATATCCACGTGGGTGCCGGCGATCAGCGTCGCCTGGCCGCTCACCGGATCGCGCTCGAGCACACGGCCACGGCTGAGCAACCAGTGGTAGGTCCCCAGGGCGTCGACGAAACGAAACTCGCTTTCGTAGCGCAGCTGGACGCCGCCCAGATGCATACGCTCCAGCTCGGCACGCACCTGGGGCACGTCCTGCGGGTGGATGCGTTGCAGGAACTGCGCTTCGCTGAGCTGCGCGGCGGGCAGCCCGAAGCGCGCCGGCAGGCGGCCACGCAACTGCATCGTGCCGCTGCGCATGTCCAGTTCCCAGAGGCTTTCGGTGGCGCTTTCCAGGACCAGCTCGAGGCGCTCCTGCGCCTGGCTGCGCTGCGCCTCGCTGGTTTCCAGCCGTCCGCCGAGAGCCAGGGTGTGCTGGGTCAGCTCGTCGACTTCGCGAATGGCGGACGCCTCAGGCGGCTGCGGTCGCCACTGCCCCGAGCCGATGGCGGCCATCATCCGCGAGATGCCGGCGAGAGGTGTCAGCAGCGCCTGGCTGAGCCGCCGCGCCCGCAGCCAGATGAAGGCGAAAAACAACAGGTAGAACACCAGCAGGCCGCCAATCAGCAGGTAGCCGATCTGCTGGAAGTGGCTGGCCAGCGCGTTGGTCTGGCTGAACACCTGCGCTTCATCGACCACCGCCAGCAGATGCCAGCCGGTTTGCGGCACCGTGGTCCAGGCAACCAGTCGCTGTGCGCCGTTGAGCTCGAGGCGCATCACCCCCTCGCTCTGATTGGCCAGCTCATGGGCCAGCCGCCGCGTCTGCTCGCGCCGATCGAGGCGAAAATCCTCCGGTTTGAATACCTCGCGGCGGATGGCCTCGTCATAGGAATGATCGGTCAGCTCATCCAGGCCGAACTCCCGCTCGCCGGCGGCCGGCAGGGCCATGATGCTCAGGTCGCGGCTGACCAGCACGGCATAACCGCTCCAGGGCACCCGCAGCGTGCCGATCTGCCGGAGCAGGCCGCCGACGGTCACATCGATGCCGCTGACCCCTTCGAGAAAATCGCCGCGGTAGACCGGCGCGATGGCCGACATCATCCAGCCCTGCCCGGCCGGATCCAGGTAGACGTCGGTCCAGACGACCTTGCGCGACGGGTTCTGCCAGGCGTTGGCGAGGTAATAGAAGTTGTAGTCGGGAATGGCCATGTCCGGCGGATACTGCTGCGCCGTGTCGAACCAGGGGTAGATGTGGTTGTAGCTGTCCCAGCTGTTGAAGTAGACGCTGGCGATCAGCGGATTGCCGGCGTGCAGGTCCGCCATCAGCGGATCGAGCCGGTGCAACCGGGCGACCTTTTGCAGGTCCTGACGCTCGGCCGGGGTGCGCGCCGAATAGAAGCTGGCCGCGCCGCCGTCGTCGCGCGGGCTGTAACGAACACCCTCGGCATTGATCGGCAGCGCGTAGGGTTCGATCGGCTCGTCGGATGCCAGGGTTCGCCGGGTGGCGCTGCGCAGCAGGTCGGTCGCGCGTGCCACCTGTTGCAGCTGCTCGTCGATGATCCGTGTCTCCAGCGTCACCGCGGCCTGCAGATCGCCGAGCGCCGTCTCGCGCAGGTAGTCGATCTGCGCCTCGCGGATGGCGTTGTTGGTCAGCAGGTAGGTGGCCACCAGCACCACTTCGACCAGCACCAACGGAATCAGCGCGGTCTGGACGATGACGCGCCAGATCCATTGACGTATCCCGGTGGGTGTTTTCGACACAGCGCAGCTCCTGCAATCAGGCTCAAGCGCTTGGCTTGGCCACGGCGGGAAATCCTAGCATGGCGGCCGTCGCGCTCCGCTTGACCGCGAATAGGACCAATGCAGACCTGTCGCGGCAGCGCTAGCGGTTGGCCAACTCGATCAGCTCGCCACGCCAGGTTGCGTCACGGGGCAACGCCAGGAACGACGGGTTGAGGTAGCTCTCACGCGCTTCGTAGGTAAGCGGCGCACCGCTGACATCCAGCACCTCGCCCCCGGCCCCCTCGAGCACACCCTGGGCGGCGGCGGTGTCCCACTGCGAGGTCGGCGCCAGCCGCGGGTAGCAATCGGCAGCGCCCTCGGCCAACAGGCAGAACTTCAGCGAGCTGCCAACGTTGGCCAGCGCCAGATCGCCGAAACGCTGGCGCAAGCCATCGAGCAGGTGCTCCTGCGCCGGGCTCGTATGCCGACGGCTGGCCACGACGGTGAAGGCTCCGATCGACTCGGCGCGTACCCGGAGCGGTTGCGCTGCGCCATCGGCCTCGGCACGCCAGGCGCCGAAGTCGCCGCCACCGTAATAGCAGCGGCCATTGGCCGGCACACCGACCACGCCAAACAGCACCCGTCCACGCTCGATCAGCGCCACGTTGACGGTGAACTCGTCGCTGCCGGCGATGAACTCCTTGGTGCCGTCCAGCGGGTCGACCAGCCACCAACGGCTCCAGCCGGCACGCTCGGCCAGGCTCAGCGCGCAGTCTTCTTCGGACAATACCGGGATCCCCGCATCCAGTGCCTGCAGGCCCGCGACGAGGACATCATGGGCGGCCATGTCCGCAGCGGTGACCGGCGAGGCGTCGGCCTTTTCATGCACCGTCACGTCGTTGCGCCAGTGCGGCAGGATGGCCTGCCCGGCGTCGCGAACCAGATCGATGACCCGCGTCAGATAAGGGTGGCTCATCGGCTGAACTCCCCGCGCTCGGTCAGCAGGTCCCGTGCGAGATACAGCGCCGCCAGTGCGCGGCCCTCGCTGAACTGCGGGTTCTGGATCAGGCTGGAGAGGTCGCGCAGGTCGATCCGGTCGACGCGCATCGGCTCCGGTTCATCGCCGGGCAGGTGTTCGGCATACAGGTCGCGCGCCAGCACCACCTGAATCTTCTGACTCATGTAACCGGGCGAGAGCGACAACTCGGTGAGCAGCTCCAGGCGGTGCGCGCCGAAGCCGGCTTCTTCCTTGAGCTCACGGTTGGCGGCGTCGAGGACATCCTCACCCGGCTCGATCAGCCCCTTGGGCAGCGACAGCTCGTAGCTGTCGGTGCCGCCGCAATATTCCTCGACCAGTAATGCCCGTCCGTCGGCTTCCAGCGCGACGATCATCACCGCGCCATAGCCGGTGCCCTGCCCGACGAGCCGCTCGTAGGTGCGCTCGACGCCATTGGAGAAGCGCAGCTGCAACTCCTCGACACGGAACAGACGGCTGCTGGCAACGATCTCACGAGCAAGTACGGTAGGTTTCTGGCGCATGGGGGATATCCTTGAAACGCGAACCGCAATCATAACCCGCCTTTTCCCCGTCGCCGTGAACGCTTTGCATCGAGCCGACCGCTGTCGCACCATTGCGCCAACGCCACCGAGAGCCCGACATGATCGATTCATTGCCCTGGTCCGACATCGACACCGTTTTGCTGGACATGGACGGCACCCTGCTGGATCTGCACTTCGATAACCACTTCTGGCTCGAATTCATGCCCCGGCGCTACGCCGAACTGCACGGCATCAGCCCGGCGATGGCCGAGCTGGAGCTGGCTCCGCTGTTCAACGAGCACGAAGGCAAGCTGACCTGGTACTGCCTGGACTTCTGGACCCGCGAGCTGAACCTGCCGATCCGCGAGATGAAGCGCGAGATCGCCGACCTCATCGCCCTGCGTCCGGCCGCCGACGAATTTCTCGCCGCCCTGCGCGAGGCAGGCAAGCGGGTGGTGCTGATCACCAATGCCCATCGCGATTCGCTGTCGCTGAAGCTCGAGCGCGTCGAACTGGCGCCCTGGTTCGATCGCCTTATCAGCTCCCACGACTACGGGTTTCCCAAGGAGCAGGCGCAGTTCTGGTACGCCCTGAAGGCGGATCTGGAATTCGATCCCGCCACCTCGCTGTTCATCGACGACAGCCTGCCGGTGTTACGCAGCGCGCGCGATTTCGGCATCGCACATTTGCTGGCGATCAGCGAACCGGACAGCCGTCGCGGACGCAAGGACACCGAAGAATTCACCGCCGTGGTCGATTACCTGACGCTGATTCGCAGCCTGCAAGGCTATCCAGCCTGAACGGCGGGCGCTGACTTAATTGTGGTGGTCGGAGGTCGCCTATAACTCGGTGATCGTCGGCAGGGCTGGTTAGGATGGAGAGGCATCTGAACGGACAACACAACGAAGGCCAGCCGCTGGCTGCGCCACATTAGGCGGATCATGCCGAGCGCGGCTGGCGCGTTGGGCAACACGCCGCCGCGCATCGATGGGTGACCTATGGCTGTAGACCCAGGGCGCTGGCCCCCCGGAACCGATGAAATGAGTGGGCGCATCCGTCGTCACGACTGGTGCGCGACCTCGCTGGGGCCGATCGACGACTGGCCTGCCGCGCTGCGTATCCTGCTCGATACCGTGCTCGATGCGCCGTTGCCGATGTGCGTGCTATGGGGCGAGAACGGCCTGCAGCTGTACAACGATGCCCACGCGCGGCTGATCGGTACGCATCATCCGGCCGCGCTGGGAACGCCCGTCGCCGAAACCTGGGGCCCGGTGTGGCCGGAGCTGCTCGAAGCCCGTGAGCGACACGAACCCAGCCACGCCTGCCTGCTGCGCAACTATCGCCTCTCGAGCGATGGCACCGCGAAGGGTGCCGCGGCCTGGTTCGACCTGGCCCTGAGCCCGATCCGCGACGGCGAGCGCATCGCCGGGCAGTTGTTGTGCCTGCGCCCCAGCGACGAACAGGCCTTGCGGCGCAGCGAAGCGGAGATGCGCATGATCACCGATGCGCTGCCGGTGCTCATCGGCTACATCGATCGGAACGAGCGCTTTCGCTTCAACAATCGCCACTATGAAGACTGGTTCGGCTTGTCTCCCGAGCACCTGTACGGCAAGTCCATCCGTGAGGTGCTCGGCGAGCAGGGCTATACGCTGCGACGCGCGAACATCGAAGCGGCACTCGCCGGCCAGCCCAGCAGTTTCGAGGCCGACAGCCCGCACCGCGACGGCCGAACGCGCCGTTCCCAGGTGCAATACCTGCCGCGCAGAGACGACACCGGACAGGTTCAGGGCTTCTTCGTCCTGGCCCAGGATGTTACCGAGCGCTGGCAGGCCGAACAGGCGCTGCGTGACCTGAACGAGACACTGGAGAGCCGGGTCCAGGAGCGCACCGAGGCGCTGGCCGAGGTCTACGAGCGCCTGGTCAAGGAAATGGCCAGCCGCGAGCAGGCGCAAGAAGCCCTGCGCCAGGCTCAGAAGATGGAGGCGGTCGGTCAGCTGACCGGCGGAATCGCCCACGACTTCAACAACATGCTCACCGGCATCATCGGCGGCCTGGATCTCATCCAGCGCTACAACCAGTCCGGGCGCCACGGCGAAACCCAGCGCTTCATCGATGCGGCGATGAACTCGGCCAATCGCGCCGCCGCACTGACCCACCGGCTACTGGCCTTCGCCCGTCGACAACCGTTGAACCTCAAGCGCGTCGATCTCAATGAACTGGTCGACTCGATGCGCGACCTGATAGTGCGCACCCTGGGCAGCCATATCCTGGTCGATACCCAGCTCGAGCCCGATCTCTGGCCAGCGAGCAGCGACGAAAACCAGTTGGAAAGTACGCTGCTCAACCTGGTAATCAACGCCCGCGACGCCATGCCCGACGGCGGCAGCCTGTATATCGCAACGGCCAACGTGCAGTTGCAGCGACAGTCGGAAGTCGGCGAACTGGCACCGGGGCGCTATGTCAGCCTCAGCGTGATCGACAGCGGTTGCGGCATGTCGCCGAAGGTTCTGGCGGCGGCGTTCGAACCCTTCTTCACCACCAAACCCATCGGCCAGGGCACGGGCCTGGGACTGTCGATGATCTACGGCTTCGCGCGCCAGGCAGGCGGCCACCTGCAGATCCGCAGCGAGCCAGGCCAAGGCACCGAAGTGACGCTCTATCTGCCGGCGCATCAGGATGCCAGCTCACGGCCGGCCCCGAACGAGACGGCGCAACAGGCCCCACCGATGTCCAAGGGCGAGACCGTGCTGCTCGTCGAAGATGACGCCGCCGTGCGGTCGCTGGTGCTGGACGTGCTGGACATGCTCGGCTATCGCGCCCTAGAGGCCGCCGAAGCCAATGCGGCGGTGCAGATACTGCGCAGTGGCGAGCGCATCGACCTGCTGATTTCCGACGTCGGCTTGCCGGGCATGAACGGCCGGCAGCTGGCCGACGTGGCCCGCCAGCACCGGCCCGCATTGAAAGTGCTGTTCATTACCGGCTACGCCGAGCAGGCCGCCAGCAGCGGTTTCCTCGACACCGGGATGGACATGATCAGCAAGCCGTTTTCCATCAATCATCTGGCGACGCGGGTGCGCGACATGCTGTCCGGTGACCGCTAGCGCCAGGGACAGGCGCCGCCGCGCGGCGGGCCGTTGAGCGCGGCCGCCGGCGCAGGGCACCGCGTGATCGACCGAGGTTCGGAGCGGCGGCGAAAGCCTGCGCTTCAGCGCAACGCGAGGGGTGGGTCTATGCCGCGCTGTCGCCCGGGCTGTAGACCCGCGGTGCGCTGTGGTGCGGCAGGTGGATCAGGTTCAGCCGATGCTGCCGCGCCCAGCGCACACAGAGGTCGGTCGGTGCCGACAGGCTGACCAACGTCGACAACCCGGCGCGCACGGCCTTGTGGATCAGCTCCAGGCTGCAACGGCTGGTGACCACGGCAAAGCCCCGCCGGCTGTCGCGGCCTTCACGACGCAGCGCACCGATCAGCTTGTCCAGCGCATTGTGCCGGCCGATGTCTTCGCGACACAGCACGATTTCGCCGTGCTCGTCGACGTATAGCGCGGCGTGCAGCGCACCGCTTTGTCGCGCCAGACGCTGCGCATCGTTGATCCGCGCGCGCAGCTCGTGCAGGTGTGCCGCCGGCGGCAACGGACTGGACGCGAGGGAGGTCAACTGCGGCAGCGCCTGATCGATCGCTTCCACGCCGCACAGGCCGCATCCACTGGTGCCCGCCAGATGGCGGCGCTGCTGCTTGAGTGCCCAGAAGGCGCGATTGCCGATCTCTACCTCGGCACTGAACGCCTCACCGCGACGACTGAGCTGGATGTCGTAGATCTCGTCGATACTCCCGACCAGCTCGCCGCTCAGGCTGAAGCCGACGACGAAGTCTTCCAGCGCACTGGGCGAGACCATCATCACCGCATGGCTGATGCCGTTATAGGCGATGGCCAGGGCGCACTCCTCGGCCAGCACCGCATTGCCCCGCTGCGCGGCAGCGTCCAGCTCGACGTAGCTGTAGGCCTCCGGCGCCGGGTTGGTGACGCGATCAGCGGCGAGCGGACGGGAGGCACGGCGTGACATGGCGTTGGGTTCCTCGCAATGATCGTAGGTGGATCGCGCTTTATCGACCCACCATAGGCGCCGCGACGGCGGATGAAAAGAGCGTCATCCACCCTCGCCGAACCGGGACCTTATGCTGCTCACGCCACCTGCGGTTCGATTTGCTCACGCAGCCCTTGCAGCGCCTGCAGGGCGAACTCGCTGAGCCCTTCGCCGCCGTGGGCGTCCAGATGTGCATAGAGCGCGGTGCGCATCTGCGGGTCCCACTGGCGCCTGAGGTGGTGGGCGAATTCACTGCGCGCCTGGGCAGGGTCGGGTTGGGAGGCGAAGAAGGCGCCGATCTGGTTGGCCATCTTGATCAGTTGCGTGGCATTCATGCCCATCTGCACACCTCGATGCGCTGAAGAGAAAACAGGAGCCAACGGCGGGCCGCGAAGGCCCGCCGCTGGGGTTTACAGCTGGGTGACCTGGATGCGCGGCAGGAACTCGACCTGCTCGCGGGTGAAGGCCTCGAACTCCTGCTGCCATTGCGACGGCGTCTCGACCTTGTGCACCTGCACCGCGGTGACCTTGTACTCCGGACAGTTGGTGGCCCAGTCGGAGTTGTCGGTGGTGATCACGTTGGCGCCCGACTCCGGGTGGTGGAAGGTGGTGTACACCACACCTGGCTGCATCCGTTCGGTGACCTTGGCACGCATCACCGTCTCGCCGGCGCGGCTGTTGATGCCGACCCAGTCGCCGTCCTTGATGCCGCGGTCCTCGGCGTCCACCGGGTGCAGCTCGAGGATGTCCTCGGCGTGCCAGGCCTTGTTCGCGGTGCGCCGGGTCTGCGCGCCGACGTTGTACTGCGAGAGGATACGTCCGGTGGTCAGCACCAGCGGCCGCTTGCGCGAGGTGCGCTCCTCGGTCGGGATGTATTCGGTGACCATGAAGCGACCCTTGCCGCGCACGAAGGCGTCCTCGTGCATGATCGGCGTGCCATCCGGCGCCTCGTCGTTGCAAGGCCACTGGATGCTGCCCATGCGGTCGAGCTTGGCGTAGCTGACGCCGGTGAAGGTCGGAGTCAGGGCGGCGATCTCATCCATGATCTGCGACGGATGGGTGTAGTTCATCGGGTAGCCGAGGGCATTGGACAGCGCCACGGTCACTTCCCAGTCTTCCTTGCCGGCCAGCGCCGGCATCACCTTGCGCACCGGCGAGATGCGCCGCTCGGCGTTGGTGAAGGTGCCGTTCTTCTCCAGGAAGGAGGCGCCCGGCAGGAACACGTGGGCGTACTTGGCGGTTTCGTTGAGGAACAGGTCCTGCACCACCACGCACTCCATCGCCTTCAGCGCATCGGTGACGTGCTGGGTGTCCGGGTCGGACTGCGCCGGGTCCTCACCCTGCACATAGAGGCCCTTGAAGGTGCCGGCGTGCGCCGCGGCGAGCATGTTGGGAATCCGCAGGCCCGGCTCGTCGAGCAGGCTGACGCCCCAGGCGGCTTCGAATTGCGGCCGTACCACCGGGTCGGAGACGTGGCGGTAACCCGGCAGCTCGTGGGGGAAGGAGCCCATGTCGCAGGAGCCCTGCACGTTGTTCTGTCCGCGCAGCGGGTTCACCCCGACGCCCGGACGGCCGATGTTGCCGGTGGCCATGGCCAGGTTGGCGATCGCCATCACGGTGGACGAACCCTGGCTGTGCTCGGTGACGCCCAGGCCGTAGTAGATCGCGGCGTTACCGCCAGTGGCGTACAGCCGGGCGGCGGCGCGCACCGAAGCGGCCGGCACGCCGGTCAGCGCTTCCATGGCCTCGGGGCTGTTGCGCGCTTCGCTGACGAAGGCGCGCCATTGCTCGAAGGCCTCGGCCTCGCAGCGCTCGGCGACGAAGGCTTCGTTGATCAGGCCTTCGGTGGCGATGACATGGCCCAGGCTGTTGAGCAGGGCGACGTTGCTGCCCGGACGCAGTTGCAGGTGATGCTCGGCCTTGATGTGCGGGCTGCGCACCAGGTCGATGCCGCGCGGGTCGGCGACGATCAACCGCGCACCTTCACGCAGGCGGCGCTTGAGCTGCGAGCCGAACACCGGGTGACCGTCGGTGGGGTTGGCACCGATCACCAGCACCACGTCGGCAGCCAGTACCGAATCGAAGTCCTGGGTACCGGCGGACTCACCGAGGGTGACCTTGAGGCCGTAGCCGGTCGGCGAGTGGCAGACGCGTGCGCAGGTGTCGACGTTGTTGTTGCCGAAGGCGGCGCGCACCAGCTTTTGTACCAGGTAGGTTTCCTCGTTGGTGCAGCGCGAGGAGGTCAGACCGCCGACCGAATCGCGGCCGTACTGGGCCTGGATCTCCTTGAAGCGCCGGGCGGCATAGCCGATCGCCTCGTCCCAGCTCACCGAACGCCAGGGCTCGCTGATGCTGTCGCGAATCATCGGCGTCTTGATGCGATCCGGGTGGGTGGCATAGCCCCAGGCGAAGCGGCCCTTGACGCAGGCATGGCCGTGGTTGGCATGGCCATTCTTGTTCGGCACCATGCGCACCACTTCATTGCCCTTGACCTCGGCGTTGAACGAGCAGCCGACGCCGCAGTAGGCGCAGGTGGTGGTCACGCTGCGTTCGGCCTGACCCATTTCGATCAGCGACTTCTCGGTCAGGGTCGCGGTCGGGCAAGCATTGACGCAGGCGCCACAGGAGACGCACTCGGAATCGATGAAGCTTTCGTCCTGGCTGGCGGCCACGCGCGAGTCGAAGCCGCGGCCGTCGATGGTCAGGGCGAAGGTACCCTGCACCTCTTCGCAGGCCCGCACGCAACGGTTGCAGACGATGCACTTGGCCGGGTCATAGGTGAAATAGGGGTTGGACTCGTCCTTGGGCTCGGCCAGGTGAGTCTTCACCGGGTCGTAGCGCACCTCGCGCAGGCCGACCACGCCGGCCATGTCCTGCAGTTCGCAGTTGCCGTTGGCCGAGCAGGTCAGGCAATCGAGCGGATGGTCAGAGATGTACAGTTCCATGGTGCCGCGGCGCAGTTCGGCGAGCTTGGGGCTCTGCGTGCGCACTTTCATGCCCGGCTCCACCGGGGTGGTGCAGGACGCCGGATAACCGCGGCGGCCTTCGATTTCAACGGTACACAGGCGGCAGGAGCCGAATGGCTCGAGGCTGTCGCTGGCGCACAGTTTGGGCACGGCGATGCCGGCCTCTTGTGCAGCACGCATGACCGAAGTGCCAGCCGGCACGGTGATGGCGGTGCCGTCGATTTCCACCGTTACCGGGGCGCCGGTGCGGGCGGGAGTGCCATAGTCGAGTTCACGATACAGGGCCATGTCTATGCCTCCGGATCAGCGGGCTTCGGCGGCGTCTTTCGACACCCCGAAGTCCTCGGGAAAGTGGTTGATAGCGCTCATCACCGGGTAGGGCGTCATCCCGCCGAGGGCACAGAGCGATGCGCCGAGCATGGTGTCGCAGAGGCTCTTGAGCAGCTCGATACGGCCCGGCTGCGGACCTTCGGAGCGGGCGACGATGATCTGGTCGAGCAGCTCCTCGCCACGGGTCGAACCGATCCGGCAGGGCGTGCACTTGCCGCAGGATTCCACCGCGCAGAATTCCATGGCGTAGCGCGCCATCTCGGCCAGGTCGACGGTGTCGTCGAACACCACGATGCCGCCGTGACCGAGCACCGCGCCGAGGGCGGCGAAGGCCTCGTAGTCCAGCGGGGTATCGAACTGCGACTCCGGCAGATAGGCACCCAGCGGGCCGCCCACCTGCACCGCACGGATCGGCCGGCCACTGGCCGAACCGCCACCATATTCATATAGCAGCTCGCGCAAGGTGATGCCGAAGGCCTTCTCGATCAGCCCGCCGCGGGCGATATTGCCGGTCAGCTGGATCGGCAGGGTGCCGAGCGAGCGGCCCATGCCGTAATCCTTGTAATAGGCGCCGCCCTTGTCGAGGATGATCGGCACCGAGGCCAGCGAGATCACGTTGTTGATCACCGTTGGCTGGCCGAACAGGCCTTCGATGGCCGGCAGCGGCGGCTTCGGCCGCACGGTGCCGCGTTTGCCCTCGATGCTTTCGAGCAGCGCGGTTTCCTCGCCGCAGATGTAGGCGCCAGCGCCGCGGCGCAGCTCCAGATGGAACGTCTTGCCGCTACCCAGCAGGTCGTCGCCCAGGTAGCCGGCGGCGTTTGCGCGGGCGATGGTCTCGAGTAGCACCGCCTCGGCGTGTGGGTATTCCGAACGCAGGTAGATGTAACCCTTGGTGGCGCCGACGGCCAGACCGGCGATGGTCATGCCCTCGATCAGCACATAGGGGTCGTCTTCCATCACCATCCGGTCGGAGAAGGTGCCCGAGTCGCCTTCGTCGGCGTTGCAGACGATGTACTTCTGCGCCGCCTCGCAGCCGAGCACGGTGCGCCATTTGATGCCGGTGGGAAACGCCGCGCCGCCACGGCCGCGCAGGCCGGATTCGGTGACTTCGGCGACGATGGCCTCGGGTGTCATGCCCAAGGCGCGCTTGAGGCCACGATAGCCGTCGTGGGCGATGTAATCCTCCAGCGACAGCGGGTCGGTAATGCCGGCGCGGGCAAAGGTCAGGCGTTCCTGACGCTTGAGGTACTCGATCTCCTCGGTCAGGCCCTGGCCCAGCGGATGCTCGCCGCCCGACAGGAAACCGGCATCGAACAATCCGGCGACATCCTTGGCCTTGACCGGGCCATAGGCGACACGGCCGGCGGCGGTGGCGACCTCGACCAGCGGCTCGAGCCAGAACAGCCCACGCGAGCCATTGCGCACCAGCTTCACGTCGAGGCCACGGGCCGCAGCCTCGGCGGCAATGGTCTGGGCGACCTTGTCGGCACCCAGGCTCAGCGCGGTGACGTCACGCGGAACGTAAACGGTAATGGACTCGCTCATGCGCGAACCTCCTGTTCAGCCAACAGTTCCAACAGACCCTCGGCATCGACGCGGCCATGCAGCTCGCCGTTGAGCATGGCGTTCGGCGCGCAGGCGCAATTGCCCAGGCAATACACCGGCTCGAAGGTGAGGCTGCCGTCTTCGCGGGTCTCGCCGAGCGGCAGGCCGAGCTTTTCCTCGAGTTCGGCAGTCAAGGCCTTGACCCCCATCGAACGACAGGCTTCGGCCTGGCACAGCTTGAGCACCTGACGGCCCGGCGGCGTGGCGCGGAAGTCGTGGTAGAAACTGACCACGCCGTGCACTTCGGCACGCGACAGGCTGAGGTCCTCGGCAATCATCGGCAGCAGCTCCGGCGGCACCGCACCGAGGCGATCCTGGATGTCGTGCAGGATGGGTAACAGGGCGCCTGGCCGACCGCGGTGGGCGGCCAGTACCTCACGGGCGACGGCCTGGCACTGCTCGGGGGCAAAGCGCTGGGGAAGAATGGCCATGTTCTATGCTCCAGCCGGCGGCTATACCGGTACTGTCAGGAGATAAGCGCCATCGGAGCCTGTGAATAATCGAATGCGTTCACGCGCGACGATTGCTTCACCAGCTCCCACGGTTTTGGCGTTTATCCCGGGCGGCACTCGAAGGTGCGCCACATATGAATTAAAGTTCTTATACTAGGCCGCAGAGCGCCCATGTGCGGCACACTATCATGGGCAATTAGCCGAACAAATATGAAGCCGTGAGCATATGATCCGTATCGAAATACAGCCACGCTGGCGCTTCCATCAACCCGACGGCAGCAGCCTCGACCCCCAGGGCCTGGAACTGCTCCAAGCGGTGCATGACACCGGCAAGCTGACCGAGGCCGCAGCCCGCGTCGGCTATTCCTACCGCCACGCCTGGAACCTGCTGGGCAAGTGGCAGGCCTTCTTCGGCAGCCCGCTGATCGAACTGGAACGCGGCAAAGGCGCGCGTCTGGCGCCGCTGGGGGAGAAGCTGCTCTGGGCCGACCAACGGATTCGCGCGCGGCTATCGCCGCAGCTGGACAACCTGGCCGGCGAGCTGGAGCTGGAACTGAACCGCGTGCTCCAGGCCAGCAACCCCGGCCTGCGCATCCACGCCAGCCACGGCTTCGCGGTAGCCGCGCTGCGCGAGTGGCTGGAACGCGACCAAAGCTGGCAGTGGGAGGTGCAGTTTCGCAGCGGTAGCGAGGCGATGATCGCCCTGCATCGCCACGACTGCGAAGTCGCCGGCCTGCATGTGCCGGCCGGGCCGCTCGGCACACCGAGCATCAACCGCATCCAGCCCTGGCTGCGCCCCGACCAGCGGGTGATTACCTTCGTCGTACGCACCCAGGGATTGATGCTTGCCCCCGGCAATCCGCTCGGCATCGAGGGGCTGGCGGACCTGACACGTGGCGAGCCGCGCTTCGTCAATCGCGAACCGGGCTCGGGCACACGCCTGCTGCTTGAGGATCTGCTACGCCGTGACGAGCTCGATAGCGCCGCGATAAAGGGTTTCCACAACGAGGAATTCACCCATGCCGCCGTGGCTGCCTACGTGGCCAGCGGCATGGCCGATGTCGGCTTCGGCGTCGAAGCGGCGGCGCGCCAGTTCGGCCTGACCTTCCTGCCCATGGTCCGCGAACACTATTGCCTGCTATGCCGCGAGGACAGCCTCGAGCTGCCGGCGATGGCCGCGCTGCTAAGAGTGTTGCAGAACCCGGAGTTTCAAGCGCGCATCAGCCAACTGCCCGGTTACGCCTTGAGCCGGCCCGGCGAAGTGCTGCCGCTTTCCCAGGCGTTGGAGCAGTGGAGCCGCGAGAGCCTGCTGTGAGAACCCCTTACGTCGACCGCACATAAGTGCTGCGCTGGCCGGCCCCGCGCTCCGTATGGAAACAGCTGTCACCCTGCGCCAGGCGTGTTCGCGGTCCAGACCGCTCCCACGCGGCCTAGCCTGTGGAGCCCGCGAAAAGGAAATCGTGAGCGAGCGCACAGACCCAGCGAACGAACAACCGAAGCGGGGAACTCGGCGCGGGTTCACCAGTCTATGGCGCAAATCTCGCCGTTAGGCGGCTCTGTCCTCGAGGTGTCTATGAAGTCCATGCAGTTGCTCCTCCTCTCCCTTGGCCTGGCCTGTGGCGGTACCGCGCTGGCAGGCAACACCGACGCAGCCGTGGGTGGCGCCCTGGGAGGCGTCCTCGGTACGGTGGTGGGTGAACAGCTGGGCGGCTCGACCGGCGCGACCATCGGTGCCGGTGTCGGCGGTGCCGCCGGTGGTATGGTCGGCGCCGACAAGCGCAGCCGTACCGAAGCGGCCATCGGTGGCGGTCTCGGTGCTGCAGGCGGCAATGTCATCGGCCAGCGCGTCGGGGGCAGCACCGGCGGTTTGATCGGCGCAGCCTTGGGCGGTGGCGCCGGTGGAGCGCTCGGCAACGAGTACGGCGATGATGATTATCGCGGCGACCGCCGCTACCGTGACGACCGCCACTACTACGGCCACCCGGGCAAAGCCAAGGGACACTGGAAGCACAAACACAAGCATCACCGCTGAGTCAGCCGCTCCGTAGCGCGGCGCGACCATCCACAATGAAACGGCCGAAAAAGTTCGGCCGTTCAGCTGTCTAACCGCAGGGCCGAGGTTTATCCGGCCGTCATTACCAGCGCTTCGAGCGCCTGGCGCAAACCGCTCGGGATTGGCGTCGGCCGGTTGCTGGCGCGGTCGACGAACACATGCACGAAGCGCCCCGCCGCACAGGCCTGCGCTTCGCCTGCCTTGAATATCGCCAGCTCGTACTGCACCGAGCTATTGCCCAGCTTGCCGACCCGCAAACCGACTTCCAGCACATCGGGAAAGGCGATGGAGGCAAAGTAGTCGCACGACGAACTGACGACGAACCCCACCACTTCGCCGTCGTGGATATCCAGCCCGCCACGCGCGATCAGATAGGCATTCACTGCGCTGTCGAAATAGCTGTAGTACACGACGTTGTTCACGTGACCGTAGATGTCATTGTCATGCCAGCGCGTGGTGATGGGCTGGAAGTGACGATAATCGGCGCGCAGGTGCTGCGGTTGTTCGGCCATACGAGAAGTCCTTGTTCAGCAAATTGGCACACCGCAGGCGACGCGGTGCACCAACGGAGTCAGTACGCGGCGCGGTAGATGGCCAAGGCATCGGCCTCGGTCACTTCGCGCGGATTGTTGACCAGCAGGCGCTGCTGCAGCATCGCCTCCTTGGCCAGTTGCGGCAGCATGTCCTCCGGTACTCCCGCGTCGCGCAGGCGGGTCGGCAGGCCGACACGCGCACTCATCTGCTCGAATTCCTCGATCAGCTGCTCGGCATAGGTCGACGGATCATCGCTGCGCAGCCGATCGCCCAGGACGATGGGCGCCAGCTCGCCGTAGTGCGTGGTCGCCGCGCTGACGTTGAAACGCAGCACCTGCGGCAGCACCAGCGCGTTCGACAGCCCATGCGGAATGTGGAAGTTGCCGCCCAGCGGATACGCCAGCGCGTGCACGGCGGCCACCGGGGCGTTGGCGAAGGCCTGCCCGGCCAGGCAGGCGCCGAGCAGCATGGCCTGTCGCGCCTCGCGGTTGCTGCCGTTGTGCACCGCCTCATCGAGGTTGGCGGCCAGCAGGCGTAGCGCTTCGCGGGCCAGCAGGTCGGACATCGGGTTCTTCTTCAGCGCGCTGGTGTAGGCCTCGATGGCATGCACCATGGCGTCGATACCGGTAGCGGCGGTCACCGCTGGCGGCAGGCCAAGGGTGAGGTCGGCGTCGAGCAGCGCCAGGTCCGGCAACAACAGCGGCGAGACCACGCCCATCTTGGTGGTTTCGCCGGTGGTGATGATGGCGATCTGCGTGACTTCCGAGCCGGTGCCGGCCGTGGTCGGAACCTGGATCAGCGGCAGGCGCCTGCCCTTGGCGTTACCCACGCCGTAGATGTCCTGCAGCGATTGCGCGCAATCAGGATGGGCCAGCAGCGCGACCAGCTTGGCGACGTCCATCGAACTGCCACCACCGAAGCCGATGATCAGATCGGCCTTGCTTGCTTTCGCCTGCTCAACCGCGGCCAGCACGATGGCTTCCGGCGGATCGGCGACGACCTGATCGTAAACGGCGACCTGCAACCCTTCCGTCTCGAAGCCCGGCAATACCTCGTTGAGCAGGCCGAAGCGGGTGATCCCCGGATCGGTCACGACCAGCACGGAACGCGCCTCGCGCTCCTTGCAGAGGCTGGCCAGCCGGCGCGACGAGCCGGGCTCGCAGATCAATTGAGCGGTTGTGGCAAAGCTGAACGGATGCATCGGTGCCTCCTGTTTGTTTTGATTCGGCTTGAGAGAGCAGCAAATCAAAAGCCCCCTCACCCCAGCCCTCTCCCGGAGGGAGAGGGGGTATTTCCGTGCAACACCCGAGCGCCGACGATCGATTCCACACGGACCGACTCCCTCTCCCCGCCGGGGAGAGGGTTGGGGTGAGGGGATGGACGCCCCGGCCTCACTCAAAACACAAAATCCGCCTCCGGCAACGCCATCAAACATTCGGCGCCACCCTGAATCGCTTCCCGATGTGCACTGGCTCGGGGCAATACACGGCGCAGGTAGAACTGCGCGCTGGCGAGCTTGGCCTGATAGAACGCCTTTTCGCTGGCGCCCCCCTCCAGCGCATCCTGCGCGCGGGCGGCCGCCTGCAACCAGAGCCCGGCCAACAACACATAGGCCGAGTACTGCAGGAAATCCACCGACACCGCACCAATCTCCTGCGGATCCCGGCCGGTCGCGGCGATGATGTCGGCCGTCAGCTCGCGCCATTCGCCGAGCCGCGCCTGCACCTTGCTCGCCATGTCGTGCAGCGCCGGTCGATCGATCTGCCGATCACAGACCTCACTGAACTCCGCCTGCAGCGCCGACAGCTCCGCGCCGCCGTCCACCAGCAGCTTGCGGCGGATATAATCGAGCGCCTGAATGCCATTGGTGCCTTCGTACAGCTGGGTGATGCGGCTGTCGCGCATCAGCTGCTCCATGCCCCACTCACGGATATAACCGTGGCCGCCGTAGACCTGCACGCCGAGGCTCGCGACCTCCTGGCCCATGTCAGTGAAGAAGGCTTTGACGATGGGGATCAGCAGCGCCGCGCGCTTGCTCGCCGCCTTGCGATAGCTGGGTTCGGGATGGCCGTGCTCAAGGTCCAGTTGCCGGGCGCAATAGGCCGCCAGCATGCGGCTGCCCTCGACCAGGGTTTTCTGCGTCAGCAGCATGCGCCGCACGTCCGGGTGGACGATGATCGGGTCGGCCGGTTTGTCCGGGTGCTGCACGCCGGCCAGACCGCGCGACTGCAGGCGTTCACGGGCGTAGGCCAACGAGCCCTGATAGGCCTGCTCGGCAATGCCGAGCCCCTGTAGACCGACCTGGAAACGCGCGTCGTTCATCATGGTGAACATGCACGCCAGGCCCTGGTTGGGCTCGCCGACGATCCAGCCGGTGGCGCCGTCGAAATTCATCACGCAGGTGGCCGCGCCCTTGATGCCCATCTTGTGCTCGATAGCGCCACAGGACAGCGCATTGCGCTCGCCCGGCGTGCCATCGGCGTTGGCGATGAACTTGGGCACCAGCAGCAGGCTGATGCCCTTCACGCCCGCCGGCGCATCCGGCAGCCGCGCCAGCACCAGATGCACGATGTTCTCGCTCATGTCGTGCTCGCCACCGGAGATGAAGATCTTGCTGCCGCTGACCCGGTAGCTGCCGTCGGCCTGCGGCTCGGCGCGGGTGCGCAGCAGCGCGAGATCGGTCCCGGCCTGCGGCTCGGTCAGGCACATGGTGCCGCTCCAGCTGCCGCTGACCAGCTTCTCCAGATAGGCCTTCTTCAGCTCGTCGCTGCCGTGCTTGTACAGCGCCAGCACCGCGCCTTCGGTCAGGCCCGAATAGATGCGGAAGGACAGCGAGGCGCCCATCAGCATTTCGTGGAAGTTGCAGGCGACCAGCTGCGGGAAGCCCTGGCCGCCGTATTCGGTCGGCCCGGTCATGCTGGCCCAGCCGTTGTCGACGTACTGCCGGTAGGCCTCGACGAAGCCCTGGGGCGTACGCACCTCGCCGTTCTCCAGAGTCACGCCTTCTTCATCGCTGTTGCGATTGAGCGGCGCGATCTCGCCGCCGGTGTAGCGCGCGGCTTCTTCCAGCACGCCATCGATCAGCTCGCGGTCCAGGCCGTTGCCGAGCAGTTCGCAATGAGCGGAGGCGTCGAACAGCTCGTGCAGTACGAAGCGCATGTCACGCAGGGGAGCCTTGTATTCCATGCTCAAGCCTCCTTCTTGTAGTCGGCAAAGCCGCCGCCAAGGGTGGCCAGGCTGTCGATCAGTCCGGCCGGCTGCCAGTGCTCGCCGTGGCGCTCGGCCAGTGCGTTGAGGCGATCGCGGATAGCGGGCAGCCCCTGCCGATCGGCCCAGGTCATCGGGCCACCGACTTCGGCCGGGAAGCCATAGCCATTGAGGTATACGGTGTCGATGTCGGTGCTCGACTCGGCCATGCCTTCCTGCAGAATCTTCGCGCCTTCGTTGACCAGCGCCAGCAGGCAGCGCTCGAGGATTTCTTCCGTGCCGATGTCACGACGCTGGAAGCCCAGGCGCTCGGACTCGCGTTGCACCAGCGCGTCCACTTCCGGGTCGTGTTCGGCCTGGCGGCTGCCCTCGGCGTAGCGGTAGTAGCCCATACGCGATTTCTGGCCGAAGCGGCCCAGCTCGCAGAGGCGGTTGTCGATCTGCACCTCGGGCTCGTCTTGACCTTTGCCGGCCAGCTCGCGGGCGCGCCATTCCAGATCGATGCCGACCACGTCGTACATGCGGAACGGCCCCATGGCGAAACCGAAGCCCTGCAGGGCGGCGTCCACCTGATGCGGATAGGCGCCTTCGAGCAGCATCATCCGTGCCTCACGCACATAAGTGGCGAGCATACGGTTGCCAATGAAGCCCTGGCAGTTGCCGGCGATCACGCTGACCTTGCCCATGCGCTTGCCCAGCTCGGTGGAGGCGTCGAGCACGGCTTTGGAGGTGTTCGCGCCGCGGACGATTTCCAGCAGCTTCATGATGTGTGCCGGGCTGAAGAAGTGCAGCCCCACTACCTGTTCCGGGCGCTTGGTGACAGCGGCAATGGCGTCGATATCCAGCGCCGAGGTGTTGCTGGCCAGGATGCCGGTCGGCTTCACGATGCCGTCCAGCTCGCGGAAGATGGTCTGCTTCAGCTCAAGGTTTTCGTAGACCGCCTCGATCACCAGATCCACATCCGCCAGCGCCTGATAGTCGGCCGCCTTGTTGATGCAGGCGCGACGCGCCTGAGCCTGGGCGTCGTCGATGCGGCCCTGACGGACGTTATGGGCGTAGGTGTCGGCGACCACGCCCAACGCTTGCTCGAGCATCTCGGGATTGTTGTCCAGCCACAGCACCTGCACACCGGCATTGGCCAGGCTCATGACGATACCGCGGCCCATGGTGCCCGCGCCGATCACGGCAGCGGTCTGGATATCGAAGCGGGTTTGGCTCATTGCAGCTGTCCTCGTCGCAAGGCGGAAAAAACTGGAGACCAACCATAGACGAAGACGCTACTATTTTTGAAATTTAGTCTTGTGATGTTTCAGATTCACCGAATGAATATCTACAACTTCGACCTCAACCTGCTCCGCGTACTGGACGCCCTGCTGCGTGAACGCAACGTCTCGCGCGCCGCCGAGCGGCTTTCGCTCAGCCAACCGGCGGTGAGCAATGCGCTGAGCCGCCTGCGCGAACTGCTCGATGATCCTCTGCTGGTACGGGTCGGGCGCGCCATGCAGCCGACGCCACGCGCGCTGAGCCTGGAAGTGCCGATTCGCGATGCGCTGCAGCAGATCGAACACACGCTGAACGCCGGCGATTACTTCGACCCCGCCACCAGCCGCCAGCGCTTCGTCATTGCCGTGACCGATTACGTCGAGCTGATCTGCATGCCGGCATTGATGGCACATCTGGCGCGCGTGGCGCCGGGGATTCAGCTGGCGATCGAGCACCTGACCCCGAGCCTGCCGGCAGCGGCCCTGGATGATGGCAAGCTGGACCTGGTGCTGGGGCGTTTCGTCGAGGTGCCGACGCGTTTTCATACGCGCCGCTGGGCCAGCGAGACGCTGCAGGTCGCGGTGCGCAACGGACACCCACTGGTTGGCGGCACCCTGGATCTCGATGGCTTCCTGCGGTTGCGGCACCTCTGGGTCCATGGCGGCCAGACGCGTGGCATGGTCGATCAGTGGCTGGAGGAGCAAGGGCTCAGCCGCGACGTCGTCTACACCACGCCGAACTACCTGCAAGCCGCTCATATCGTCGCGCGCAGTGACCTGGCCGCTGTGCTGCCGACGCAGCTGGCGCGTTATTTCGCCCAACTGCTGCCGCTGCAGCTCTTCGACTTGCCGTTCGATCTCGGCGCCTTTCAGCTCGACATCGTCAGCGTGGCCCAACGAGAGCGGGACGCGGCGCTGCAGTGGCTGATCGAGCAGATCGCGGCGATCACGGATAGCGGCATGGTCCGCTGACACGGTACCTGGGCCTCTTCGCGACTTTCCGGCAGGCAACAAAAAACCCGCCGAAGCGGGTTTTTCCTGACCATTCCGAATCCTTCCGGCTGCCGTCCTGGCGATGGTCGATCCTCCTTGATCCTGAGCGCGTCCTGCGCTTCAGAGATGGGCATAGAATAGGCATCTGCGGGCCTTGGCTAAATAGCCGATCGCTGCGATCCGTGTAAGCCTTTCGCTATACCCGCAACCATTTGGCCGTTGCGCTGTCCCCGCGCGATGCCTGAAACGGCCGCCGGACGGCCGATCGGTCCTTGGATGGGACCAATCGGCGGGCTGCGATTATCCTTGCAGGAAGGCCAGCAGGTCCTGGTTCAAACGGTCCTTGTGGGTATCCGCCAGGCCATGCGGCGCGCCCGGGTACACGACGAGCTCGGCGTTCCGGACGATGGCGGCCGACGCCCGCGCCGCGGTGTCGATCGGCACGATCTGATCGTCGTCACCGTGAATGACCAGCGTCGGGACATCGAACTTTTGCAGGTCCTCGCGGAAATCAGTCGCCGAGAACGCCGCAATCGAATCGTAGGTATTCTTGTGGCCGGCTTGCATGCCCTGCACCCAGAACGACTGGATCAGGCCCTGCGACGGCGTCGCACCGGGTCGGTTGTAGCCGAAGAACGGTCCCGAGGCGATATCCAGGTACAGCTGCGAGCGGTTGGCCAACGAAGCCTGACGCAGCCCGTCGAACACCTCCAGCGGAACGCCGTCGGGGTTGCTCTCGGTCTTGAGCATCAGCGGCGGGACCGCCGCGACCAGCACAGCCTTCTTCACGCGGCCCGTACCATGGCGACCAATGTAGCGCGCTACCTCGCCGCCACCGGTGGAGAAGCCAACCAGGGTGGCCTCCTTGAGATCCAGCGCGTCGAGCACCGCGGCCAGGTCGTCGGCGTAGTGGTCCATGTCGTTGCCGTCCCAGGGCTGGCTGGAGCGGCCATGGCCGCGGCGGTCATGCGCAACGACCCGATAGCCCTGCGAGGCGAGGAACATCATCTGCGATTCCCAACTGTCCGAATTCAGCGGCCAGCCATGGCTGAAGGTGACCACCTGACCGTCACGCGGTCCCCAGTCCTTGTAGTAGAGGCTGACGCCATCGCGGGTGGTGATGTAGCTGCCGGCCGGTGCGTTGGCTGCTGCTTGGCTGGATGTCGATGCGTAGGTCGCTGTGCTCATGATCTGTTCCTCGTAATCGATGGCTGGGGCGGTAAGCGCTGTGCTTGCCGGTGAAGCCATATTGCCGAGGAGAGATTACGTTTCGGCTGCACAACGTCCGTAAAATGCGGCAGATCGTCTAAATAGGACACGTCTGCCCTGCGCTGCTGGCCATTCGAGCGATGGCCCGCTTTTTTTGGGCTTTGGGTCTGAGCCGTTTCGCCCCTTTTGAGGGGGTTGGCTGAAGCTTTGGTCTCGCCCTGCTGGGCCAGGCACCTATCAACAGCGCGGATTTGCCGGCCCGAAAGCAAGCAAAAACGCTTCGCCCTTACCTACCCCGGCTGCGCCCGGGTTCGTTTAGTCTTCACCGTTTCAGGAACCGGCTTTCCAACGCCATTTGGCCCTTCGAGTCTCTCGCCGCCTCCATGCGGCTCGCTCCTTTACGCAACGATTCCGCTCCCGTTTCCGATAGCGGTGCTGCGTCGCCGGTTGGCCCATACGAATAAACAAATGAGCAGACGAACAAAAGAGCCAGAAAAGCAAAAACCCGCCGAAGCGGGTTTTTTCTGACCGTACCGAATCCTTTCGAGTGCCGTCCTGGCGATGGTCGATCATCCTGATCCTGAGCGCGTCCTGCGCTTCAGAGTGGGTGTAGATTAAGTATCGCGGCCGTCCGTTTGAAGCGGCATTCAGCGCGACTTGTTGTAAGCCATTGGCTATAGCGCACTGCATCCTTTCACGTCAGGCACCCTGCAGGCCTGCCCGCCCCGCCGGGGCACGGCCTGCAACCCTCGCTGTAGAGCGCTTTCAGCCATTCGGCGCTTCGCCCATGGGGGGCTTCGCGGCAACGCACGATGGCGCGCGACGGATAGCAGCCTCGGCGCGGCTAAAGCCTTTTCTTTCGTGTGTATTAGTCCTTCTTGCTCAGATCGACCAGCGGCTGCTGCCGGACCTCGGTCGCACGGCCGGCCTGAATCGCCTCGATGCGTTTGCGCGCCGCCTCGACAGCCGCACGATTGGTCAGCAGCTCGTAGCGCACGTGGAAATGCGTCTGCTCACCCGCTTCGATCGTCGGCACCAGCCCGAGCGGGCGCTGGTAGGAGCGGTTGTAGGAGTAGCTGGTACCCGGCTCCAGCCCGGTGACGTAGCCCTGCTTTTCGGTATCGGTATTCTTCCACAGCGAAAACACCGGCAGCTCACGCGTATTGAAGCCGACGGTGACACCTCGTGCGGCGTCGCGGTTGTGCAGCATCGTCAGCGTTTCGCCTTGGGCATCGGCATAGGGCACGACGTTGTAGACGGTTTCGTCGTAATCCGGGGTCGGGCCACGATAAGTCTGCCAATCACCGAGCTCCTTGCCGGCCTTGGCGTTGAACGGCGAGACCTGCTTGACCGGCGCGACGAAGCGGGCACCCTGCTCCAGCAACGGCGTGCCGAAGTTGGTGTGATACAGCGCCTGGTATTCCTTGGCGTAGTCGCCCTGGTTGGTCAGGGTGTCGTGCAGGGAGAATCCGCGGCGACCGGGCTCGGTACTCAGTTCGGTCATGATCGCGAAGTCGACCTTCTTGAAGGCCTTTTCCTTCAGCTCGCCGCGCAGACGGATGGCGTAAGGCGGCTTTTCGTCGATCTGCAGCACCACGCGAGACGCGGGGATATTCGCCGCGCGACCGTGCAGGGTGAGCAGCTCGCCGTTGTCTTCGCCGGGATGGCCGACCCACTCGTAGCCGCAACGGGTGACCAGCTCATTGAAGCCTTCCAGCCAGCCCAGGCCACCACGGCCGTTGAGCTCGATAAAGCCAGGGTTGACCACCTCGTCCACCGGCGAATCCCAGCCCAGGCGCACGTCTCCGGCCACCGCCTCGAGCACGTTCATGCCCCGTGTCGGAACCACCGTGATCTGCATCGCGCCATTGTCGATCTCGATCAGGCTGACGCCTTCCTGACGTCCTCCGTGCAGCGTGCGCAGGCTGACGGTAAATGGCTGCTCGGCCTTGATCCCGAGGGCTTCGCTGGTGATGCGCCAGTTCTGCGCAGGCTTGTCGGGGTCGATCAGCACCTGCTCCCAGGCCATGGCCGGGTTGGCCACACACAAGGCCAGACCGCAAAGAAGCTGCAAACGGGTCATACGATTTCTTCCTTTGTTGTTATGCATGCACCACCACGTTAGCTGAAACGTTTCAGCTTGCAAGCCGAAGCGTTGCCACGGTGATCGGTAGAGACGTTAGGAAAAGCGCAGCAGATGACCTCGAAGGCCGGCATTCATGGCGCAGGCGTAGCGCTCGGCAGGTCAGGTGGGCTTGTGATAGCGGCTGGGCTGCCAGTAGCCGGACAGCAACGGCAGCGCCGGCCCACTCCAGCCGCGACGCAGCAGCTCGCGGGCGATCAAGGCGTTCATGATCTTGTGACCCATCAGCAGCACGCACTCATGGGTCTGCGCCAGTTCGATGAGTTTGTCCGCGGCTGCACGCGCCCGTCGTCTCGACTCGCTCACCGGCTCGGTGTGGCGAGCAAAACCGAAGAACCAGGCCGTGCGAAAGGTGATGCGCCAGAAGCGCGCGGGCATCAGCGGGAACGGCCAGTCCGGATAAGGCAGATGTGCCTCGGCGAACAGCGGATCCGGCTCGGCACGACAGTCGCAGCCGAGCCCGGTGCGCGACTCCACGCAGCGCATCAACGGGCTGCAAACCACCGCACCCGCCGCGCCGGCCAGCTGGCGCAGCGCCTCGGGACGTTCGGCGACCACGACATTGGCGGCGTTGTAGTGCTCGACCCAACGCTTCATGCCCGCCGGCGTACTCCATGACCGGGCGCGGTGATCAGGCCGCCCATGACGCACCAGGATGATCTGCATGAAGGGCACACCGAGAGGAAAGATGCTGGTTTGAAAAGCACCCGCCGCGGTGGGTTCCGGGCGTTGCGAAGGATCGATGAAAGCGCCGCGATCTGGGGAAGGCTCCGGCAGCACACCGGAGCCGGACCATCACCGGTCGAGGGCGTCCTGCTTATCCAGAAATTCCTCTTCGAGCATGGCGTCCTTCACCGCCTGTGGCTGTTCATCGCGCAGCGGGTCATTCAGCTCGCCACCGGACTTGACCTTGGTGTCCAGCTTGCCCATGAGATGCTCCAGCGCGTGGCGCATCTTCTCGGCAGCGCCGTCGACAGCCAGCTGCAGCGATTCGGCCTTGTGCGTTACCGATACGGCCTGATGCCCCTTCGGACGAGCCTCGATCTGGCAGCGCTTGTCATCGGCGCCGGCTTTCTGCGCGTTCTCGTCGCTGACATGGACCTCGATGCGGGTGAGGAAATCGTCGAAGCGCTCCAGCCGCTCTTCTACCGTCGAACCGACCCATTCGTGCAGTTCCACGCTGCCGGGGATGTGATGGCTGTTGACTTGAACATGCATACGACTACTCCTGATTGATGACGTACTTACCCAGTGTTCGAGGCGCCGGCACCGTCGAGGTTCAGCGGCTTCGCTTTGGGTAGATTGTCGTCATCACCGTTACCGTCCCGGCTGATCCAGGTCAGCAAAGCGGTGCGAGCCGCTCCAGGGCGGAGCGAGACGAGTCTTGCTAGGCTCTGTACGGCAAGTCGTCGAGCGAAGGTCAGGCAAGGCGAAAACGCTCGAAGAAGCCCAGTTTACGCAGTGTAAATGAGCATTCTGACCGGGCTGGCGTACCAGAGCGATTTCAACGCAGCATCACCGAGCGCAGGGACTTTTCGTACAAAGCCTAGTCGTCCATCAAGGCACGGTAGCGACGCTGGTATTCGTCGTAGGGAAGCTGTTCTTCCAGGAGCCGCTGGAGTTGCGCCTGACGATAGGCCTCCTTGTTCATCGGCGCGGTGGCGGCCGCTGCCGGCGGGGTGATGCCCAGACCCGCGGCACCGGTCGGGAACAGCTGCTGCGTCAGCTCCTTGATCTTGCTTTCGGCATCGATGAACTTGTCCGGCCGACCACTACCCCAACGGGCGTCATATTCGGCCCGGCCCACCTGGCGCCCGTTCTGGTAGACGCGGATGTCGGCGTAACTCATGTAAAGCAACAGATCCCAACGCCAGGTACCGGTATAGGTCGTGCTGAGCGGACAGCGTGCCGGGTCGCTGCCTGGCGCCAGCTGCCGCGTCCTGAAGCCCTTGTCACGCAGCGCTTGCTGGTAGGCGACGCCAAACCCGGCGCGCAGGCCGATCGCCGGAACCGTACAGATCTCTGGGGTCAACTCGGCCGACAGCGCAGCCGGCGTCACGGTCTGCTTGATGCTGCAGCCAGCGAGGGCCAGCAGGGCAAGGGGGAGAAACAGCGATGCGGCGCGCATGGGGACGTCCTGTCGATCAAGAGAGATGCCATTCTGCCATCACCCTTGACTCAACGCATGCCCTTGGCGCTGATGCTCGGGCGATCGCCCGGCTGCCGAGATGCCAACCCAACGTATCCCGGATCGTCGCTCAACTGGCGCGTCTGCGGCGGCTCATCAGCCCTCGCCAGTGAGGGCCACAACGCACTGAACGCGGCGACAGTGGCAAGCAGGACGGAACGATGGAGCAGCTGGCGGCGCGTCTGCATGGGCGAGTCTCCGGATCGATCGGCATTCGACGTTCTGAGTATGGTCGAGGCCGGCCAATCCGCGGGCCAGACGGCGCGGCAGAGCTTTTCCGATTGTTTCAGCGGAGCCCCGACCGCGTGTCGGATCGAGAAGGCGATAGTGGCAATATGCCTTTAGTTCGGTTCTACTGCGCGGCCTAACACGCTCGTTCGGACTATGCCGGCCAGCCCCACGACACCCAACCAATCGACCCAGCATGACCAGCCACTCCCCGCATCACCTGCCTCGCCCAGGCACGCCCTCGCCGACTCGTCGCCGACGCCAGCGGCTGATCAGCCTCGCCTACGGCCTGGGACTGCTGCTGGTGTTCCTGCTCAGCCTGTTGTTGCTGCCCAACGATACCGGCCTGGGCAAGCTGCTCTGGGGCTGAGGCGAGGCGCAGGACGCATCAGACCCGAAAACGGCCTACCAGCCCCGCCAGACGCTGCGACAGTGCCGACAGCTGCTGGCTGGCCTGCATGCCCTCGGCCGAATTCGACGCCGCCTCGTTGGACAGCTCGCGAATATCGGTGATGTTGCGCGCGATCTCCTCGGTCACACTGCTCTGCTCCTCGCACGCCGCGGCGATCTGTGCGGCCATGTCGCTGATGCGCTGCACCGACGCGGTGGTATCGGCCAGCACCTGATCGACACCCGCGGCACGCTCGACGCTGTCACGTGCCTTGCTACTGCCGGCGTGCATCGCCTGCACGGCCTTGGCCACGCCACTCTGCAAGCGCTCGATACGCAGCTGGATATCCCTGGTCGAATCCTGGGTGCGTGCCGCCAGCGCGCGGACCTCATCAGCGACGACCGCGAAGCCACGGCCCTGCTCGCCGGCCCGCGCCGCTTCGATGGCCGCGTTCAGGGCCAGCAGATTGGTCTGTTCGGCGATCCCGCGGATCACCTCGAGCACCGCCCCGATACTGGCGGTTTCCTCGGCCAGGGCCTCGATGGTTTCGGAGGTGGCTTCGACTTCCACCGCCAGCTGGCGGATCGACTCGATGGTGCTGCCGACCACCGCCGCGCCCTTGCGCGACTGACTCTCGGCATCGCGTGCCGCATCCGAGGCGCTCTGGGCATTCTGCGCGACCTCATGGACAGCGGCGCTCATTTCGGTGGCAGCGGTGCTGACCTGGTCGACGGCAGCGTGCTCGCTGCTGATCAGACGATCATTGGTTGCCGCCATACCGGCCATGCCCTGAGCCGCCACATCGACCTTGCCGGTCACCTGCCCGACCTCGGCAATCAGCGGCTGCAGTTTGTCGAGGAAGCGGTTGAACGCATTGCCCAACTGGCCCAGCTCATCGGCAGAGCGCACCTCGAGCCGCGTGCGCAGGTCACCGTCGCCTTCGGCGATCTCCTGGACGCGCTGGAGCAGACGGCGCAGCGGCTTGAGCACCACCAACGGCAGGCCGATCACCAGCGCCACGCAGCCGAGCAGGCCAATCACCAGCAAGGTGCTCTGTTGCGCCGCGGTTTTCCCACCGTCGGCCATCGCCTCCTCGCCCACCGCGTGGGCGGCGCGGTCTTCCAGCTCGCCCAGCTTGTCGATCGCATCGCGCATAGCATCGAAACGCGCCTCGCTGTCGCCGAAGCTCAGCGCACTGGCGGCCTGCGGATCGAGATCGAGCTGGTCGATCACCCGCTGCGACACCGCCGTCCACTGGGCGAAACCGCGGTTGAACTGCTCGACCAACGCCAGGGCCTCAGCGCCAGGCTGCATGGCCGCGTACCGCTGCACGCGGTCGTAGGCTTGCTTGAGATTTTCCGCGTGGCTGTCCTTGAGCGCCTGGGTGTAGTCGCCCGCATCGCTGTCGAGCAGGCTGCGCTCGGCGACGAAGGCCTGGTAGAGGTCGCGGTCGGCATTGAGCAGCAGGCTGATCGCCGGCAGGTGCCGTTTGGCCAGCACCTCGCTGGAATCGACGACATGATCGATGCCGCGCATGCCGAACAGGCCCATCAGCATCAGCAACAGGGCCAACGCGCCGATGGGCAGCGTGATTTTCCAGCGAAATCCGAGATCAGTGAGAAAACGAGACATGGCGTCGTTCCAAGTGGGACTGTCCTTGGTTATCGACCGCTCGTCTCATCACGAGAGACCGGTCGTCGAATGGCACAACGCCGCACCCAGCCGCTTGGCAGTGGCTACAGCTGGCTACGACTTTCGAACAGGTACCAAGGTGGCATGGCGGTCGCTCGCCGAGCAGCCGATAACGTGGAACGGCGGCGGCGCCCAACGGCTTACCGCCCGAGCCGGCCCTGTAGACACGAGCAAGCCCTGAACGCCACTGCACAGTAAAAGCGAAGGGCGCGAGTTTTCGCTTCACTCCTTCACGCGAGTACTGCCCATGCTTTCCTTCTCCCGTTTCAAGCCAGGCAATAAACAAACCGATGGCACCCTGAGCCTGCTCAGCACGGCTGGGCAACTGGCGCGACAGCTCGCAGGACTGAAGTTCAACCCGACCTACATCGCCGGCTTCGTCTCGCCGCACGTCAATCTGGACGAGGTGGCACGGCAGATTTCGCAGCGCTTCCCGCAGGCGGTCATCAGCCTGTGCACCACCGCAGGCGAGCTGTCCAGCGAGAATCAGCGGCTCTATTGCACCACGGGCGCGCAGTGGGATGGCGTGGTGCTGCAGCTGTTCGACGCCAGTGTGATCGCCGCCGCCGAGATCGTGCAGGTGCCGCTGGAGTGCGAAGACATCCGCAAGGGCACCGAGCGAATGAGCATGGCGCAACGGATCGCCAAACTCACCGCCTCGATCAAGCGCCTGCAGGTGTCGATGAAGATCGACTACCGCGACACCCTGGCGACCATCTTCTTCGACGGCCTTTCGGCGTCCGAGTCCTTCTTCATGGAAGCGCTGTACGAGTCAGGGCGCTTCCCCTGCCTGTTCGTCGGCGGCTCGGCCGGTGGCAAGCTGGACTTCCAGAAGACCCAACTGCATGACGGCCGGCGCAGCTACCAGAACCACGCGCTGATCGTCTTCCTCAAGTGCGCGCGGGACGTGCGTTTCGGCGTGTTCAAGAGCCAGAACTTCGAGCCCACCGCGCTCAGCCTGAGCGTGCTCAGTGCCTCGCTGGAGGACCGTTACATCAGCCAGGTGGTCGATGCCCGCGGCAATATCTGCACGATGGTTCAGGCGCTCTGCGAGGCGCTCAAGTGCGCACCGCAGGAGCTGGAGCAGCGGCTCGCCGACTATTCCTTCGCCATCCGCGTCGGCGAGGAAGTCTTCGTCCGGTCGATCTCGCAGATCGACTTCGCCAACGAACGCGTGCACCTGTTCTGCGACGTGGCGCCCGGCGAGGAGCTGATCATGGTCAAGCGCACCCCGCTGGCCGAGGCGACCCGCCGCGACTACGAGAAATTCATGCGCAACAAGCCCGGCAAGCCATTGGTCGGGATCCTCAACGACTGCATCCTGCGGCGCCTGAACAACGAGCAGGCACTCGGCCGCATGGACCCGGTGTTCGACGACGTGCCGGTCGCCGGCTACTCGACCTTCGGCGAGATCCTCGGCCTCAACCTCAACCAGACGCTGACCGCGGTGTTCTTCTTTCGCGTCCGGGACAACGAAGCGTTCCACGACGACTACACCGACAACTTCATCGCCTACCACGGCGAGTTCAAGGCCTTTTTCCTGCGCCGTCAGATCAAGAAGCTCACCGGCTTGAGCCAGGTGGTGGTCAAGCAGATCGAGCAGTTCAAGCGCCAGGACTACAGCAGCGCGGTGGACATCAGCGGCCTCGATGAACACATCCGCCCGGTATTCCGCGGCCTGGCCGACCTCGGGCAGGTGCTGTCGCAGGCGGATCAGGAGCGCCGCTCCATGTCCGAGCAGCTGAGCCAGTGCGCCACCGAGCTGCACGGCTCGATGGATGACCTGACGCTGAACATCAACCAACAGGGCGCTGTCATCGAACAGGCCGGCAGCTCGGTCAAGCAGATGGTCCAGCAGGCCGATGAGGTGGTCAGCAGCGCCCACGACCTGGCGCAATCGAGCCAGCGCATCCAGTCAGTGGTGCAGACCATTCAGCAGATCGCCGGACAGACCAACCTGCTCGCGCTCAATGCGGCGATCGAGGCCGCACGTGCCGGCGAGCAGGGCCGCGGATTCGCGGTGGTGGCCGACGAGGTGCGCAAGCTGGCCGAGATTACCCGCAGAAATGCCGAGGAGATCGGCACTGACATCGACCGGCTGGCCAGTGAGATCCACGCAGTGGCGCAGCACATCGAAACGCAGTCGGCTGGCGTCGGCTCGCTCACCGGCTTGCTCGATGCGCTGGAGAACTCCAGCAACCTCACCGCGGGCACCTCACGCCAGACCAAGGGCGTGGCCGACCGGCTGATCGGCCTGACCGCGCGCTAGCCAGCCAGTCGGGCACGGACCTCGGCATAGGGATAAGCCTCCAGCGAGGCGAATCCCGGGAGCTGGCGCGCCTTGAGCTTGGTGAACACGGGCACGCTGATGCCGCAGAGAAAGCGTGTCCGGCACTCGGCGCTGGGCGCATCGCCCTTGAGTTGCCGGTAGCGCTGGGTGAACTCCGCGCAGCGGCGCTCGACGTCGATCTCAGCGAGTGGCGCCAGTGCGGGCGGCTCGGGCAGCTGCGCCACCTGACCGCGGCAGACCGAGCAATGCCCGCATCGCTGCGGTGCCTGGCGATCGCCGAAGTAGGCGGCCAGTCGCTGGCTCAGGCATTCACGCGATTCGAACAGCGCGAGCATGTTGTCGATGCGGGTGATTTCGCTGCACTCGTGCTGTTTGAAGTAATCGTGCAGCTCGCTACTCAAGGCCTCGGTATCGAAGCCGCCATCCAGCACGGCATAGACCTCGGTCATCCGCTTGCTTTCCAGCTCGATCCAGCCGTTTTCCTGGAAGTACTCCAGCGCCTTCACCACCCGCGCCCGATCGGCGCCGTGCTGCTGATACAGCGCATCGAAATCCAGGGTGCACCAGGTTCGTGCCCGGGCAGAGGTCTGCACGATGGCCTCGACGAACTGGCGCCGCTCGCCCTCGAACTTCGCCACCAGCGCTTCGGGTTCGAGCAGGTACTTGAAGCGATATTCAGCGAAGTAGGCGAAACGCGGGGCGATAATGCTGCGCAGCTCGAGCTGAACCAGCAAGGTCTTCAGCGGCAACTGGCGGATGTTGCTCTGGTCGGACAGCTGGTTGAGCATCAGCTCCCATTGCCCGCCGGCACCGGCCTGCCGCAGCTCGTCGAGTACGCCGCGAATGCCCCCGCGCTCGGGCGTATCGCCATAGACGAAGTTCTGCAGCACGGTGAGGCTGTCGCGATTGGCCAGCACCAGGCAGTCGGACCGCTGCCCATCACGCCCGGCACGGCCGATCTCCTGGCTGTAGTTCTCGATCGATTTCGGCAGGTCGTAGTGCACCACGTTGCGGATGTCCGCCTTGTCGATGCCCATGCCAAAGGCAATGGTGGCGACGATGCAGTTCAGCTCGCCGGCCATGAAGCGCTGCTGGATCGACTCGCGCAGCTCGTGGGCCATACCGGCGTGATAGGCGCTGGCCGGAAAGCCGCGCTGTGCCAGATGCTCGGCGACCTGCTCGGCGGTTTTCTGTTGCGTGACGTAAACGATGGTGGGTTGCCCGCCCTTCTCGGCCAGCCATTCCACCAGCCGGCGCTGCTTGTTGAACCCGGCGACCAGCTCCACCAGCAGGTCGAGATTGGAACGGTAGAACCCGGTGGTCACGACGTCGCCCGGCGCGATCGCAAACTTGGCCTGCATGTCGGCAATCACCGGCGGCGTCGCCGTCGCTGTCAGCAGCAGCACTTGCGGGATATTGAACTGGCCTTGGTAGTCCGGCAGCTTGAGGTAGTCCGGGCGAAAGTTGTGCCCCCACTCGGAAATGCAGTGCGCCTCGTCGACGACCAGCAACGAAATCGGCACCTGGCCGATGAAGTTACGGAAGCGCTCGTTCTTCAGGCGTTCCACGGAAATCATCAGGATTTTCAGCTCGCCGGACTTGGCGCGGGCCATGGTGGCGCTCGTCTGCTCGCGGCTCTGCGCCGAATCGATGCTGCCGGCGGCAATGCCGTGGCGGTGCAGGAAGGCGAGTTGGTCCTGCATCAGCGCCAGCAACGGCGAGACCACCAGGGTGAGATGCGGCAACAGCAGTGCCGGCAGTTGATAGCACAGCGACTTGCCCGAGCCGGTCGGAAAGATGGCTGCCGCCGAGCGGCCCGCCACCACGGCACGAATGGCCTGTTCCTGGCCAGGACGAAAGCCGTCGTAGCCGAATGTCTGTTTGAGCGTCTGCTCGATCATGCTGGGTCACTCCCTTGACTGGAGGACGGAGGGTAGCAAGGGATGGGATGCGTAGGGCGGATCACGCTTCACCGATCCACCAGACAGATCGCAGTGGCATAGCGGTGGATGTAAAAGGCGACATCCACCCTACACAGTGAGTGACGCCCTTGATTGAGGGCGAAGGGTAGCAAGGCGCGGGGGCGTGGTGGATCACGCTTCATCGATCCACCTGACGGGCAGCAGTGGCGTCACGGTGGATGTGAAAGGCGACATCCACCCTACACACGGCGTCACACACTTGATTGAGCGCGGAGGGTAGCAAGGCGCGGGGCGTAGGGTGGATCACGCTTCATCGATCCACCTGACGGGCAGCAGTGGCGTCACGGTGGATGTAAAAGGCGACATCCACCCTACACACGGCGTCACACCCTTGATTGAGCGCGGAGGATAGCAAGGCGCGGGGCGTAGGGTGGATCACGCTTCATCGATCCACCGGAAGGACACCTACCTTGCCGAGCGATCAGAAGCGATCGCGGATGATCACCTCATCGAACGGCAGCTTGCCGACACGCGGCTTGGGCTCGGCGGCGCGCTTGCCGACCGCGACCATCATCGCGATGACATGGTTGTCCGGCAGGTTGATCAGCTTGGCCACGGCGTCGAAATCGAAGCCGTCCATGGGGCAGGAGTCCAGACCCTTACCACGGGCGGCAAGCATCAGGGTCTGAGCCATCAGGCCGCAACTGCGCATGGTTTCGTCGCGCTGAACCTGCGGCTTGCCACGGTAGTAGGTGTCGATGGCGCCAGCCATGTAGTCCTGCACCTCGGGCGGCGCACCCTCCCAGACGCGGCGGACATTCTTCTCCCAGCTATCGACCTGGGCGCAGACCACGACCAGCATCGAGGCATCGGTCATCTGCGCCTGATTCCAGCCCACCTCGCGAATCTGCGCGCGCAGTTGCGGGTCGCTCACTTCGACGAAGCGTACGTGCTGCAGGTTGAAGGCCGAAGGCGCGAGCAACGCCAGCTGCAACAGCTCGTCCTTTTCTTCGCGGCTGAGCTGGAAGGTCGGGTCGTAGGCTTTGACAGCGCGGCGGGTCTGGATGGCTTCTTCGATCTGCATGGCGTAGCTCCGATTGACTGAAAACGTGGCCGCTATGCTATGCGCCGACGTGCAGCGAAACCATCCGTCTTGGTTGATGGAAGTTATCAACCGAACCGATAAGAGGGATTGCGTCGGCCTCCTGCAGCATGGGCTCGCCGCGCTCGCCGCCGACCACGCCGGGGCGACCGAGCCGGCAGAACGCCGCCCACGAAAAAGCCGCCCGAAGGCGGCTTTTTCAGTGCCACACCCGCCGCTTAGAGCTGCGGCCCGGCGGCCTTGATGGCGTCGGAAACGTCGAACTTCTTGAAGTTCTCGATGAACTTGTTCGCCAGTTCCTTCGCGGCTTCATCGTAGGCGTTGGTGTCGACCCAGGTGTTGCGCGGGTTGAGCAGCTGGGTATCGACACCCTCGACGGCCTTCGGCACGTCCAGGTTGATGATCGGCAGATGCTCGGTCTCGGCACCGACCAGGGCACCGCTCTGAATCGCGGCGATCACGGCACGGGTCGTCGGGATGTTGAAGCGCTTGCCGACACCGTAGCCACCGCCGGTCCAGCCGGTGTTGACCAGGTAAACCTTGGAGCCGAACGCCTGGATGCGCTTGATCAAAAGCTCGGCGTAAACGCCGGCCGGACGCGGGAAGAAGGGCGCGCCGAAGCAGGTGGAGAAGGTCGACTTGATGCCGCTGCCCGAGCCCATCTCGGTAGAACCGACCAGCGCGGTGTAGCCGGAGAGGAAGTGGTAGGCCGCCTGCTCTTCATTGAGGATGGACACTGGCGGCAGAACGCCGGTCAGGTCGCAGGTCAGGAAGATCACCGCGTTGGGCTCGCCGCCCAGGTTCTTCTCGGAACGCTTCTCGACGTACTCCAGCGGATAGGCCGCGCGGCTGTTCTGGGTCAGGCTGTCGTCGGTGTAGTCGGCAACGCGCTCTTCGTTCAGTACCACGTTTTCCAGTACGGTGCCGAACTGGATGGCTTTCCAGATCACCGGTTCGTTCTTTTCGGACAGATCGATGCACTTGGCGTAGCAGCCGCCTTCGATGTTGAACACCACACCGGTGCCCCAGCCGTGCTCGTCGTCGCCGATCAGGTAGCGCGACTCGTCGGCCGACAGGGTGGTCTTGCCGGTGCCGGACAAGCCGAAGAACAGGGTGACGTCGCCCTCTTCACCGATGTTCGCCGCGCAGTGCATCGGCAGCACGTCGGCCTCGGGCAACAGGAAGTTCTGTACCGAGAACATGGCCTTCTTCATTTCACCGGCGTAACGCATGCCGGCGATGAGGACCTTCTTGGCGGCGAAGTTGATGATCACGCAGCCGTCGGAGTTGGTGCCATCGCGCTCGGGCACGCACTCGAAGTTGGCCACGTTGAGCACCTGCCACTCGTCCTTGCCGGCCGGGTTGTACTGCGCCGGATTGATGAACAGCTGGCGGCCGAAGAGGTTCTGCCAGGCGGTCGCCGTGGTCATCTTGACCGGCAGGTAGTGGCCTTCGGAAGAGCCTACATGGACATGGGAAACGAAGTGATCCTGGGCCTTGTTGAAGGTCTCGACGCGGTCCCACAGGGCATCGAACTTCTCAGCCGGGAACGGACGGTTGATCGGTCCCCAGGCAATCGAGGACTGGGTGCTGGACTCTTCGACGATATAACGATCAGCAGGTGAACGACCGGTCCGGTGACCAGTTTTCACGACGAGCGCGCCGTTGGCGGCCAATTCACCCTCACCGCGCTTGATGGCCTCTTCAACCAGTTGAGCGATGCTGATATCGATATAAACGGCGTTAGTGGCTTGCGTCATGAGTTCCCCGTCGGCCCTGGGCCGATTCCTCCATGCTGTTGTAGCCCACCTGGCGATGGACTACATCGAAAAAAGTGCGCGCGATTATGACAGAAAAGCCGCGGCGCAGGGTATGAGGGCGTAATGGCTAAAAGGTTCTACGCCCTGCGGCATTTTTTGCTCTACGCCCCCCGCACTTTTTAATGCCGCGTGCCCGAGGGTTCCGCCGTACCCGCACCGGCGAACAGCTGGGCGATGTCGGCCGCATCGAAGCGATAGGTGTGGTTGCAGAACTGGCAATCGATGGTGATCTCACCGCCCTGCTCTTGCAGCAGCTGTTCGGCATCAAGCTGGCCGAGGCTGATGACGGCCTTGGCCGAACGTTCGCGCGAGCAGCTGCAGCGGAACACGATCGGCCGTGGCTCGAACAGCCGAACCTGCTCTTCGTGATAGAGGCGATGCAGAACGGTCTGGGTGTCGAGGCCGAGCAGCTCCTCTGCCGACAAGGTATCGGCCAGCGTGCGTAGGTGCTGCCAGCTGGCTTCGCGCTCTTCATCGTCGCGGATACGGTCGGCCGGCAATTGCTGCAGCAACAGGCCGCAGGCGCGGCGGCCATCGGCGGCGAGCCAGAAACGCGTCGGCAGCTGCTCGGACGAGGCGAAATAGCTCGACAGGCTTTCCGCCAGGTTGACGCCATCGAGGGCAACGATGCCCTGGTAACGCTGCCCGTTGGCAGGATCGATGGTCATTGCCAATGCGCCGTCGGGCATCAGTTCGGCCAGGGTAGCGCCCGGGCGCAACAGCGCTTCGTCATAGCGGGCAATGCCGCGTACTTCCCGATTGCTCGAGCATTCGACCATCAGCAGCGGCACCGCGCCGGACGAGCGCGCCTGCAGCACCATCAGCCCATCGAACTTGAGGGTGCCGACCAGCAACGAGGCAGCGGCGAGCAGCTCACCAAGCAACTGCGCCACCGGCTCCGGATAGCTGTGCTTGGCCAGCACCTCGGCGTAGCTACGCTCGAGCCCGACCCACTCACCGCGCACGTCGGAGTCATCGAAGAGGAAACGCTGGGTGTAATCGAAATCGAGCATGGGCATGACCAGGGTAATAAAGGAGTAATGGCGCCGCGCAGGACGACGTCCGGGAGATCATCCCGGATAAGGAAGGGACCGCATTCTAGGTCCAAAGTGACCGCCGTCCAACCGGACGCGGGTCATCCTGCATCCGAACGAAAACGCTGCAAGGCGCGGCGCTGTTTCTTGCTCGGCTTGCCCTCGGTCTCCACGCCCAGGCTGCCGGCCTTGCGCATGGCAGCGGCATGTTCGCGGCGGGCCAGGCTGTCTGGGGTTTCCTCATAGAGCAGCTGGGCCTCGGGCGCGCCCTTGCGCACCGCCGACAGCGCCTTGATCACCACGGTGCGCTCGTCGAAGCCTGCTCGGATCACCAACTCCTCGCCCAGCTTGGGCTCCTTGCTCGGCTTGCAGCGCTCGCCACGGCAGTGCACCTTGCCGCCCTCGATGGCAGCCTTGGCCAGCGCGCGTGTCTTGAAGAAGCGCGCGGCCCACAGCCACTTGTCCAAGCGGACCTTGTCATCGTCTTTCTCGCTCATCGTTCAACTCTGCGTGGCGTCTCGTTGTCATAGGTTCGTACAGGTAGATGCGGTTGTCATGCACCCCGTCTAGAATGCGCGGAAATCTACTGGATACAGCTTTTGAACAGTCCCGACCCCCAGACAATCATCGGTTTGCGCGAATGGATCGCCCTCCCCGAGCTCGGCGTGGTCGGCCTGCGTGCCAAGATCGATACCGGCGCCAGCACCTCGGCTTTACATGCCACCGATATCAGCGAATTCGAGCGTAACGGCGAGCGCTGGGTTCGCTTCACCGCGCACCTGGGCACGCTGGTTCAACGCCGCCATCGCTGCGAGGCGCCGGTGGTGGCACGCAAGCTCATCAAGAGTTCGAACGGCCAGGCCCAGACCCGCTACGTGGTACGCACACTGCTGGCGCTGGGTGATCACCTGTGGCCGGTCGAGTTCACCCTTACCTGTCGCAAGACCATGCGCTATCGCCTGCTGCTCGGGTCAAAAGCCCTGATGGACGGCAAATGGCTGGTCGACCCTGCACGCACCTACGTGCAGGAAAAACCCCAGAACCTCACTTCTTCCGGTGCCCCATGAAAATCGCCGTGCTGTCGCGCAATCCACGTCTGTATTCGACCCGCCGTCTGGTGGAGGCCGGCCAGCAACGTGGCCATGAGGTGGTCGTCATCGACACCCTGCGCGCGTACATGAACATCGCCAGCCATAAACCGCAGATCCATTACCGTGGCCGGCCGCTGGAAGGCTTCGACGCGGTGATCCCGCGCATTGGCGCCTCGGTTACCTTCTATGGCTGCGCCGTGCTGCGTCAGTTCGAAATGCAGGGCGTGTTTCCACTCAACGAATCGGTGGCCATCGCCCGCTCACGCGACAAGCTGCGCTCGCTGCAGCTGCTGGCGCGCCGCGGTATCGGCCTGCCGGTGACCGGCTTCGCTCACTCGCCGGACGATATCGCCGACCTGATCCAGATGGTCGGCGGCGCGCCGCTGGTGATCAAGGTGCTCGAAGGCACCCAGGGCATCGGCGTGGTCATGTGCGAGACCGCCACGGCCGCCGAGTCGGTGATCGAGGCCTTCATGGGCCTGAAGCAGGACATCATGGTCCAGGAGTACATCAAGGAAGCCGGCGGCGCGGATATCCGCTGCTTCGTCGTCGGCGACAAGGTGATCGCCGCCATGAAGCGCCAGGCCAAGCCCGGCGAGTTTCGCTCGAACCTGCACCGTGGCGGCACGGCCAGCCTGATCAAGATCACCCCGGAAGAACGCATGACCGCCATCCGCGCCGCCAAGGTGATGGGCCTCTCCGTGGCGGGCGTCGATATCCTGCGATCCAACCACGGCCCGCTGGTGATGGAGGTGAACTCCTCACCCGGCCTGGCCGGCATCGAGGAGACCACCGGCAAGGACGTGGCCGGGCTGATCATTCAATACCTGGAAAAGAACGCCGGCCCGCACCTGACGCGGACCAAAGGCAAAGGCTAGCAAGCGGGAGACATACCGCTGGGCTGGCTAGATCCGTCGCGCCAGCCACGGGGGCAGACGTCACCTCGCCGAACGCCCAAGAGCTAGCAGGTCGGCCTCACCCTCTTATCGCATCCCTCGGCAGCACCAGCCCCAACGGCAGGCTGACCCGCGCCTCCAGTCCGCCGCCCTCACGGTTGCGCAGCTCGACGATGCCGCCATGCTGCGAGGCGATCCGCTTGACGATGGCCAGCCCCAGCCCGGCACCCTGCCCGCCGCGCGCGCGGTCGCCGCGAATGAACGGGTTGAAGATCTCACCCAGCTCCCGCGGGTCGATACCCGTGCCTCGATCGAGGACGCTGAGCACGACATAAGGCGCACTGCTGTCACCCGAGACATGGGCGGCGACCTCGACGCCATGACCACCATAGCGCAGGGCGTTTTCGATCAGGTTGACCAGCAGGCGCTTGATCGAAACCCGCCGCAGGGGCAGCGGTGGCATCGGCTCGACGCACAACCGCACAGTCTCGCCATGCTGGTTGTAGGGGGCCACCACCTCTCGCACCAGCTCACCGAGATCGATGTTTTCCAGCGGTTCGTCGCTGCCATCACGAACGAAGGCCAGGAACTGGTCGAGGATGGCGTTCATGTCTTCGATATCGCGCACCATGTCCTCGGTGAGCTCGGAATCGTTGGTCATCAGCTCGAGTGACAACCGCAGGCGCGTGAGCGGCGTGCGCAGGTCGTGAGAAACACCGGCCAGCATCAGTTCGCGCTCGCGCCCCGCCTGCTCGACGTCCTCCGCCATCTGATTGAACGCGCGATAAACCTCGGTCATCTCGCTTGGCGTGTCGCTGATGGGCAGCCTCACGCTGCGGCCCTTGCCGATCTGCCGCGCCGCGTAGACCAGCCGTTTGAGTGGCAGATTCAGCTGACTCACGAAGATCCACGCCGCCGCGGTGGATAGCAGGCCGATGCCCAGGAACCAGCCCAGCACGCTCCAGATCCGCTGCCCACGCAGCGGGTAGGCATATAAAGGCACCTGCAACCAGTCCGGCCCCAGGCTCGGCGCCCGTACCCAGATCGCCGTCTGCGGCTGGATGCGCACCCGCACCTCGGTATCCGCGCCGAGCTCGAGCTGCATCTGGCGCTGGAAGATTTCGGTGTAGGGCCAGTGGTATTCGCTGGGCGGCACCTCGTCAGCGACGACGCGCTGCACCCCGGCAGCCTCGGCGATGCGCTCGCGGCTTTGCTCGTCGGCTGCCCAGTAGGCCCGCAGGGTCAATGCCGCGCCGTGGCTGTATTGGCGATCGACCATGACGTCCTCGTTCATCATCAGGTACACCAGCATCAGCACCTTGGAGAACAGCACGACGATCAGCACCATCCACAGGGTGCGGGCGAAAAAGCTTTGCGGGAACCAGAGCGGGGTCTTCATGGAAAAGTCTTGGAAGGCGGGCTGCAAGCGCCAGGCAGAAAGGCATGAGGGCTGGGTTCAGCCCTCCCCATCGAGCGGGCGAGGCGGGCTGAGGCGCAACGCCGCTCAGCCTTCACCCGCAGCCGGCTGCTATTTGTTGCCGTCCGGCACGAACACGTAGCCTACGCCCCAGACCGTCTGGATGTAGCGCGGCTTCGACGGATCGGGCTCGATCAGGCGACGCAGGCGGGAAATCTGCACGTCGATGGAACGCTCGAGCGCGTCCCACTCGCGGCCGCGCGCCAGGTTCATCAACTTGTCGCGGGTCAGCGGCTCGCGGGCATGCTGCACCAGGGCCTTGAGCACGGCGAACTCGCCGGTGGTGAGCATATGCACCTGGTCACCCTTCTTCAGCTCGCGGGTGCCGAGGAACAGCTCGTAGTCGCCGAAGGTGACCGTCTCGTCCTCGCTGCCCGGCGCGCCTGGCACCTGCGGCGCCTGCCGGCGCAGGACCGCCCGGATCCGTGCCAGTAGCTCGCGCGGGTTGAACGGCTTGGCCAGGTAATCGTCAGCGCCCTGCTCCAGACCATGAATGCGGCTGGCCTCGTCGCCCTTGGCGGTGAGCATGATGATGGGGATCTGGTTGCCGGCGGCCCGCAGCCGTGCGCAGGCGGAAAGACCATCCTCGCCCGGCATCATCAGGTCCAGCACCACCAGGTGGAACAGCTCGCGGCTGAGCACACGGTCCATCTGCTCGGCGCTTTCCACGGTGCGCACCCGGTAGCCCTGCTCGTCGAGAAAGCGCTCGAGCAGACGCCGCAGCCGTGCGTCGTCATCGACAATCAGGATCTTTTCGCCTTCGCTGGCGGGCGCAGTGCTGCTCATGGGAACTCCCCGGAAAAATCGTTGATGCATTATGCGCGTAGTCAGGACTGCGCACCTGACGGCCATTGTTAGCAGATTTTTCGCCGCGAGGCAGGCGTCGCCGCTGGGGCGCGGCTTCAGAGCAGAATCGCGAGCCAGACGATCACGATGGTGCACAGCCCCACCAGCTGTGCCGCGCTACCCATATCCTTGGCGCGTTTGGAGAGCGGGTGAATCTCCAGAGACACCCGATCAACCACTGCCTCTATGGCGGAGTTCACCAGCTCCAGGGCGAGAGACATCAGAACCGGCAGGATCAGCAACGCCCGCTCGACCGGCGCGGACGTTACGAAAAAAGCAGCAGGAATCAATACACAGGCCATGCAGAGCAGTTGGCGAAAAGCGGCTTCATGTCGCCAGGCAGCGGCGAGGCCGGCCAGCGAATAGCCGGCAGCCTTGAACACCCGTGCCAGGCCTGTCTTCGCCTTGAGTTCCGCAGCGTCATTCACTGTTTCGGTGTTCATGGACTTCCCCAAATGTTGGTGTTCAGACGCCGCCGTTTGTCAGCCCGCCACGAATTAATCCCGGATACCGGCTGCGGTTATTGGACGCACGCCCGCCGTGATATCATAATGACATCGACGCAGCTTTCTCGTCAGTTTCCGACAGGCTGCAACGAACCGGCTCAAGCTTGGTTTGCGCCGGCCGAATTCTGGCAAGGACGCATCAGAAACGCGTCCCTCTTGATCTCATAGGTGACGCCTTGCCTACCGATAGCCTTTCGAAACAGCATCCAGCTTCGCTAGGGCTGGATGGCCGCGACGCCGACGCTCTGATGCTGAGCATCGGCCGTGTGCACTGGATCCTCGCGGAGCAGGCAGGTGACGCGGCGCTGTTGTCGCGGCAGATCATCACAGGGTTCACCCACGAGCACCTCGCCGTCCTGGTAACCGCCGAGACGAACCCAAAGAGTCTGATCACCAACCTCGCGCCCGACGCGGGCCCCCGCGAGCTGTTGCTGCTGTCGCTGGCGACCGATCACTGCAACGCCTTCCTGAAGCGGGCCGAATCCGAACTGGAACGGGCCGTCGATGTTCGAAGCCGCCACATCCTGCTGGCGCTTCCCACCCAGGCCTGGGCATCGTTTGGTAAGCAAGCGATCGCCTCCTGGCTTCGTAGAATTGGCGCCTGGCTCGTCAAGCGGCGAGCGACGCTGATTATCGTCAGCGATGGCATCTGTGACAGTTTGAGCGAGCACCTGAACCAACTGTCCTGTTCGCTTGCGGCCCTTGCGTCATTGAACCGCACCCCGTCCGGCACTCGGCTGTTCCTGCACTTCTGGCATGGCAACCAAGGCCTGATTAGCGCACGTGAAATCCCCCTCGAACGCCACGACGACAGGTTCAACGTCTCAGCCTCGTCCGATATCGCCCCGATCCTGGAATATTCGGATCAGGGTCGCGTGCATGCCGAGCGCAGTGTGCTGGAGGCCGCCCCCCATGCCTCGGCGCAATGGCGGCTGTTCGACAACAGCCACGAGCTGTTGCAACACGCGCTCACCGCGAGAGCAGCCAGCGTTCTGTTCGCCATCAGTAAAAACGAACAAGCGGACGAACTGGCTCATCAGCTCAACCAGTTGCGCCGCAGTTGCGGCAATCGATTGAAGCTTATCGTCCGCGAGATCGCACCTTGCCTTCGCTACCGTGACGAGCAGCTTCTGCTTAGCAGCGGCGCGACGCTCGTGGTCCCGTTCGGCACCTCGCTCCCGCGCTTCCTCACCCTGGTGGAAAGCGTTCAGGGGCACGTCTGGCAGCGGCAATTGAAAGACATCGACGCCCATCTTTATGGCTTGAAGCCGCTTCCGCTGTGCGGTCAGCAGAGCCCCCTGGGGTTTGCCGAGGCCGTCCGCAGCATGTGGCCGGACAGCACAGCGAGCGGCATCAGCCATCAGTTGATTCGCTTACAGCCCGTGCCCGGCCTGAGTCTGAGCCAGGTACTGAGCCAGACTCGGCTAAGGCGCAACGGGGATATCGCCTGTATCGCCGATAAGGCGCTTTACCTGTTCCTTTTCGCGTGCCGCCCCGAATCGCTGGACGACGCCCTCGGCAACATCTTTGGCGTCAAATGGCAGGAGCTCTTCCTCGGCCTGGAAGAATTTTCCGATCTTGGCTTTCTGTTTCAGCCCGCTTTCCAGAGTGACGCCTCACCCGAACGAGACACGCCTTTGCCAACGAGCGCCAGCGCACCGCGCCAGGTTTTCAAACCGCGCCCACTTAACCTTGCGCTGGAGACACGGCCGTGACGCTCACACAACTGTTCGAACTAGCCAGCCTGTTCACGGCGATCGGGCTGTGTATCGGCTGGCTGCTCGCGACGAGCCGGCACAAGTTGCTGCGGTCGATCGACCGGATGCTGCCGCCTCGCTATCTGCGCACGGCTGCGCTGCGGCGCCGTTCGGTCGAAACGATCAGAGGGGAAGGCAAGCATGACCGCGCATGAACCCCTGAGCGTTTCCGTGCCTACCCAGGTGTCCTGGCCTGGCCTTGGCGCTTGGAATCTGTATTTCCTCCTCAAGTTTCTGTTGCTGGGGCTCGGCCTGCTGAATTTCCAGGCGCTACCCAACCTGGTATTCGCGGCCTGCCTGGTCGTGCCGCTGCCCGGCCGGAGCTGGCGTATCGTGCGTCAGCTGATCGCCGTCCCGGTCGGCGTCGTCCTGCTCTACCACGACACTTGGCTACCGCCCTTCGAGCGTCTGCTCGCGCAGCCCGGCGTGCTCGATTTCACCCCGGATTACCTGCTCGACCTCGCCGCGCGATTCGTCGACTGGAAGCTGCTGGGCCTCTGCACACTGTTGGTGATTGCCTACAGCTACGTTGCCAACTGGGTCCGGCTATCGGTGCTCTGCCTGGGCGGCCTGCTCTGGCTCAATCTCAGCGGCACATCGCTATGGGCTTCCATGCCCAACGTGGTCGCCGCCTCCGCCGGGTCGGCGGTGAACGGCACAACCGGATCGGCCCCCGCAGTCGCCGATGACAACGTCGCGCTGGATACCTGGCTGGATAGCTTCTTCAACACCGAAGCCACGCGCCGCACCCAGTTCCCCGCCCCCAGCGAGCAGGCCGCTGCGTTCGATGTGGTCGTGCTGAACATCTGCTCGCTGGCCTGGGACGATCTCGACGCGGTCGGCCTGCGGGACAATGCATTGCTGCAACGTATGGACGTCGTGTTCGATCGGTTCAACTCGGCAACGTCATACAGCGGTCCGGCGGCGATCCGGCTATTGCGCGCCAGCTGTGGCCAGCCGCGCCACCAGGCGCTGTACGAACCCGCGCCGGAGCAGTGCCTGCTGTTCCAGAACCTGGCCAACCTGGGCTTTCGTTCCGAAACCCTGATGAACCACAACGGCCGCTTCGATGGCTTCAGCGACGAAATCTCAGCGCAAGGCATGCCGCAACCGGCGCTGGCCAGCCAGAGCTTCTCGCGAGCGCTTGCAGGCTTCGACGGCTCGCCGATCGCGCGGGATTTCGATGTGCTCAGCGGCTGGTGGAAGCAACGGCAGCAGCAACCCGATGCGCGTGTCGGCCTTTTCTACAACAGCATCAGCCTGCATGACGGGAACCGGATCATTGGCGCCGATGGCAATGCCCAATCGGCCGAATACCGTCCGAGAGCCCAGCGGCTGCTGGACGATATCTCCAAGTTCATCGACGAGCTGGAGCGCAGCGGCAAGCCAGTCGCCGTGCTGCTGGTGCCCGAACACGGCGCCGCACTGCATGGGGACCGCATGCAGATCGCCGGTATGCGCGAGATTCCGCGCCCGTCCATCACCCAGGTCCCTGTGGGGCTGAAGCTGATCGGCATGAACTCCACCAATGCCGGGCAACCGGTACACGTCCAGCAGCCGACCAGCTTCCTGGCCCTGTCCGAACTGGTTTCCAGGCTCTACAGCGCGCAGCGCAACGGCAGCCAGGTGGACATCAATGCATTGACCGCGGATCTGCCACGGACCGAGCCGGTTTCAGAAACTGCCGGTGCGCAGGTCATCGAGCATGCCGGACAGCCTTACGTGCGCCTGGGTGGGCAAACCACCTGGCTCCCTTACCCAAACCGTTTCGAGTAACGAATATGGTCAGCATGACTCAGCGGGTTCAAAACGACGATATCGGCCGCCTGGAACGCCATATAGGTCTTTCGGAGCTGGGCTATCAGGATATTTCCGCGTCGCTGGAGCTGGACAAGGCCATCCATCGCTGGCCGCTGTTGGCCGAGCTATCAGTGCTCGACGACCTCAACGCTGCGCTGGAGACGCTTTCGCTCGATAGCGCGATGTCGTCCACCAGCGGTAGACGTCCCGCATGAAACGCCTGACCTTGCGAGCGATGCGTGGCGGGCTGGGTGCCACATCGCTGCTCGCCGATCTGGCCTTGGCCCTTCACGAGCAGGGCGAGCGCGTGCTGCTGGTCGATCTCAGTCCGGACAACATGCTGCGCCTGCATTTCAACGTCGATATCGGCCTCGAGTCGGGCTGGGCTCGTGCGCAGCTGGACGGGAACGCATGGCATCAAGCCGCTTTGGAGGTTCTTCCGGGCTTGCATCTGCTGCCGTACGGGCGGCTGAGCGACGTTGAGTTCGCACAGATCGAAGCCTTGCTTTGTGCTGATCCGGGCTATTGGCCGCAACGCTGCGACCTGGTTTCACACGCCTACGACTGGGTGTTATTCGATCTACCGCAACGCATGCCAGGTCATCGGTTCGGCCTTTCGGCCGGCAATCGCGGCGATATTCTGATCGACCTCGTCATACCCGACCCGGCTTGTCATGTCCTGCTGCAACAGCGGCCAACACCTGCTGCGGATCTTTTGCTGATCAATCGTTTCGATCCGGCCAGTCAGCTGCAGCGAGACCTGCTGATGATCTGGCGCAAGCGTCATGGGCTCACGCGTCAGCCCCAGCTCGTGCATGAAGACGAAGCCGTTCAGGAAGCCTTGGCCCACAAGGCGCCAATCGGCCAATACGCTCCCAAGAGTCAAGCAGCGAGTGACGTGCGAAGCCTCGCGATCTGGTGCCTTTCGCAGCGGTCGGAGTGCTGAGCATGCTCAGCCCACTGCGTTACTACCAGGACGTTCGGTATCGGCGCGGTGCGAGCCGGTGCGGCGCCTTCAGCTGGGCGGTGTTCTACACGCTGGCCTGGTCACTGCTGCGCCTAGAAGCACCTGGTTGGCAGTGGCTTCTGGCCGAACGCCGGCGGCTCTACCCACACATTGTCGGCACGCGCCCGAAGGCAGGGGATCCGCTGCGCATCCTTTTGCAAAGCGTCTGGCTAACGGTCGCGCGTCCGCTGGACATCGGTAGTACGAAACCCTCGAAACCGACTCGATCGATAGGCGCCTGGCTGCGCGCTGTCGCAAGCAAGGGCAGCTTGCCGTTACGCGCCGGCGCCAAACGTATGCCGGGGCAAAACAGCCTGGAGAACGTAGAAGCCTGCGCCAGCCAGGCCGAACGCTGGTTTAGCGCGCTGGCAAAACCTGCCAAGTACGGCATCACCGTGGCTATTGCGGTGCTGGCGGCATTGCTCGGCGTGCTCTGTATCACCGAGCCCTTCGGCTACACCGCGCAGGTCACCTTCGTGCTGCTGCTCTGGGGGATCGCAATGCTGGTCAGGCGCGTTCCCGGGCGCTTTGCCGTGCTGATGCTGATCGTGCTCTCGACCATCATCTCGTGTCGATATCTGTGGTGGCGTTACACCGCAACGCTTCGATGGGACTCGTATTTCGACCTGGCGTGCGGCCTGACGCTGCTGGCAGCGGAGACCTATTCCTGGATAGTGCTGGTCATGGGTTACATCCAGACCTGCTGGCCACTCGATCGCAAACCGGCACCGCTGCCGAAAGACACCGCGAGCTGGCCATCGGTCGACTTGCTGATACCGACCTACAACGAAGACCTTTCCGTCGTGCGTACGACGGTCCTCGCGGCGCTCGGCCTGGATTGGCCGCGCGACAAGCTGAACATCCATATATGCGATGACGGCCGCCGCGACGAATTCAAGCGCTTCGCTGAAGAGGTTGGCGTCGGCTACATCATCCGCCCGAACAATCACCATGCGAAGGCAGGCAACCTCAACCACGCACTGACGGTCACCAGCAGCGAGCTGATCGCCATTTTCGATTGCGATCACATTCCGGTGCGCTCCTTTCTCCAGGTCACGACCGGCTGGTTCTTACGCGACCCGAAACTGGCCCTGGTGCAGACCCCGCATCACTTCTTTTCACCCGACCCGTTCGAACGCAACCTCGGCTCATTCCGCCGAAAGCCCAACGAAGGCGAGTTGTTCTATGGGCTGGTGCAAAACGGCAACGACATGTGGAACGCCTCGTTCTTCTGCGGATCCTGCGCGGTGCTGCGTCGCACAGCCGTGGAGAGCATCGGTGGCTTCGCCGTTGAAACCGTGACAGAAGATGCCCACACAGCCTTGCGCTTGCACCGTGCCGGCTGGAACTCGGCCTACCTGCCAACGCCGCAAGCCGCCGGACTGGCAACCGAGAGCCTGTCGGCGCACATTGGCCAGCGCATACGCTGGGCGCGCGGCATGGCGCAGATATTCCGCACCGACAACCCGCTGCTGGGTCGCGGGCTGAGCTTCTTCCAGCGGATCTGCTACGCCAACGCCATGCTGCACTTTCTGGCCGGTTTGCCGCGGCTGATCTATCTGACGGCGCCACTGGCGTTCCTGTTGCTTCACGCCTACATCATCTATGCGCCGGCATTGATGATCGTTCTGTACGTGCTGCCACACATGATTCATGCCAGCCTGACCAACGCGCGCATGCAGGGCGAATACCGCCACTCGTTCTGGGGCGAGGTCTACGAAACGGTACTGGCCTGGTACATCGCGCGACCGACGACGGTGGCCCTGCTCAATCCGGGCAAGGGCAAATTCAACGTGACCGCCAAGGGCGGACTGATGGATCACGACCAGTTCGACTGGCGTATCGCCCGGCCCTATCTGGTGCTGGCCGTGCTCAATGTCGCCGGGCTTGGCTTTGCCGGGTGGAGACTGTTCAACGGTCCGGCTGCTGAAATCGGTACGGTCCTGGTCAGCTCCGCCTGGGTGATCTACAACCTGCTGATCATTGGCGCCGCCGTCGCCGTCGCCTCGGAAGTCAGGCAGATACGCCGGGCCCACCGCGTCATGACGCGCCTGCCGGCATCGCTCAAGCTCAGCAACGGGCACCTGTTCCCCTGTACGTTGAAGGATTTTGCCGAAGGCGGTGCCGGGCTGCAGCTTCCCGCTGGTCTGTCGGTGGGCGTGGACCAGGCTATTTCGCTGATCCTGCGTCGTGGCGACCGTGAATTCATCTTTCCCGGCCAGACTTCACGCCAGGTTGGCGATCATCTGGGAATCCGACTCGACAGCCTGGACCTGCGCCAGCAGATCGACCTCGTTCAGTGCACCTTCGCCCGTGCCGATGTCTGGTTGGATCGGCACGAACACTTCGGTGCAGACCGTCCCTTACACAGCCTGTTCGAAGTCCTGCAAATCGGAGGACGTGGTTACCACCGCTTGTTCGAGCAGCTTCCGGACAGCATCAGAAAACCGCTTCGCCCCGTTTTCAATCTGGCCGCCTGGCTGTTCAGCTTCTGTCCCCGTACCCCCGCCTACAAACCTCTGGTAGACCCGTCATGAACATCCGAACCTTTCCGCGGACGTTGCTCACCCTTGCGCTGTTGGCGCTCGCCGCCGGCGCCATAGCCGAGCCAGGTGTCAGCGCCGAGCCAAGTGCCAGTGCCGACCCCGTCGTCGTGCCGCCCAGCTGGGATACCAGCCGTAGTTTCAGCGAGCTGGGGCGCCCACGCGATCAGCTGCTGCTCGGCATACGCAATGCCGAGCAAGTCGAGTTCCGCCTGCGCCACGACCGGATCGCCCCCGACGCCACGCTGCACCTCGATTACACACCGTCGCCCGCGCTGATTCCCGTGCTCTCACATCTGCGGATCTACCTGAACGACGAATTGATGGGGACCCTGCCGATCACTCAGGAGCAGATCGGACAGCGCGTCAGCACGGACCTGACGCTCGACCCGCGCCTGCTGGGTGACTTCAACCGGGTGCGCATCGAATTCGTCGGTCATTACAGCGACGTCTGCGAAGACCCAGCGCACAGCGGCCTGTGGCTCAATCTCGGCCGGCAGAGTCGCGTCAGCCTACGGGAGCAGGCGCTGGACATCGTTGGCGACCTGGCCTGGTTTCCGCTGCCCTTCTTCGATGAGCGAGACAGTCAGCGTCTGAGCCTGCCAGTGGTCTTCGGCAGCGCACCGACGCCCGAAGAGCAGCGTGCGGCGGGTATTCTGGCGTCCTATTTCGGCAGTCTGGCGGCTTGGCGCGGCGCCAGTTTTCCGGTGATGTTCGACGCCCTGCCCTCGACCGCGAAGCGTCCCCGGCCGGCCGTGGTATTCGCCACCAACACGCGCCGTCCCTCGTTCCTGAACGATCTTCCAGCCGTCGATGGGCCTACCGTCCAACTGATCGATCACCCGGACGATCGCTACAGCAAGTTGCTGCTCATCGCCGGTCGCGACGAGGCTGACCTGGTCGTTGCGGCCACCGCACTGGCCATGGGCAACGGTCAACTGCGCGGTGACAAAGTGACGCTCGAACGTGTGGAGCCGCCGCTGCGGCAGCCTTACGATGCGCCGCGCTGGATCAGGACCGATCGTGCGGTACCGCTGTCGGAGCTGATCGACTACCCGCAGCAGTTACAAGTCAGCGGGCTGCAACCTCACCCGATCACCCTGGATATCAACCTGCCGCCGGATCTGTTCGTCTGGCGCAACCAGGGCATTCCGCTGCAGACGCGTTACCGTTACACGCCGCCCACGACGACGGACGAGTCACGCCTCAATATCAGCATCAACGACCAGTACATCAGCAGCATCGCGCTGAAAGGCAGCGATGCTCGCAGCGGCGTGGAAAACCTGCGGCTGTCAGTACTGACGGCCGACGGCACCGCCGAGAGCGAAAAGCTGCTGGTGCCGGCATTGAAGATGGGCATGCGCAACAAGGTGCGCTTCGAGTTCAACTTTGCCAGCAAGCTGGGCAACGCCCAGCGCGATCGCTGCCAGACCTATCTGCCCACCAATATCCAGGCGGCCATCGACGAACAGTCCACCATCGACCTGTCTGGTTACTACCACTACCTGGCTATGCCTGACCTCAAAGCCTTCGCGCGTACCGGGTTCCCCTTCAGCCGAATGGCCGACCTGTCCGAGACGCTGGTGCTGGTCGCACCGCAGCCCAACGAAGCACAGGTTGGCACCCTGCTCGATACCCTCGCGCTGATCGGTTCGCACACCGGCTATCCCGCTTTCCGCGTGCGTGTCACCGATGACTGGAAGACCGCCGAGCAAGCCGATGCCGACCTGCTGCTGTTGGGTCCGCTGCCGCAGCAGCTGGTGGACAAGTCGAGCTTCCCGATCCTGCTCGAGCAATCGCGCAGCTGGTTGCAAAGTGGCGGCACCGGGCCGGCCCTCGCCCCGGCCAATGGCAACCTGGGCATGACCGCCAACGGCCCGCTCGCGGCCGTCGTCGGCCAGCAGTCTCCCTTCCATCCCCAACGTAGCCTGGTCGCGCTCCTCGCCTCCGAGCCGCAGGACTATCGCCTGCTACGCCAGGCCCTGACCGACACCGGCAAGCAGGAAGCCTTTGCCGGCGCGGTAACCCTGATCCGCAACAGCGGCGTCAGCAGCCACTTCGTGGGTGAGCAGTACTACGTCGGCGAGCTGCCCTGGTGGTTGCTGCTGTGGTTCCATCTGTCGTCACACCCGGTACTGCTGGCCTTCCTCGCCGCCGCCAGCGTCCTTCTGTTCACCATCGTGCTTTGGCGTGCGCTGCGCTGGGCTGCCCGGCGACGTCTGGCTGAAGACGAGTGAGCAGGCGAACCCTCATGCGTAGATACCGGTTGATGCTGGTGGCCGCGGCACTTCCGCTGTGGTGCCACGCCCAGGTGCCGGAGGACCGCGCCGATCAAACGGCATGGCTTCTGGCTCAAGTCAGAGCCGCCGAGGCCGTGAACCGCGACGAGTTGGTCCGTGATGCGCTCAAGCGCCTTCAGCTGGTATCGCCAGGTGATTCAGGGGCGTTGCTGGCCGAAATGCGGCTTGCCTTGCGCCAGCGCGACGGGCAACGGGTAGCGGCCTTGCAGCAGGCGCTGCAACAAGCGGCGCCTGGAACCGAAGCCGAGCGCGATGGCCGCATACTCGCTTTCTTGAGCAGCGAGGCCGGGCAGCAGCAGCTTCAGCAAGCCCGACTGGCGGCCATGGCCGGCCGCCCTGACGATGCGCTGCAAGGCTTCAGAGCGCTCTATGGTGATAAGCCACCGACGCTCGAGCTGGCGGTCGAATACTGGCGCGTGCGCAGTGCACAGCCCGGCCAGCGCTCGTTGGCAATCGATGCACTGCGCCGCCTCGACGAGCAGTACCCGGGAAATCCGCCCGCTCGTCAGCTGCTGGCCAACCTGCTGTTCGAGGACGGGCAGGACACTGCAGCCCTCGCGCAATTGAGCGAACTGGGGCGCAATCCGGCAGCGACCGACGCCGCAGCCCAGCGTGAATTCGAATACCTCGCCGCGCGACGAATCGACGACACCAGCGTGAAAGCCTGGGCAGACTTCCTGCAGCGTTACCCCGCGGGGCGCTATGCCAACGATGCGCGCGCAAACCTGGAACGCAGCCAGCGCCTGCTGGCCGATCCGTTCTGGCGCGCCGGGCAGGACGGGCTGCGCTTGCTGGATCGATCGCAGGATGCGGCCGCCGAAGCCAAGCTGAGGTACGCCCTGCGCCGCTACCCGAACGATCCCGAGCTGCTCGGCGGCCTGGGCCTGGCCTTGATGCGACCGGGTCATCGGCGCGAAGCGCTGGTGTATTTCGGACGCGCTAAAGAACACGAAGACGACATCGACAACCTGAGCAAGTGGAGCGACCTGATCACCTCGACCCGCTACTGGCTCACCCTCGAGAAGGCCGATCAGGCGCTCGAGCAAAAGCGGGCCGACGAAGCGGCGTCGCTGTACGCCAGCGCGCTCAAGCAACAGCCTGGCAGCACCTTCGCCCAGCTCGGACTGGCCCAGGTCGCTGAAGCACAAGGCCGGCTCGCCGACGCGGAAGTCGGCTATCAACGGCTGCTCAGTCGAGATCCCGGCAATGCCAGCGCCATCCGCGGATTGCTCCGTCTCTATCAGGCGCAATCGCCGGAGCGCGCGTTGGCCTTCATCGACACGCTCAGCAGCAGCCAACGAAACTCCTTCGCCGACCTGCGCAATAGCCTGCTGCTGGCCCGCTACCGCCTGCTCGCCGAACAGGCGCTGGAACGCGACGACCAACCCGCGGCGATCACCGCCCTGAGGCAGGCTCGCAGCCTGGCACCGACCGACCCCTGGCTGGCCTATCGCCTGGCCAGCTCGTTACAGCAGCAGCAAGCCTTCAGTGAAGCCGACGCGGTGTTCGGTGACTTGCTCAAGCGGCAGGCCGACGATCCGGTCGCGCACTATGCCCATGCACTTTATCTGTCGGGCGCGGGGCGCGACGCGCAGGCACTCGCCAGCCTGCATCGCATCAGCGAACGCGACTGGGATGACGACATGCATAGCCTGGCAACGCGTCTGGAACGCCGGGAACTGATGACGCGTATCGACAAGCTGCGCGCCAGCGGACGCGAGGCGGCTGCCGTCGAGCTGATGCAGGAGCGGCTGCGCAAACACGGCGATTCGGTGGATGACCTGTTGGCGCTGGCCGACTGGGCGGCGGCACGCGGCGAGCCGGCGGTCGCCGCTCCCTATGTCGAGCGCGCACTGCGCATCGATCCAGCTCACCCGGAAGCACGCCTGATGCGTATCGAGCTGCTGCTCGCCGAGGGACAGACGGGTGCCGCCAGGCAAGCGCTGCGAACCACGCCGCCCGTGTTAGCCGAGGATGACTGGAACGCCAAACGGCGCCTGGCCAATAGCTGGGCCGCGGTCGGCGAGCGGGACAAGGCGCGGCAGATGTTGCAGCAAATAGAAGCCAAGGCGAAGCGCCCCGATCCCCTGTTACGGCGAGATACAGCAAGGCTGCTCGCCGAGGTCGACCCAGCCAAGGCCATGGGTTACTACCGCCAGGCACTGATCGACGCCGACCTGCTGGCCAAGTCCGCAGGCACCGCCGAACTGACTCAGGCCACCCGGCAGAACGCCGCGGATGACTGGTTGGTTCGCAGCCTGCGCAGCGACACCGCCGCCCTTCACCAGCGGCAGGACACCACCCTGACCCTGCAGCACGACCACGGCTGGCGTAACGACGACGGCACGCCGGGCATCTCCGAGTTGCTCACCGACACCACCTTGCTGCACCTGGACACCCCCATGGCCAACGGTCGCGGTTTCCTGCGTGCCGAACGCCTCGCGCTTGATGCGGGCACGCTGGACGCCAACGCGTTCTTCGGCGCTTGCAGGGCACGCAACGATTGCGCTGGCGAGAGCCAGCGAGGCACCGCGACGTTGCTCGCCGGAGGCTGGCGCAATGAGCGACTGGAAGCCGATCTGGGGCTGACCGAGGGCTTCGAGATAGACAACCTGTTCGGCGGCGTCACCGGACGCGGCAACCTGGACCCCATCAGCTGGTCGCTCACAGCGTCACGCCGTCCGATGAGCAACTCGTTGCTGTCCTACGGCGGTGCTCGCGATCCCGTGACCGGCACCCGCTGGGGCGCGGTGACCGCCAATGGCACGAGCCTCGGTCTGAGCTGGGACGAAGGCGGTGCACACGGCCTTTGGTCTTCATTGGGCTACCACTGGCTGCTGGGAGACAACGTCGCGAGCAACAGCCGGGTAACTGCCATGGCCGGCTATTACTACAAGCTGGTCGACCGTCCCGACGAGCGCGTCCGGACGGGGCTGACCTTCATCCACTTCGGCTACGACAAGGACCTGAGTGGCCACACCCTCGGCCAGGGCGGTTATTGGAGTCCACAAAACTACAACTCGATCAGCGTCCCGGTCAGCTACGGCTGGCGCAACCAGGACTCGTCCGTACTCCTGGAAAGCAGCATTGGCTGGTCCGTGTCGCAATCCAATGGCAGTCGCGACTATCCGCTGGCTTCGCTTCGGGACAAGGTCGCCGCGATCGATCCAGACGTGGCCAACCAGACGAGCCAAGGCTCGACCAGCCGTGGCTTCAGTTATCGAGTGCAGGGCCTGTTCGAGCGCCGGCTCAGCGATCACTTCGTCCTCGGCGGCGGCTTCAGCCTGCTACAGAGCGACGAGTACGCACCCAGCCGCGCCATGCTCTATCTGCGCTACAGCTTTGCACCCTGGCGAGGCGACCTTGCACTGCCCATCGAGCCATTAGTGCCCTACGCCGACTTCAGATGACGACGCAGAACCGACCCGGCCAGAGCGACGGCAGTTATACTTGCCCGCTTTTCTGGCCGGTCGGCCGTCATTTCCGCCCGCAGGACATTCAATGGACAGCATCAACTCCCGCCTCGCCGCTGAACTGGGCGTACGCCCGCAACAAGTAGCCGCCACCGTGGCGCTGCTCGACGAAGGCTCCACCGTGCCCTTCATCGCCCGTTACCGTAAGGAAGTCACCGGCAGCCTCGACGACACTCAGCTGCGCCTGCTCGAAGAGCGGCTGCGCTACCTGCGCGAGCTGGACGATCGCCGCGCGTCGATCCTTGCCAGCATCGAAGAACAGGGCAAGCTCACCCCCGAGCTCAAGCGTGAGATCGATCTCGCCGACACCAAGACCCGCCTCGAAGACCTCTACCTGCCCTACAAGCAGAAGCGCCGCACCAAGGGCCAGATCGCCCTGGAAGCCGGCCTCGGCGAGCTGGCCGACGCGATTTTCGCCGATCCCGAGCTGAATCCGGAGAGCGAAGCTGCACGTTTCGTCGATGCCGAGAAGGGCTTCGCCGACGTCAAGGCGGTGCTAGAAGGGGCTAAGTACATCCTCATGGAGCGCTTCGCCGAAGACGCCAACCTGCTGGCCAAGTTGCGCGACTTCCTCACCCACAACGCCACCCTGAGTGCGCGCGTGGTGCCGGGCAAGGAGACCGAAGGGGCCAAGTTCAGCGACTATTTCGAACATGACGAGCCGTTCAAGAGCGCGCCGTCGCACCGTGCCCTGGCGATCTTCCGCGGGCGCAACGAAGGCGTGCTGAGCGTGAGCCTGAAGGTCGGCGACGAAGCGCCGGGCAGCGTGCACCCGGGCGAAGTGATGATTGGCGAGCGCTTCGGCATCGTCAACCGTGGCCGCGCCGCGGACAAGTGGCTAAGCGAAGTGGTGCGCTGGACCTGGAAGGTCAAGCTCTACACCCATCTGGAAACCGACCTGCTCGGCGAACTGCGCGACAAGGCCGAGGACGACGCCATCGGCGTGTTCGCGCGCAACATGCACGACCTGCTGTTGGCCGCGCCGGCCGGCCCGCGCGCCACCCTGGGCCTCGACCCGGGCCTGCGCACCGGCTGCAAGGTGGCGGTGGTCGACGCGACCGGCAAGCTGCTGGACACCGCCACCGTCTACCCGCACGCCCCCCGCAACGACTGGGACGGCACCCTGGCCGTGCTGGCCAAGCTCTGCGCCAAGCATGCCGTCGACCTGATCGCCATCGGCAACGGCACCGCCAGCCGGGAAACCGACAAGCTCGCCGCCGACCTGATCAAGAAGGTGCCGGGCCTCAAGCTGACCAAGGTGATGGTGTCCGAGGCAGGCGCTTCGGTGTATTCGGCGTCTGAACTGGCGGCCAAGGAATTCCCCGATCTGGATGTCTCGATCCGTGGCGCGGTGTCCATCGCCCGCCGCCTGCAGGACCCGCTCGCCGAGCTGGTGAAGATCGAGCCCAAGGCCATCGGCGTCGGCCAGTATCAGCACGACGTGTCCCAGCTCAAGCTGGCGCGCTCGCTCGATGCGGTGGTCGAGGATTGCGTGAACGCCGTCGGCGTCGACGTCAACACCGCCTCGGTGGCCCTGTTGGCGCGCATCTCCGGCCTCAACACCACCTTGGCGCAGAACATTGTTGCCTACCGCGACGCCAACGGCGCATTCAAGGCGCGCAGCGAGCTGAAGAAGGTGCCGCGCCTGGGCGACAAGACCTTCGAGCAGGCCGCCGGCTTCCTCCGTGTGATGAACGGCGACAACCCGCTCGACGCGTCCGCCGTGCACCCGGAGACCTATCCGCTGGTCAAGCGCATCGCCGAGGACACCGGCCGCGACATCCGCTCGCTGATCGGTGATTCGGCCTTCCTCAAGCGCCTCGACCCGAAACAGTTCACCGACGAAACCTTCGGTCTGGTCACCGTCAGCGACATCCTTCAGGAACTGGAAAAGCCCGGCCGCGATCCGCGCCCCGAGTTCAAGACCGCCGAGTTCCAGGAAGGCGTTGAGAAGCTCAGCGACCTCAAGCCCGGCATGGTGCTCGAAGGGGTGGTGACCAACGTGACCAACTTCGGTGCTTTCGTCGACATCGGCGTGCATCAGGACGGGTTGGTGCACATCTCCGCGCTGTCGGAGAAGTTCGTCAAGGACCCGTACGAAGTCGTCAAGGCCGGCGACATCGTCAAGGTCAAGGTCATGGAAGTGGACATCCCGCGCCAGCGCGTCGGCCTGTCCATGCGCATGAGCGACACCCCTGGCGAAAAAGCGGACAACATGCGTGGCGGCGGCAACAACCGCGGCGCCCAGGCACGCCCGAGCAAACCGGATACCAAGCCGGCACCGGCCAACAACGCCATGGCTGCGCTGTTCGCCAATGCCAAGAGCCTGAGGAAATAAGCCGTGAGCGTGAAGGCCGAAGCGATCGGCAACAGCAGCGCCTTCGGGCGCTTGCTGGGCCTGGAAATTCTCAAGGCCGAAGGCGGCGAGGCCATTCTCGGCCTGAAGATGCACGATGGCTTGCGCAACCTGCACGGCAAGCTGCACGGCGGCGCGCTGTTCTCATTGATCGATACCGCCATGGGCCAGGCGAGCCACAGCCTGGGCGACGGCTCGCCGAACAGCGTGACCCTCGAGTGCAAGGTCAACTACATCCGCCCGGTGACGGACGGCGAGCTGCTTTGCCGTGCCTGGGTGGTGCATGGCGGACGACGTACTCAGGTGCTGGAAGCCGAGGTGCATCAGGGTGAGAAGCTGGTGGCCAAGGCGCAATCGACGTTCGCCTGCCTCTAAAAGCGGCAGGCAACACGCTGCCAGCGTCAACTAAGCGCGCCAAGGCCGCTCTTGTGGCTTGAAGCTTGGCGCGCGCCGCCCCATATTGTGCCGACTGATGCGTGAAGGAACCCAAACTTGAGCGACCTCCTCTCCCACCGCCTGGCACTGTTGGCCGAGCACCCAAACCTTCCGCTGCTCTCGCAATGCCTGCACGGGATCGAGCGGGAATGCCTGCGCATCGACAACGACGGTCAGCTGGCCATGACCCCGCACCCGCGGGCATTGGGTTCGGCCCTGACACACCCGAAGATCACCACCGACTATTCCGAAGCGTTGCTGGAATTCATCACCGGCACCGAAACCGACCCGGCCCGCACGCTGGCCGAGCTCGACGCCATCCATCGCTACACCTATAGCCGGTTGGAGGGCGAGTTCCTCTGGAGCCCCTCGATGCCGGGGCTTCTGCCGGAAGAAGCGCAGATCCCCATCGCCGAGTACGGCAGCTCCAACATCGGTCGGCTGAAATACGTCTACCGTCAGGGCCTGGCGCTGCGTTACGGCAAGACCATGCAGTGCATTGCCGGCATTCACTACAACTTTTCACTGCCCGAGGCGTTGTGGTCGCTGCTGCAGGCCGACGAGGGCGATGGCCGCTCGCCGCAGGACTACCAATCCTGGCGCTATATCGCGCTGATCCGCAATTTCCGTCGCTACAGCTGGCTGCTGATGTATCTGTTCGGCGCCTCGCCGGCGCTGGATGCGTCCTTCATGCGCGGGCGTGCGCACCAGCTCGAGCAGTTCGATGACGAAACCCTCTATCTGCCGTACGCCACCAGCCTGCGCATGAGCGACCTGGGCTACCAGAGCAACGCCCAGGCGGGTCTCACACCCTGCTATGACGACCTGCCCAGCTACACCAGCAGCCTGCACAAGGCCGTCTCGACGCCCTACCCCGACTATGCGGCGCTGGGCACCAAGGACGCCGAGGGCAACTGGCAGCAGCTCAACACCAACATTCTGCAGATCGAGAACGAGTACTACTCGAACATCCGTCCCAAGCGGGTCACCGGCACCGGCGAGCGCCCGCTGCATGCGTTGCGGGCCCGCGGCATCCAGTACATCGAGGTGCGCTGCCTGGATATCAACCCGTTCCTGCCGCTGGGCATCGATATCAGCGAAGCGCGTTTTCTCGACGCCTTCCTGCTGTTCTGTGCGCTGCAGCAGAGCCCTTGCCTGATTGAGGGCGAGTGCCGGGCCAGCAGCGATAACTTCCTCAAGGTGGTCAAGCAAGGGCGCCAGCCGGGCCTGGAGCTGAGCCGTTGCGGTGAGTCGGTCAGCCTGCAGGATTGGGCCAGCGAGCTGATCGGCCAGATCAGCCAAGTCGCCGAGCTGCTGGACCGCAGCCAGGGCGGCGACGAGCATGTCAGTGCCATCGCCGCGCAACAGGCCAAGGTCGCCGACAGCAGCCTGACCCCATCGGCCCAGGTCCTCGAAGCGATGCGCCACCATGGCGAAAGCTTCAGCCAGTTCGCGCTGCGCCAGACCCGTCAGCACGCCGAAGGCTTCCGCAGCCGAGCGCTGCCCGATGCCGACGTGGCCTGGTTCGATAACGCGGCCCGCGAATCCTTGGCCCAACAAGCCGAAATGGAAGCGGCCGATACACAGGACTTCGACAGCTTCGTCGAGGAGTATCAGCGCAGCTTGACCAGTCTCGCGCCGGTCTGAGACTGACAACCCCTGCTGGCCGCGCAAGGGCGGCGGCTGGCAGGGGCTCGCATCCGAGCAAAAGCGGCGCTTGGCCGCTTCACACCTGCTGGCGGATTGCCCGGCGCGTCGAGCTGCGTGAAGCGACGCGCGGGAGCGGTCCCGGACCGCCCCCACTCGTCCCAGGCTGAGCGGCCTGCTCAGAGCGCTTTTTCGAAGATCTTCGAATTGCGCTGGAAGTTGTAGAGCGACGCCCGCGCCGCCGGTAGCCGCTCGACACCACTGGGTTCGAAACCACGCTCGCGGAACCAGTGCGCCGTGCGGGTGGTGAGCACGAACAGCGTCTTCAGCCCCAGCTTGCGTGCCCGCGCCTCGATGTGCTCGAGCAGCTCGTCACCGCGTCCGCCGTGGCGGTACTCGGGATTCACCGCCAGGCAGGCCAGCTCACCGGAATCGGAATCGGCGATGGGATAGAGCGCCGCGCAGGCGATGATCAGACCATCGCGCTCGACGATGCTGAATTGCTCGACCTCGCGCTCCAGCACCTCCCGCGAACGGCGCACCAGGATGCCCTGCTCCTCCAATGGCGTGATCAGGTCGATCAGGCCGCCGACGTCCTCGATGGTCGCCTCGCGCAGCTGCTCGAACTGCTCCTGCGTCACCAGGGTGCCGTCACCGCCGTCGCGGGTGAACAGCTCGTTGAGCAGCGAGCCGTCCTCGGCATAGCTGATCACGTGGCTGCGACGCACACCGCCTTTGCAGGCCTGGGCTGCGGCATCGAGCAGTTCGGCCTGGTAGGTGCCGGCAAGACGCTCCACGTAGGCCGGGATCTGCGGTGGACGCAGCTCGCGCACCAGCTTGCCACTTTCATCGCGCAGGCCGCGTTCGGCACCGTAGAGCACCAGCTTGTCGGCCTGCAGGTCAATGGCGGCGCGGGTGGCGATGTCTTCACAGGCAATGTTGAAGATCTCACCGGTCGGCGAATAACCCAGGGGCGGCAGTAGCACGATGGTGCGCTCGTCCAGCAGACGACCGATACCCTTGCGATCGACGCGCCGCACTTCACCGGTGTGCTGGTAATCGACGCCATCGTGAACCCCGATGGGGCGCGCCGTGATGAAGTTGCCGCTGGCCACGCGCAGCCGAGCGCCTTGCATCGGCGAGGCCGCCATGTCCATCGACAGTCGGGCCTCGAGCGCGATGCGCATGTGGCCGACGGCATCGATCACGCATTCCAGGGTGGCCGCGTCGGTGATGCGCAGGTCGCGATGGAAGCGCGGCTGAAGTCCGCGCGCGGCCAGCCGCGCCTCGATCTGCGGCCGCGAGCCGAACGCCAGGACCAGCCGCACGCCGAGGCTGTGCAGCAGCACCAGGTCGTGGACGATGTTGGCGAAATTGGGATGCTCCAGGCCATCGCCCGGCAGCATGACGACAAAGGTGCGGTCACGGTGCGAATTGATGTAGGGCGAGGAGTCGCGAAGCCAGGTGACGTAGTTGTGCATTGCAAAAGCCTTCAGTAACAGCTTGTTCAGTCCGGGAGTCGGTTCGAGCAGGGGGGGCGGGAGCAGGTGCGCGGCGATCGGATCGCCTGGCCTGCTCCTATCCTCGGCCTGACTGCAGGCAATAGTGTTCGATCATCCCGCGCAACAACCTCACAGTGGGTTCGATTCTGTCCAGATCCAGGTACTCGTCCGGCTGGTGGGCGCAGGCAATGTCGCCTGGGCCGAGCACCAACGTCTCACAGCCAAGCTGCTGAAGATAAGGCGCTTCGGTAGCAAAGGCCACCGCCTCGGCGGCATGGCCGGTGAGGCGTTCGGCCAGCCTGACCAGTTCGGTATCGGCAGGCTGATCGAATGGCGGCACGCTGGGGAACAGCGGCGCCAGGTCGATCTTGACCTGATGCCGGTCGGCCACGGTTCGCAGGCGACGGGCGATGGCCTCGCGCAGCTGCTCGGGCTCCATCCCCGGCAACGGGCGCAGATCGTACTCGAGCGAACACTGGCCGCAGATGCGGTTGGGGTTATCGCCACCGTGGATGCAGCCGAGGTTGAGGGTCGGCTTTGGCACGTCGAACAGCGGGTTGTCGTATTGGCTTTGCCATTCGCGGCGCAGCGTCAGCAGCTCGCCCATGGCGTCGTGCATCGCCTCCAGCGCGCTGTGGCCATAGGCCGGGTTGGACGAATGCCCGCTCTGCCCATGGATCTCGATGCCTTCCATCATGATGCCCTTGTGCAGGCGCACCGGCCGCAGCCCGGTCGGCTCGCCGATCACCGCCGCGCGCCCCAGCGGCCGCCCGGCATCGGCCAGCGCACGGGCGCCGGACATCGAACTCTCCTCGTCGCAGGTGGCGAGGATCAGCAAGGGCTGCTTGAACGGCTGGTCGAGCAACGGCAATACGGCTTCGATGATCAACGCGAAGAAGCCTTTCATGTCGCAGCTGCCGAGGCCGTACCAACGATCGTCGGCTTCGCGCAGCCGCAGCGGCTCGGCACTCCAGAGGTCGGCGTCGTAGGGGACGGTATCGCTGTGTCCGGCCAGCACCAGCCCGCCGGGACCGCTGCCATAGCTGGCGAGCAGGTTGAACTTCCCGGGGGTGACCTGCTGTACCTCGCAGGCGAAGCCGAGATCACCCAGCCAGCCGGCCAGCAGGTCGATCACGGGGCGGTTGGTCTGGTCCCAATGCGCCTGCGTGCAGCTGACCGACGGGGCTGCAATCAGCGCGGCAAACTGGTCTTTGAGCGAGGGGATGGGCACCGGCGGCCTCCAGAAAGACGGCTACGAAGGCACCCAGTGAAACATGAAACGCGCCGCCGCAGCCTTACGATGAGGTAAAAACTGCGGCGACGGGGCGGATCAGACGAAGATTGCCTGCAAGATGGTGAAGAACAGGATGGCCAGGAACGCGCCCGCCGGCAGGGTGATCAGCCAGGACATGAAGATCGAACCGACCACGCCCAGGTTCAGCGCGCCGATACCGCGGGCGATGCCGATACCCAGTACCGCGCCGACCAGGGTGTGGGTGGTCGAAACCGGCAGGCCGATGGCCGAGGCGCCGACCACCGTGGTCGCGGTCGCAAGTTCAGCGGCAAAACCACGGCTGGGCGTCAGCTCGGTGATTTCCTTGCCGATGGTCGCGATCACCTTGTAGCCGTAGGTCGCCAGACCGATGACGATACCGACGGCGCCAAGCAGCAGCACCCAGCCCGGCACCGCCGATTTGGCGGCGATCTCGGCTGCGCCGCCCGACTCGATGACGCCCACCACCGCAGCCAGCGGGCCGACCGCGTTGGCCACGTCGTTAGCGCCGTGAGCGAAGGCCATCGAACAGGCGGTGAAGATCATCAGTACCGCGAAGACCTTTTCCACGCTGGCGAAGTGGAAGGTACGGTCCGCTTCCTCGTCCACCTTGATGCGCGACAGCAAGGCAACGCCGACCAGCGCGACCAGCACACCGATGGCGAACGCCAGGACAACGCCCTCGCTGCTGGTCAGGGTCAGACCGACGTGCTTGAGGCCCTTGGTGACGGTCATCAACGCGACCATGAAGCCCGTGAGGAACATGTACAGCGGCACGAAGCGCTTGGCGTTGCGGAACGGCTCATCGGTATTGATGATCAGCTTCTGCACGCTCATGAACAGGCCGAAGGCGACAATGCCCGACAGCATGGGCGTTACTACCCAGCTGGCCACGATGGGGCCGATGGCGTGCCAGTGCACCGCATCGGTGGACACGCCGACCGCGGCAAAGCCGATCACTGCACCGATGATCGAGTGCGTCGTGGAAACCGGCCAGCCTTTCATGGTGGCGATCATCAGCCAGGTGCCGGCTGCCAGCAGGGCCGACATCATGCCCAGTACCATCAGATCGGGCGATATGACTTCCGCATCGACAATGCCATTCTTGATGGTTTCGGTGACCTCTCCGCCGGCGAGGTATGCCCCGCAGAACTCGAAGATCATGGCCACCACGATGGCCTGTTTGATCGTCAGCGCCCGCGAGCCGACCGAGGTGCCCATGGCGTTGGCCACGTCGTTGGCGCCCACGCCCCAGGCCATGAAGAAACCGAAGGCGCAGGCGAGCACCAGGAGTACGAAGCCGTATTCCGAGATAAAAGACATAAGGAATTACCTGTTGAACCCAGAAAGGACGCTGGCGCCTCAGCGCGCCAGCAATTGTTCCAGACGGTTGCCGACTCGCTCGGCACGGTCAGCTACGTCACCGATCCATTCGATGATCTTGTAGAGGAACATAACGTCGACTGGAGGCAATTCCTTTTCCAGCTTGAACAGCGCACGGCGCACCGTGATCTGCATGCGGTCGGTTTCACGCTCGATCTCCTCGAGCTCCTCGACCATCTTTTCCACCAAGGTGGCCTCACGACCGCTGAAGCCGGTTTCCAACAACGAGTCCAACTCCTTGAGCGCCTTGAGCGCCTGGCAGCTGGCGTCGACACTGCGCTGCACGAACGCCATCATCTCCGGCTGCAGCGCCGGCGGAATCGCCATGCAACGGCCAAGCATCAGGCCGGCGATGTCCTTGGCGCGGTTGGCAATTTTGTCCTGTACACTCAGCAGCTCCAGCAAATCCGAGCGCGGGACCGGCAGGAACAGGCTTTTCGGCAGGTGCTGACGGACGCTCTTCTTGAGCTTGTCGGCCTCGTTTTCCAGTCGGGCCATCTCTTTCTGGATCTGCTCGACCCGTTCCCAGTCTTCTGCCGTGATCGCCTGGAACAGCGGCACCAGGTTGGCAGCACATTCGTGAGACTTGGCCATATGCTGTTGCATCGGACCGATAGGCGAGCGTCCGAACAGGCTGACGAAAGGATTGATTGGCATAGGGAACACCCCGGCTTCAGAAGGCGGCAAGTATACGGATGACCTCAAAGCGCCGCCACCAAGTGACGCAGGTCACACTCAAACATAGGCATCATCTGGGCACCATGCAGAAAGAAACCGAAATCAAACTGCGCGCCAGTCGCGAAACCCTGTTGGCGCTACGCGAGCATCCGCTGCTGAAAAAGCGCAACAAGAGCGGCTGGCAGCGGCACGAATTGTTCAACCAGTACTACGACACGCCGGAACGCGAGCTGGCACAGGCCAAGGTCGCGCTGCGCCTGCGCCGTGATGGCGAACAGTTCATCCAGACGCTCAAGAGCCGAGGCCAGAGCGTCGCCGGGCTGTCTGAGCGCAACGAGTGGGACTGGTACCTGGACAAGGCCAAGCTGGACGTGAAGAAACTCGCGGACGACTGCTGGCCAGCCAGCCTGGCCGATCTGGACAAGAAAACCCTGAAGCCGATCTTCACCACCGATTTCGTCCGGGAAAAGGCCGAGATCGCCTGGGGGCGTGGCAAGTCGAAGGTGGTCATCGAAGCGGCCCTCGACCTCGGCAAGGTCATCGCCGGCAAACAGAGCGAGGAAATCTGCGAGCTGGAGCTGGAACTGCGCCAAGGCGAACCCGAAGCACTGCTGGAGCTGGCCGCCGAACTAGCTGCCGACCTGCCCCTGATGCCCTGCGACATCAGCAAGGCCGAACGCGGCTACCGCCTGCATGACGCCAATAGCTACGCCTTGACCCTGCCGGCACCCCAGGTCGAGCCTGGCATGCCGCTGGACGACGCCTTCGCCGCACTGGCCTGGTTTCTGCTCGGCAACAGCCAGCGGCTGGCCGAGCAATACCGCTACAACGGGCACTGGAAACTGCTCGATGAGTGGTTGCAGCAACTGATCGAGCTACGCGCCCTGCTCGGCAGCCTTGGCCAAGCCGCGCCGCGCGCCAGCAGCCGCGAACTGCGCGAGCAGCTCGACGCGCTGATCCAGGAGTGGCGTCCGCGCCTCGAGGCCGGCAGCGACGACGAAACGATTCGTCAGTCGGCACCGGAGGATTTTGCCGCCGAGCTGGCCATGCCACGCTGGGGACTGTTCTCGCTGAAAGCCTCGTTGTGGCTGCTGCAGCGCGCCTGGACCGCCGAGCGCAACAACCGCGGCAGCCGCCAGGGCGCCGCCGAGCTGGGCAGCTGGTTGCCCCGCCTGCTGGCCGAAGAGGCCCAGGCGCTGCAGCTGCCCCGCTACCAGCAACAGCCCGAAGACCTGAGCGAGCAGCGCCCACGCATGGAGCGCCTGCTGGTCTGGCTGCATCTGGCCCGCGCCACGCTGGACCTGCCGGAGACCGATCGTTTGTACGGCGAGCTGGCCAAGCTCTACACGCTGGCTGGCCAGCCGCTGAACGACGAACTTCGCGATGCGCGAGTGGACCAGGCCCATACGGTGTGGACCCTCAAGCCGTGGAAGCTGTTGACGAAGTAAGCTGGGGCCGAAGCGCAAACGCAGGGTGGATCACGCGTCATCGATCCACCGCAGCGCGCAGCTGTATGCAGCATGACCTGTGCGAGGCGGGCGCCTTGACTATGCCGGGAGCCAGCGCGATGGGTTTCACCCATCCTACGTTGGGGTAAAGGCTACGCTGTGAGTGTGCTCAACCCCTCGGCGAGCCAAGCAAGCCGCGCCGCCAAGCCTCAATCCGTAGGATGGGTGAAACCCATCAGCGCCTTTCCCATCAGTTACCGCGCACCGACTGGGTTACGCGTTGCCTGTGTCGTCCGAGTGCTGCTGTGCCGAAGCACAAGGTTGCCCGGCCCCTTCTCGGATGAATCTCTCGTCTCGTCATCAGAAGTACGCGCCGCAAGGCCGCAAAGTTGAAGCTAGCGGCAGACAGGATGCGCTTTTATCGGCAAGCTTGGCCTCTGCTTCCGCCATGATCGAAAGGCCCTACCCGTGCTGAATGCTCCCGCCCAGGACCGTTTCCTCGACCTCAACGACCTGCTACGCGACCTGGTCGCCCAGGGCCGGCTGCGGCAGGAAACCGCTGAACAGTGCCTGGCGTTGCGGCGCAGCGCAGCGAACGGCCAGCAGCACCCGCTGGAATTCCTCGGCGCGCAACAACTCGACGACCTGGCGCGGCCGGGCAAGAAGCTCGACCTCGAAACGCTTACCGTCTGGCTCGCCGAGCAGGCCGGGCAGCCCTATCTGCGCATCGACCCGCTGAAGATCAACGTGGCCGCAGTCACGCCGCTGATGTCCTACGCCTTTGCCCAGCGCCACAAGATTCTCGCCGTGGCGGTGGACAGCTCGGCGGTGACCATCGCCAGCAGCCAGCCGTTCGTGAAGAGCTGGGAAGCCAACCTCACCCACGTGCTCAAGCGCCCGATCAAGCGAGTCGTCGCCAATCCGGTCGACCTGCAGCGCTTCACCGTGGAGTTCTACCGCCTGGCCAAGTCGGTCAGCGGCGCCACCGCCAACGACCAGAAGGTCAGCGGCGCCGGCAACTTCGAACAACTGCTCAACCTCGGCGCCAGCGACCAGGAGCCGGATGCCAACGACTCGCACATCGTCAACATCGTTGACTGGCTGTTCCAGTACGCGTTCGACCAGCGCGCCAGCGACATCCATATCGAGCCGCGCCGTGAGCAGGGCACTGTGCGCTTTCGCATCGACGGCGTACTGCACAACGTCTACCAGTTCCCGCCGCAGGTGGCGATGGCGGTGGTCAGCCGGCTTAAGACCCTGGGGCGGATGAACGTCGCCGAGAAGCGCAAGCCGCAGGACGGTCGGGTCAAGACCAAGACACCGGACGGCGGCGAGGTGGAACTGCGTCTGTCGACCCTGCCGACCGCGTTCGGCGAGAAGATGGTGATGCGCATCTTCGACCCGGAGGTGCTGCTCAAGGGCTTCGATCAGCTGGGCTTCTCCGCCGAGGACCTGCGCCGCTGGCAGAGCATGACCGGCCAGCCCAACGGCATCATCCTGGTCACCGGCCCTACCGGTTCGGGCAAGACCACAACGCTGTACACCACGCTCAAGCAGCTGGCGACGCCCGAAGTGAACGTCTGCACCATCGAAGACCCGATCGAGATGATCGAGGGCGCCTTCAACCAGATGCAGGTGCAGCACAACATCGACCTGACCTTCGCCAGCGGTGTGCGCGCGCTGATGCGCCAGGACCCGGACATCATCATGGTCGGCGAGATTCGCGATCTGGAGACGGCCGAGATGGCGATCCAGGCGGCGCTGACCGGGCACCTGGTGCTCTCCACGCTGCATACCAATGACGCGCCCTCGGCGATTACCCGCCTGCTGGAGTTGGGCGTGCCGCACTACCTGTTGCGGGCCACCCTGCTGGGGGTCATGGCCCAGCGTCTGGTGCGTACGCTGTGCCCGCACTGCAAGGCGCCGGTGCAACTCGACCCGGATGACTGGCAGGCGCTGACCAAGCCCTGGAACGCGCCGCTGCCCGGCAATGCCCATCAGGCGGTGGGTTGCATCGAATGCCGCGACACCGGCTACCGTGGGCGCGCCGGGGTTTACGAGATCATGCTGCTCAACGATGCGATCAAGCCGCTGATCACCGCCGATACCGACCTCATCGCCCTGCGCCGCCAGGCCTTCAAGGACGGCATGCACAGCCTGCGCCTGTCCGGCGCCCAGAAGATCGCCGCGGGCCTGACCACGTTGGAGGAAGTGCTGCGGGTGACACCGCAGAGTGAGCAGAAGTAGCTAGAGGCGATAGCGGGTGGAGGTTGCTGTGCGGCCGCCATGGCTCCGCCCGGTGGATCGGTGAAGCGCGATCCACCCTACGTCAGTCCCGATAGGGATGCTGTTCCGGAACGCCTTGTCGTTTCGCCTGCCAGCCCGCAGCGCTTATATCGGCCTTATCCCTGCCTAGCCGCCAGGATCGTCGCGACCCGCGCGGGTTTGTTTCGTAGGGTGGATGTCGCTTTTCACATCCACCACGACTCCGCCCGGTGGATCGGTGAAGCGTGATCCACCCTACGTCTACCCGATAGGTGCGCTGTTCTGGAACGCCTTGTCGTTTCGCCTGCCAGCCCGCAGCGCTTATGTCGGCCTCATCCCTTGGCCGCCAGGATCGTCGCGACCCGCGTGGGTTTGTTTCGTAGGGTGGATGTCGCTTTTTACATCCACCACGACTCCGCTCGGTGGATCGGTGAAGCGTGATCCACCCTACGTCAGTCCCGATAGGATGCTGTTCCGGCACACCTTGTCGCTCAGCCCTGCCCGCCCGCAGCGCTTATATCGGCCCTTATCCCTGCCTGGCCGCCAGGATCGTCGCGACCCGCGTGGGTTTGTTTCGTAGGGTGGATGTCGCTTTTTACATCCACCACGACTCCGCTCGGTGGATCGGTGAAGCGTGATCCACCCTACGTCAGTCCCGATAGGGACGTTGTTCCGGAACATCTTGTCGTTTCGCCTGCCAGCCCGCAGCGGTTATATCGGCGTTTATCCTTGCCTGGCCGCCAGGATCGTCGCGACCCGCGCGGGTTTGCAATTCAAGTAGGCCGAGGATCGCAGCCATTTCCGGTCCGGATACCAGGAGAACATGAACTGCCCGCCTTTCAGGCTATCGACCACCATGCGCGCCACTTCCGGGCGTACCGCGGGGCAGCCCTGGCTGCGGCCGATGCGGCCTTGGGTTTCGATCCAGGCGGGATTCACGTAGTCGGCCGGGTGAATCACGATGGCCCGCTCGCGTGCCAGGTCGTTCACGCCGGGCTCGAGCCCGTCCATGCGCAGGGAGTAGCCGTGCTTGCCGGTGTAGCTCTCGGCGGTGCGGAACAGACCTATGCTCGATTGATGACTGCCGAGCACGTTGGAGAAGCGCGTGGCCAGGTTTTCACCGGACTTATTTCCATGGGCAACGAAATCTTCGAGCAACAATCGCCGCTGTTGCAGGTCGAAGATCCAGAGTCGTCGTTCCGACGAGGGCAGCGAGAAGTCGATTACCGCAAGCCGTTGCGCAGGGCTGGCACCGTTGTTGACCGCGCATTGCATGGCGGCGACGGCATGGGTGAGCACCTTGCGGCTCAGCGTGGGGGCCAAGGGCGACAGGTCATCGACCATCGGCTGGTAGGCGGGAGTGGCCGCGAGCAGCGGGCCTGACAGGAAAAGCCCTGCCACGAGAAAAAGGCGTCGGAACGAAACCATCATGTGTTGAAATACCTCACCGACGCCAAGGCCGAACATCCCTCGGCTGGCGCCTCACGCACTGCCACCCAGGGTGGCGACAGCAAAACAGCTCAGGCGGAAGCCGGCAGGGCTTCCACGCGACAGGTCATATTGTGGTGGTCCGTGAGGGCTTGGCTTTCCCAAACCGCAGCGGATGCTGCCGCGGAGTCTAGCAGTCGCAGGGATGCCCGGGAGTCTAACGTTGTACAAAAAACATGCATTTCGTCTGGTTATCCTGTGGTTGCTGGTCCCTTTTCTGGCGCTGGCGCAACCGGCCGACGAGCCGCCAAGCCCCATCCGCCACGCGCTGGACACCCTGACCAGCAGCTGCGAAGGCCCCCTCGCCAAGATCGACCCGGCGCTGCGCAAGCCGCTCGAGGCGCTGTATCGCCGGCATGGATTCGAAGCGCTCTGGACCTCCTATGCACAGCTCGAGGCGTTGCTCGAGCAACTCGACGCCTTGATCGACGATGGCCTGAATCCAGCGGTCTATCACCCTGAAGCCATTCGCCGGGCCATGCAAACGGCCACCGGCGAACCACTGCACCGCGAGTGCAGCGACATCCTCACCACGCACGCCTACCTGTTGGCGCTGCAGCACCTGAGCCAGGGCCGCTTGCCGCAGGACCGCCTCGAGCCGGTCTGGCGCAGCCCCAATGCGGCGGCGCCACAGCAGGACGATCCGTTGCTGGAGATGGCCGACGTCGGCCTGACGGATCCGGCTCGCGCCTTCGACAGGGCGCGCCCGGCGCTCGAGCAGTACCACAACCTGCGCCAGGCGCATGCGCGGCTGCGGGCCGAACCGCCACCGTCGTGGTTACCGATCCCGGCCGGCCCGACCCTGCGGCCCGGCATGTCGGACCCTCGCGTGCCGCTGTTGCGCCAACGCCTGGCCAGTGACGGCTATCTGCCCGCGGCGCTCCCAGCAGCGGACGCGGATCTGCGTTACGGCGCGCCGATCGAGCAGGCGCTCAAGGCCTTCCAGCGCCGGCACGGGCTGCAGGATGACGGCGTAGTGGGCAGCCAGACCCGAACCGCATTGAACGCGACCCCGACCGATCGCCTCAACCAACTGAAGATCAACCTCGAGCGGTTTCGTTGGATGTCACGTGACATCGAGGCACGCTCGCTATTGGTCGACATCGCTGGCGGACGGGTGATTTTCTTCAGCGACAACCGTCCGCAATGGGAGACCCGCAGCCAGGTCGGTCGCGATACCCGCCAGACCCCGGCGATCAAATCGAACATCACCCGGCTGACGCTCAACCCGACCTGGACCGTGCCGCCGACCATCCTGCGCGAGGACAAGTTGCCGAAGATTCGCGAGAACCCGGACTATCTCGCCAGCCAGAACATGCAAGTGCTCGACTACCAGGGCCAGGTGCTCGACCCGGCGCAGATCGACTGGGACAACCCCGGCAGGATTCTGCTGCGTCAGGCCGCAGGGCCGGCCAACCCGCTCGGGCGACTGGCCATTCGCTTCGCCAACCCCTTCGCCATCTACTTGCACGACACGCCGAGCCAAGGCCTGTTCGAACGCTCGCAGCGCACCTTCAGCTCCGGCTGCGTGCGGGTCGAGTCGGTGATGCAACTGGTCGGCCTGCTGCTGACCGAAGGCGAGCGCGAGCGCTTCGACCGGCTGCTCGCGTCGGGCCAGACCCACGAATTCTCCCTGGCCAAGCCCACGCCGATCCTGCTGGCGTACTGGACGGCCGAAGCCGACAGTGCCGGGCAGGCTCGCTACCGGCCCGATGTCTACGGGCGGGACCCCGCGCTGTTGGCCGCCCTGCTGGCCGCCGATCGGGACCGGCTGCTCGCCGGCCCGCCAGCCGGTGAGCGCTCCACGCGTCCCGGCGAGCAATGAGGTTGCGCAGGCGCGACGGCAAACGACCGGATCGGCGGCACTGGCCGAAAAGCCTCTGGGGCGGGTCTACTGACGCCACATCCGTCGCCGGTTTCCTTTCGCGGCGGCCATCAACGGTCAATAATCAACTAACACCCAATTCGCCGATGCTCGGGTCTTACGGCTGGGCACGACATTTTTGCCGTCATGGAAAGCCGAGCAGAACACGTGAACATGGAGAAAGCAGGCAACATCGCTAGCGAGACCAAGCGCATGACCGCGCCAGACCGCGACGACGCCCACACCGTGGCGCAAATGCCGTTCGACGATCTGGCAGCGCTGGCAGCGGATCTCTGCGGCTGCTCCAGCGCGGCCATCGTGTTCCTCGACAACGGTCGTCAATGGATCAAGGCGGCCTTTGGCAACGCGCTGCCTCCCGGTGGGCCCGCGGCGGCGCTGTACGCCCGCGTGATCGAGCGTACGCAACCCCTGGTCATCGCCAACCTCGCCGATGAGCCGATCGACGCCTCGTCTTCCGGATGTTTCGCCGGGGTAGCCCTGCGCGGCTCCGACGGCGTGCCGCTCGGCGCGCTATGCGTGATGAACGAAGCACCGCGCGCCTTGACCGAGCGGCAGGTTGCGCAGTTGCAGACACTGGCTCGGCAGGTCATGGCATTGCTGGCGCGGCCCTACGGTGATAAGCGCCGCGAGGACCCGCAGTATGACGATGAGGCCCAGGCCGACACCGCCTCGGATCGCGAAGCCGATGTCCGTTATCGCGCGCTGGTGGACCTGAGCCCACAGGTCATCTGGCAGTGCGACGCCAGCGGTTCCCTGATTTTCTGCAATCGATACTGGTGCAAATTCACCGGGCTGTCGGCGCGCGATTCGGCCGGCTGGGGCTGGCTCGACGGAGTCGCGCCGGATCACCGGGACGCGGTGCTGAAGCAATGGCATTCGGCGCTCAAGAGCGGCAAATCCGGCAGTTTCGAGGTGCCTCTGCTTGCCGCCGACGGCTCCGCGCGCTGGTTCCAGGGCTGCGGCGCGCCGGTCTACGACCGCGACGGCAATCTGCTGCACTGGGTGCTGGTGGCGCAGGACATCGACGAACGGCGCCGCGCCGAGACCGAACGCCTGGAAAGCGAGGCGTTCACCCGCCTATTGCTGGACTCGGCCAGCGAGGGCTTCTATTCGATCGATACCCAGGGGTTCGTCACGTTGTGCAACGAGGCGTTCATCCAGCTGCTTGGCTTCGCCAACCGCGATCAGGTGCTGGGCCACCAGTTGCACCAGGTCATTCACCACAGCCACCCCGACGGCTCGCCCTATGCCGCCGCGGACTGCCCGATCCAGCGCACCGCCAGGACCGGCGAACCCGCCCACGTCGCCTACGAGCTGTTCTTTCGTCAGGACGGCAGCAGCCTGCCGGTGGAGTATCGGGTCGCCCCGCTGTATCGCGACGGCGAGTTACATGGTGCCATCTGCACCTTCACCGACATCAGCGAGCGCACCCGCAGCGCCGCACAGCAGGCCTATCTGCTGGACCTCAGCGATCATCTGCAGGACGCCGATGGGCGCATCGAACTGAACGACCTGATGGCCGAGCAGTTGGCGCCGCTGATGCAGGTCGACTGCATCGCCGTGGGCCGTCTCGACGAGCACGACGACCTGCATCTCGACGGGCACTGGCCACCAATAGCGGAACAGAGGCTTCGCGCGCCGCATTCGCTCGGTGACTGTGCCGGCATCCTGCGCCTGCGCCTGGCCGAGGGGCTGATCGTACCGTTCGAGGACCTGCTCAACGAAGCCGACTGCCGTGACCGAAGCAGCGCCTTGCACGAACACCTTGGCTACCCCAGCCTGCTGTTGGCGCCGCTGCAGGACCCGACCTCGCATTGCACCTTCTTGTTGTTCGCCAGTCGCCAGCCGCGGCCCTGGAGCCAGGCGGACATTTCCCTGGTGCGGGAAGTGGCCGAGCGCATCCGCGCCGCTGCCGACCGCGCCCGAGCGCGCAAGGCGCTGCTTGAGGCCGAGCAGCGTGTCAGCCTGGCCAACGAGATTGCCTCGATCGGGGTCTGGGACTACGACTACCAACGCAACACGCTGCATTGGGATGCGCAACTCAAGGCATTGGCGGGCGTGGCGCCGAACGAGCCGGCGTTGTCGGTCGACGAGTTTCTCGCCCGCGTTCATGCCGATGATCGGCGCCCTCTGATCGAAGCCTTCCGCAGCGCGCTCGACGGCGCCGGCGAAGGCGAGCTGAACCTGGTTTATCGGGTCTATGACGAGCGTAACGATCAATTCCGCTGGCTGGCCAACCGCGGCCGGCGCCTGGTCGATGGCGATGGCCGGGTTCGGATGCTCGGTACGGCGCGGGACATCACCACCGAACGCAACGCCGAATTGAAGCTGCGGCGCATGAACGCTCTGCTCGAAGAGCAGATCCGCGAACGCCAGATGACCGAACAGCGGCAAACGGTGCTGATGGAGCTCGGCGATCTGCTGCGAGGTCAGCCGGACAGCATCACCATCGTCACTGCCGCCGTGCGCGCCTTGGGCGTGACGCTCAATGTCACCCGCGCGGCCTTTCTGACCGTCGACCCGGGCGGTCAGTACGCCACCATGGAGCGCTACTGGAGCGACGGTGCGCTCGGCGAGTACAGCGAGCGCATGTGCTTCGCGGATTACGGCGATTTCGTCTACGACCTGCAGAACGACGAGCTGGTCGTGGTCGACGATGTCCTGCATGACACCCGCACCGCCGCGCAGGCGGCAAGCTTGAGGTTGCGGCGCATCCAGAGCCTGGTTTGCGTGCCGCTGCAGGATCAGGGACGCCTGATCGCTGCGCTGATCCTGCTGCAGGACCGGCCGCGGCAGTGGGCCGAGGACGATATCTCCTTCATCCGCGAGGTTGCCGACCGCGCCTGGACCGCCGACGAGCGAATGCGCGCCGAACGGGCCCTGCGCGCCAGCGAGGAGCAGTTCCGCACCCTGGCGGATAACATGAGCCAGTTCGCCTGGATGGCCGATCCGACAGGGCGCATCTACTGGTACAACAAGCGCTGGTACGACTACACCGGCACCACCCTGGAAGCCATGCGAGCGCTGGGCTGGCGGTCGGTGCACCACCCCGATCACCATGTCCGGGTCAGCGCCTCGATGAAGCGAGCGGTGGCCATCGGTTCGGTCTGGGAGGAAACCTTCCCGCTGCGCGGCAAGGACGGCCAATACCGGTGGTTCCTGTCGCGAGCGGTACCGATCCGCGACGACTTTGGCCAGGTCACCCACTGGTTCGGCACCAATACCGACATCACCGCCCAGGTCGCCGCCGAAGAAGCGCTGCGCGAACTCAATGACAACCTCGAGCGGCGCGTCGCCGAGCGAACCCGTGAATTGGCGGAAATCAACCACCTTCTGCACGTGGAGATGGGCGAGCGAGAGCGCGCCGAGGAAACCCTGCGCCACGCCCAGAAGATGGAGGCCATCGGCCAGCTCACCGGCGGCATCGCCCACGACTTCAACAACATGCTGACCGGCGTACTGGGCGCCCTCGACCTGATCCAACGGCGGGTTGCCAGCGGCCGGCTGAACGACCTGCCCCGCTATGTCGAAGCCGCCACCGGTTCGGCGAACCGCGCCGCCGCGCTGACGCACCGTCTGCTGGCCTTCGCCCGGCGGCAGTCGCTGGATTCGCAGCCGGTGGATGTCAACCAGCTGGTGCAGTCCATGGAGGAGATCCTGCGCCGCACCATGGACGAGCAGATCGAGTTCGCCATGCACCTGCAGGCCGACCCCTGGCTGGCGTACACCGATGCGCATCAGCTGGAAAACGCGCTGCTGAACCTGGTGATCAACGCACGCGACGCCATGAGCGACGGCGGTCGGCTGGTCATCCAGACCGGTTGCGCGCAGATCGACCAATCACAGTCCGACGGCCCCGAGCCGGGCGACTACGTCACCCTTAGCGTGGCCGACACGGGGTCGGGCATGCCGCCGGAAGTGGTGGCCAAAGCCTTCGATCCGTTCTTCACCACCAAACCCATCGGCCAGGGCACGGGCCTGGGATTGTCGATGGTCTATGGCTTCATCAAGCAGACCGGCGGCCATGTCAGCATCCACAGCACGCCCGGAGAAGGCACCCTGATCACGCTGTTCCTGCCACGCAACCGGCAACAAGTGGATCTGCGACCGGCACCAGGCAGCGAACCCGAGCCGATACCGGGCGCGCAAGCCGACGAAACCATACTGGTGGTGGAGGACGAAGCCGCGGTCCGCATGCTGGTGGTCGAGGTGCTGCAGGAACTGGGCTACCGGGTCGAGCAAGCGGTGGATAGCGCCAGCGCACTGCCCTTCCTGCACAGCGACCAGCGCATCGACCTGCTGGTCAGCGACTTCGGTCTGCCGGGCATCAACGGCCGCCAACTGGCCGAACTCGCCCGCCAGCAACGCCCCGACCTGCGTGTGCTGTTCATCACCGGTTATGCGCCGAATGCCGAAGTCCGCAGCGAGTTCCTCGCGCCCGGCATGGACATGCTGGCCAAGCCGTTCAGCATCGACACGCTCGGCAGCAAGGTCCGCCAGCTGCTCGAGCGCAATGAGTGAAGCCGAGGAACTCTGCCGGCCGCCGCACACTCTCTAGTGAAGAATCAAGCGGAGGCACCATCATGCGCAAGACCCTACTGACGGCAATTACCCTGAGTGTTCTTCCCTTTGGCGCGGCAATGGCGGACAGCAGCTTCGTGCGGCAGGTTCTGTCTTCGGGTGCCACCACCGCCTCCACCTACATGACCTTCCATGATGACAAGCTGGTCGCAGCGGCGCGCGAGGATGCCGGCAGCTTCGTCGCCAGTGACGGCGCGATACGCGGGCCCTATCTCGAAGCCATGCTGATGAAGGTGCGCAGCGAGCAGCCAGAGCTCCAGGCCAGCGACATGCAGCTGGCCAACGCCATTCTCGCCACCGAGCAGCAATAGGCCTGGCGCCGGGCGACTCGGCATCCACCCACCCGCAGCATTGGAGGCGACATGAAAAAAACCGCATCGGCCGTCTGGCAAGGTGATCTGAAAAGCGGCAAAGGCACCATCAGCACCCAGAGCGGCGCCTTGAAAGACAACCCGTACGGGTTCAACACCCGCTTCGAAGGCGCGCCGGGCACCAACCCCGAGGAGCTGATCGGCGCGGCCCATGCCGGCTGCTTCTCGATGGCACTGTCGATGATGCTGGGTCAGGCCGGGCTCACCGCCGAACGCATCGACACCACCGCCGAGGTGACGTTGGACAAGGTCGGTGAAGGGTTTTCGATCACCGCCATCGCGCTGACCCTCAAAGCCAAGGTTCCCGGCGCCGATGAAGCGCAGTTCCAGGAGATCGCCAACCAGGCGAAGGAAGGCTGCCCGGTGTCCAAGGTCCTCAACGCGCAGATCAGCCTGAACGCGACGCTGGAAAGCTGAACGGCCACGAACGGAAAACGCCGCCCGATGGGCGGCGTTTTCGTGTCGGCCAGCGACGAGAGTCAGCCGCGAATGTTGTAGATGTCCTTCTCGTTCAGCTCGGCATATTCATACAGCCGCTTGAGGTAGGCGCTCTGCTGATCCCAGACCTTCTTGGCAACCGGATCGGCCGCAGCGGAGGCATCGACCACTTCGGCAGCGACTTCCTTCAAACGCGCCAGTACTTCGTCCGGTAGACGACGAACTTCAACGCCCTGCTCGCGCAGCTGCTCCAGTGCTTCCATGTTCTTGGCGTTGTAGTCGTCGAGCATGTCGCCGTTCACCGCACGGGCGGCGGAGCGGACGATGGCCTTGAGATCGTCGGGCAGGGTCTCCCAGGCCTTCAGGTTGACGTCCAGCTCGAAGGTCACGTTCGGCTCCTGCCAGCCCGGGGTGTAGTAGTACTTGGCCGCCTTGTGCAGGCCCAGAGCCAGGTCGTTGTACGGCCCGATCCACTCGGTGGCGTCGATGGCGCCGGTCTGCAGCGCAGTGAAGATTTCACCGGCCGGCATGTTGACCACGGTACCGCCCATCTTGGTCAGCACTTCGCCGCCCAGACCCGGCGTACGCATCTTCAGACCCTTGAAGTCCTCGACCGAATTGATCTCCTTGTTGAACCAGCCGGCCGTCTGCACGCCCGTGGCACCGCAGGCCATCGGCAGTACGCCGTAGGGCTTGTACACCTCTTCCCAAAGCTGGATGCCGCCGCCGTAATGCAGCCAGGCGTTCATTTCCTGGGCGTTCGGGCCGAACGGCAGCGCGCAGAAGAACTGCGCCGCCGGCACCTTGCCCTTCCAGTAATAGGGCGCGCCATGACCCATCTCGGCGGTACCGCGGGACACGGCATCGAAGACTTCCAGGGCCGGGACCAGCTCACCGGCCGCGTAGACCTTGACCGTCAGCCGGCCATTGCTCATCTCGTTGACGCGCTTGGCGAAGTTTTCCGCACCGACACCGACGCCGGGGAAGTTCTTCGGCCAGGAGGTGACCATCTTCCAGTGGAATGTGTCGGCGCTGGCGGTGCCTTCGGTCTTGCCTGCGGTTTTTTCGGCTTCCTTGTTGCAACCGGCCAGCGCGGTTGCGGCCAAACCAACGCCAGCGGCGGCCAGAATTTGACGACGTTTCATGGATGACTCCTTGTTGTTGTAATGCTGAATATCGGGACCCCGAACTCAGGTGGTTCTAGCTATCATATGGCTATCTCTCGCTCAAGCTTCGTGACTACGTACCGCGACTACGTACGTAGTACTGCCGGTTGCGACACTGTTACGCAGCCACCTAGAATCGCCGGCCGTCTGGGCCATAACAATAAAGGATCTGCAATGTCGAAACATGCCCCCCCACTGCTCGGTCTCGCCAGGGCGATCGATGCGGTGAACGCCCGCTTCGGGCAGGCTTGCGCCTGGCTTACCCTGTTTCTGGTCATCGGTACCGCGGTCGTGGTCGTGCTGCGCTACGGCTTTGGTATTGGCGCCACCGCACTGCAAGAAGCCGTTCTATACGCCCACGCATTGGTGTTCATGGGCGCCGCTGCCTGGGTACTGCAGCGCAACGGCCACGTCCGCGTCGACATCTTCTATCAACGCTTCAGTCCCCGCTACCAGGCCTTGGTCGAGGTGCTCGGCACGCTGCTTTTCCTCCTGCCGGTCTGCCTGTTTCTCGGCTGGGCCAGCTGGGATTACGTGACCAACTCCTGGGCGACGCTGGAGAGCTCCAGCGAATCGGGTGGCCTGCACTTCGTCTACCTGCAAAAGAGCATCATCCTGATCCTGGTGGTCTGCCTGGCCCTGCAAGGCCTGGCCGAAATCATCAAGGCAGCCTACATCATGGCCGGCCGACTGCCAGCGCCGGAGGTGAAGCATGGCTGAGCTGATGGCGATACTGCTGTTTATCAGCATCTGCGTGGCATTGATGGCCGGTTATCCGGTCGCCTTCACCCTCGGCGGTGTTTCCCTGCTGTTCGCCGGCCTTGGCATGGTCACCGGGACGTTCGATGGCGGCTATCTGAGCGCGCTGCCGAACCGCCTGTTCGGCATCATGAACAACCAGACGATGCTGGCCGTGCCCCTGTTCGTGTTCATGGGTGTGATGCTGGAAAAAAGCCGCGTGGCAGAAGACCTGCTCGAATCCATGTCACGGCTGTTCGGCACCCTGCGCGGCGGCTTGGCGATCTCCGTCTGCGTGGTGGGCGCGCTGCTGGCGGCCAGTACCGGCATCGTTGGCGCCACCGTGGTGACCATGGGCCTGATGGCCCTGCCAACCATGCTTCGTCGCGGCTACGACCCGGCCATCTCCACCGGCACCCTCGCCGCCACCGGCACCCTGGGACAGATCATTCCGCCTTCCATCGTGCTGGTACTGCTGGGTGACGTCATGTCCAGCGCCTATCAGCAGGCGCAGCTGAAGATGGGCGTCTTCTCGCCGAAGACCGTGTCGGTCGGCGACCTGTTCGTCGGCGCGCTGCTGCCCGGCCTGCTGCTGGTCGGCCTGTACATCCTGTACATCGTCGCCGTGGCGATCTTCCAGCCGAAGAAGCTGCCAGCCCTGCCCCAGGAAGAACTCGGACCGATCGAATGGGGCAAGCTGCTCAACGCCCTGGTACCGCCACTGCTGCTGATCAGCGCGGTGCTCGGCTCGATCCTCGCGGGCTACGCGACCCCCACCGAAGCGGCGGCGCTCGGCGCCCTCGGCGCGATGATTCTGGCACTCTACAAGCGCAAGCTGAACCTTGCCCAGCTGCGCGAAGTGGCCTACGGCACCACCGAAATCAGCGCCATGGTGTTCCTGATCCTCATCGGCGCCTCGCTGTTCTCGCTGGTCTTCCGCGGCTTCGGTGGCGAAGTGTTGATCGAGGATGTCTTTGCCCAGCTTCCTGGCGGGGTGCTCGGCGCCTTCTTCGTCGTGATGCTGGTGATCTTCCTGCTCGGCTTCATCCTGGACTTCATCGAGATCACCTTCGTGGTGGTGCCAATCGTCGGTCCGGTGCTGCTGGCCATGGGCCTGGATCCGATCTGGCTCGGCGTGATGATTGCGCTGAACCTGCAGACCTCGTTCCTGACACCGCCCTTCGGTTTCGCCCTGTTCTACCTGCGTGGCGTAACGCCGAAATCGGTCCCCACCAGCACCATCTACAAAGGTGTCGTGCCGTTCATCCTGATCCAGCTGCTGCTACTGGTCATCGCCTACCAGTTCCCTGGCCTGGTCACCTGGCTGCCGGAGCAGATCTACGGCAACTGACCCGACAGACGCCCGTTCCGACGGGCGTCTGGCTTTTCGGCCGGGGGTTTTGGCGCGATCATGAACCCAAGCCGCCATCCCCGAGCCGCCATGCCCAGCCAGTCTTTCAGCCACGCGGAACTCGTCGAGCGCTTTCAGCGGCTCGACACCTTCCTGCTCTGCCATCAGGCATTGTGGCGACCCCGTCCGTTCACCCAGCTACGCCTCGACTGGGAAGCCGATCACCCGGCCCTTTCCGAATGGCTGCGCGGGCGCTCCCTGGCCCAAGCCGAGGCGGAGCACAACCACCCGACCCATCTCATGGCCCCCGCGCCGTTTCCGCAGCTGGCCGCGAAAGCTGCCGCTCTGTGCGCGCTGGAGCCGATAGCCCTTGCGCCTGAGACCGCAGCCGATCCTCGCCAGTCGGTCGACGTACCCGGGCGCAAATGGCTGCAGATCCAGGCGTTCGGTTCGGCCCTGGCGTTCAGCGAGCGCCCGCGGCACTGGCTCGATTGGTGCGCCGGCAAGGGCCATCTGGGGCGCAGGCTCGCCTCGCACGGGGAGGCCGTGACCTGCCTGGAGTGGGACCCGGTGCTGGTCGAGGCGGGGCATCGCCTGAGCCTGAAGCTGGGTATCGAAGCCGAGCATTGCCAGCAGGACGTCATGGATGACAGCGTGACCACGCGACTCGGCCCGACCGTAACCCCGGTGGCCTTGCATGCCTGTGGCGACCTGCATGTGCGCCTTATCGAACAGAGCATCGCCCGGGGCTGCCGACAGCTGGCAATCGCGCCCTGCTGCTACAACCGCATCCAGGGTGAGCACTACCGCGCCCTGTCGAGTCGGGCGGCACGATCGGCGCTGCGGCTGTCGCGCGACGACCTGGGCCTGCCACTCAGCGAAACGGTCACCGCGGGGGCCCGCGAACGCCGCCAGCGCGATCAATCGATGGCCTGGCGGCTCGGCTTCGACCTGCTGCAACGTGAACTGCGCGGTGTCGACGACTACCTGCCAACGCCTTCACTGCCGGCAAGCTGGCTGAAAAAAAGCTTCGACGATTATTGCCGCGATCTCGCAGCGCTGAAATCGCTACCCGCGCCCCCGCCGCGTGACTGGGCGCAGCTCGAGCGCGAAGGCTGGCAACGCCTCGCTGAAGTACGCAATCTGGAACTGCTGCGCGCCCTGTTCCGCCGGCCACTGGAGCTCTGGCTCGCGCTCGACCGCGCATTGTTGCTGGCGGAAAACGGCTATAGCGTGCAGCTAGGCACCTTCTGCGCGGCCGAGCTGACACCGCGCAATCTCATCCTGGTGGCTGAGCTCGACCACCCACACGCAAGCACATGAACAAAGCCGTGCAAACAACTGGCAACAAACGGTTTACTCGCCGCGAGCAATGGCTATAATGGCGCCCACTTTTCGCCGGTATAGCTCAGCTGGTAGAGCAACTGACTTGTAATCAGTAGGTCCCGGGTTCGACTCCTGGTGCCGGCACCATACGAAACAACGATCGAGGCTCACCGCAAGGTGGGCCTTTTTTGTTTAGGGCGGGTATCAAGCACGCCGGCCTGGAATCATCCCCGTCTGCGGCCGCTCACGGCCGCCGCCCGAGAACAATCACAAAAAAGCCCCGCATCGGTCGATGCGGGGCTTTTCTGTTTACGGGCTGAGTCCGTTTCCCTTTGGCTGCTCCCTGCAGCGATCCTGGCGCCAATCCTGGCGCGTGCAAGCTCCTTTCGCAGCAGCCTTGCCACAGCCCAGTGCTCGCGGGCTGGACGTCGTGCTAGGCGCTGCCTGACACGGCGAGGCGGGTCAGGCAGCGGCCAGCAGCGGCGCCAGGGTTAAGAACTGGCGTGATGGCAAAAGTTCCACTTTTGAAATGAAAAGGCCATCAGATTAAGTAGTTGTGCGCGATGAGCCTTCCCCGAACAGCGCCGACAGGCCAGCCGAGCCGCTGAGCTTTCAGCCGAATCCGGCGCAACGGCGCCTACCCGACGAAACGCAAGACGCCCGCCGCACGGCGAGTCGGGCACCGCCATGCCGCCGCTTCGGCAGTCCACGGGCCGCTCCGCCGGACTGCGGCCGGAACATGACCGGCGAATCGCGGTCTGCTGTGCGTCGCCACTCCAGCGCAACTGAAAGGCAATGCTTGCCACCACGGAGCCAGCCTTGAGGAGCCAGGCCACCTGATGACAGCAATCAAGACGATATTCGACAAACTCAAGCTCTACCTCTTCAACGCTTCGTGGATGATGGCGGAGCGGTTGCTGAACATCGGCGTGGGTTTTCTCATGGCGATCGTGCTGGCCCGTTACCTGGGGCCAGAGCAATTCGGCATTCTTGCCTATGCCATTTCGATGACGGCGATCTTCGCCTCCGCCGGCCACATGGGCCTGGCGGGCCTGGTGGTGCGCGAGGTGGTCAAGCAGCCGGCGGCGGTGCCGGAGACGCTGGGCACCACGTTCATGCTCAAGCTGACCGGGATGACCCTTGGTTTCGTGCTGATCCTGGTCTACGCCTCGCTGTTCGAGGAGGTCGGCGGGACCGAGTTCTGGATGTTGCTCATCGTCGCCTCGGCCATCTTTTTCCAGACCTTCGATGTGGTGGAATACTGGTTCCAGTCGCAGGTCCAGGCCAAGTACCCGGCCATTGCCAAGTCCAGCGCGATCCTGCTCTCGGCCGGTCTGAAATTGCTGATGGTGTTCAGCGGAGCCGGTGTGGTGGCCTTTGCCTTCGCGCATACGGCGCAGTTCGTGATGGCCGCGCTGATCCTCGCGGTGCTCTACAAGGGCACCACCCGTGTCTCGCTGATGACCTGGAAGGCCAGTTTCGCGCGGGCGCGGGAGTTGCTCAGCCAGGGCTGGATCATCTACCTCGGCTCGATCTTCGCCGTGGTCTACATGAAGATCGACCAGGTCATGCTCAAGTGGATGGTCGGCGCCGAGGAGGTGGGTGTCTATGCCGTGGCCGCGCAGCTGTCGGAGGCCTGGTATTTCCTGCCCACCGCCATCGTCGCCTCCTTTTTCCCCAAGCTGATCAAGCTGCACGAGGCGGACCCGGCCCGCTTCAATCAGCGCTTCCAGCAGTTGCTCGATCTGCTGTTCATCCTCGCCATCGCCGTTGCGCTGCTGGTGTCACTCGTCGCCGGACCGCTGATTTCCCTGCTGTTCGGTGCCGAATACCAGAACTCCGCATCGATCCTCACCATCCATATCTGGGCAGGCCTGTTCATCTTCATGCGCGCCGCGTTCAGCCGCTGGATCCTGATCGAAGGGGCGTTGATGTTCTCCCTGATCACCCAGGGCCTCGGTGCGCTGGCCAATGTCGGTCTGAACGCGCTCTTGATCCCGCACTACGGCGGTGAAGGCGCGGCGATGGCGACCCTCATTTCCTACGCCGTCGCTTCGTACGCTGCGCTGTTGGTGCACAACAAGACGCGCCCGGTGTTTCTCATGATGACCAAGTCGATGGTCAGTCCCGTCCGCTATGCATTCAAAGCCGTAGGAGCCGCCCGATGAGCCTCATGTCCCTAGCCAGAGCCCTGCCTGAGCCGGTCAAGGTCGCGATCAAGGCGACCCGGGACACCACCGGGCTGGCCTTGGTCCGGCTGTTTTCCAGCAGCGGCTTTCTCGCCTCGCTGTATTACTGCTTCGTCAGCCGCGAATTCGACCGCGAGCACCGTGCGGTGCTGCTCGGTCGCCTGAATTTCGCTCGGCGGATGCAGGGCAAGGGCGAAAACGACGCCTTCCTGCGGCGCAACGTTCACCGGCTGGAAAAAGGGCTGATCATGCGGCCACGGCGCGCGACCTTTGCCGAGGATTACATCGGCCCGACCGTGCGTTGCTTCGCTGATGCAGCCCAGGCGGGCATTGCCAATGGCCAGCAGCGCTGGGCCAACGATGTGTTGACCGACTACTTCGGCGCGGTCGGCAGCACGCCACGTATCGATTCGGCCAGGCAGGCCTTCGCCGGCATCCACCACGACGATGCCAATCGCTGCGTGCCCTATCCGCACAGCCAGCTGCCGGACTGCCCGGTCAGCTACGACGAGCTGATGGTGCTGTTCCGCCGCCGCCGCTCGGTGCGCTGGTATCAGGACAAGCCGGTCAGCAACGACGTGCTGGAGCAGGCCGTCCGCGCGGCCGCGCTGGCGCCCTCGGCCTGCAACCGTCAACCGTTCCGCTTCTATGTCAGCAACGGTAAGGACAAGGCCGCCGCGGTCGCCCAGTGTGCCGGCGGTACGGCGGGCTTCCATGACAACCTGCCGTGCGTGATCGCCGTGGTCGGTGACCTGGGCTGCTACCCCGAGGCACGCGACCGCCACGTGGTCTATATCGATGGCTCGCTGGCCGCGATGCAACTGATGCTGGCATTGGAAAGCCTGGGCCTGTCGAGCTGCTCGATCAACTGGCCGGACGTCGAGGAACGCGAGCGCCAACTGGCAAAAATCTTGGGCCTGGCCTACCACGAGCGCACCGTGATGCTGCTCGCCGTGGGCTATGCCGATCCAACGGGAGGGATTCCTTATTCGGACAAGAAGACCGAGACAGACTTGATCGTATACAACTGAGGTAAGCGATGATTATCGAGATCAGAAAGGCAGGCTTCGTCAATAAAGGCGCTGAGCTGATGTTGCATGCGGCGCTGCAGAAGCTGAAGGCCCGGTATCCAGACGCTACCTTCGTCATGGCCCCAACGCCGAAGAAGGCCGAGCAACCCTTTCGCAAGCTGGTGCAGCTGGGCTTTTACCCCAAGGCCTGGCTGTGGCGTTACGGCATTCAGTGGGGCACGCTGGCCAACTTCGCGCCGCGCCCGCTGCGCGAGATGTACGGCGTGGTGCTGGACAAGGAGGTCGATGTGGTCATCGATGCGGCCGGCTTCGCCTACAGCGACCAGTGGGGCGAGGATCCCTGTGCCGAACTCGCTCAGTCGGCCAAGCGCTGGAAGAAGAACGGCACCCGCGTGATCCTCATGCCCCAGGCCCTGGGCCCTTTCAAATCGGAGAAGAACCAGGCGGCCATGAAGACGGCGGTCGAGAACATCGACCTGATCTTCCCGCGCGAGCGCGTCTCCTACGAGCATCTGACCGGCCTGGTCGGCGAGCAGAGCAAAATCAGGCAATCGCCGGATTTCACCAACCTGATCAAGGGGGTGCTGCCGGCGAACTTCGACACCGAGCAGAACCGCTTCTGCATCGTGCCCAACTGCCGGATGCTCGACAAAACCGACCAGCAGACGCGCGAGGCCTACCTGCCGTTTCTGATCAGCTGTGCCCGCTACCTGCAGGAAAAGGGAGCCAAGCCCTTCGTACTGGTACACGAAGGCAAGGACGACCAACGCCTGGCAGACGAATTGTCGGCAGCGGTGGGCGGTATCCCGATCGTCCAGGAAAGCGGAGCACTGGAGATCAAGGGCATCCTCGGCGCCTGCAGCGGCACCCTGGGCAGTCGCTTCCACGGCCTGGTCAGTGCGTTGTCTCAAGGCGTACCGGCGCTGGCCACCGGCTGGAGCCACAAGTACCAGATGCTGTTCGAGGATTACGGCTTCCCCGAAGGGCTGGTGCAGGTCACCACCGATGAGGCCGAAATCAAACGCAAGATCGACCTGGTGATCGACGAAAGCGAGCGGATCAAGACGCTGATTCAGGCCCGTACCGACCAGCTCAAGCAGCAGTCCGAGCAGATGTGGCAGGACGTCTTCGCGGTCATCGATCAGTGCGAGCGAGTCCGCCAGGCACATCCGCAAACCGCCGGCGCCGCCTGACTGCCACGGCGCGACCGGTGCGTGAAGGCTGATGCTGGCCACTCCTTCACGCGGCCGGCCGAGGCGTGAGCATGCCGCGCCGCGAACACGTGCTGGCTAAAACCCGAGCTGGAGGCGCGATGCGTGCAGCGCCACGCGCCGCCTCAGCCCACAGTCACCCGTTCAGCCACGCTGGGCGAGCCGCTGGCGAATCAGGCGGTACAGGTAGTAGAGCACCATCAGCACCACGATGCCGGTGGACACGGGGTTGAGATACGTCTGGACCTTTTCGTACTGCGATTCGAGCAGGAAGCCGGCCAGCGCCAGCAGCGCGGTCCAGATCAGCGAGCCCAGCGTCGAGTAGAGCAGAAACAGCGTCATTGGCATGCCGACGATGCCCGCCGGCACCGAGATCAGCGTGCGTACCGCCGGCACCAGGCGCCCTACGAATACCGCGCCCTTGCCGTGGCGATCGAACCAGGCGCCGGCCTTGTCGACGTCCTCCGGCGACAGCGTCAACCAGTGCCCCCACCGGCGCGCCAGCCGTTTCATGCGCTCGGTGCCGAGCTTGGCGCCGGCGTAGTACCAGGGCAGTGCACCGACCACCGAGCCGGCCGTACCGACCAGGATCACCGCGATGAAGTTGAGCTCACCCCGCGCCGCGACGAAGCCGGCCAGCGGCATGATCAGCTCCGACGGGATGGGTGGAAAAATATTCTCCAGCAACATCAGCAGAAACACGCCGATGTAGCCGAACGCCGAAACGATTTCCACGATTTTGTCGAACATCGGTTACCTCTGCTGTTGAGGGATCTGCGCAGAGGAGTCGGCGCGCGAGGGCGCTGCCGGCAACGATGCGTAGTAGTCGGCCAGCGCCTGCATCTGCTCGGGCGTGAGCCGTTGTGCGGCGCTGTGCATGATATGGGCGTACTCGGTGCCACCACGCTTGCCCGCGGTGAACAACTCGAGTTGCAACTTCAGGTAGCGGGCGTACTGCCCCGCCAGGTTCGGGTACATCGGGTTACGCGAACCATTCTTCGGACCATGGCAATGCAGGCACGACGGAATGCCGCGCTCGGGTACGCCACGCTCGGCCAGCGACCGGCCCAGGGCGAGCACATCGGCGGCAGGCCTCGGCGCTTGCGTTCGGCTGACCGCGGGCAGTTCGGCGTAATGCCGGGCCAAGGCCTCGAGCACCGCCGGTTCCAGGCCGGAGGCGATCGGCTGCATGACGCCGCTATGCCGCTCGCCGCGGGCGTAGGCCTGCAGCGCACCAATCAAATAGGGCTCACGTTGCCCGGCCAAGCGCGGAAAGGCGCCCTCGCCACGGCCTCCGCCGTCTTCGGCATGGCAGCGGTTGCAGTTGGCCAGGACCGGACCGAGCGGGTCCTGCAGCGAACGCAACGGGTCGGAGGCGTCGCCGCTGCGCCCATCCAGCGCCAGCTGCCGATAGCGCTCGGGTGACAGGCCCGGCATCGCCCGGAGGAAGGCCACCATGGCCCAGACCTCATCGTCCCGCTGCTGCGCAGGCCAGGCCGGCATGGCGGTAAATTTCACGCCATGTTTGACGATCCAGAACAGCTCCTGCGGCGTCCAGTGTTCGATCCGTGGCGGCAGGTACGGTGGCTCCGGCGTCATCTGCTGGACGATCAGCGAGCGCGCCTGGCCTGGCGCGCCATGGCAGGCCAGGCAGCCGGTGTGATAGTGCCCTGCCCCCTTGAGCACCAGCGCCGGGTCATCCAGTGGTGGCACCTCGATGCCCATCGACTGGGTACTCACGGCCCGGCGCATGGCGTAGTGCAGCAGCCAGCCGGTAGCCTTCCAGTGACCCGAGCTGGCACTGATCGAGACCAACCCCAGGGAAACCAGCACGAACGCGCCCGTTCCCGCGAGCGCTGCCAGCAGCGCAACGGCTGCCACGACGCGCCGCCAGGAGCCACCGGTGAGCCAGCACAGCCAGCGCCGCAGGCGCGCCAGGCCTCGCCGAAGCATGCGTCTAGCTGGCTGAAACGGCATGGCGCTTGTCCTGTAAAAGCCCGAACAGCAGATACAACCCGCCGAGGAGATAGGCACTGCCGCCAAAGGCCAGCATGATCACCCCGCCCATCTGCTGATCTTCCAGCGGGCTCATGCCCGACAGCGCCGAGCCGGTGTGCTCGAACAAGGGTCGACCCGACATCGCCAGCAGCACACCCAACAGCGTCATGTGCATCGAGGTCAGCAGCAGACCGGCGATACCGGCCAAGGCGCGTCGATGCCGCACGCCGCCGAACGCTGCAAGCCATACCAGCAGGCCGACCAACAGGTAGCTGCCCTGCTCCAGCCATTCGGCCGATTGCGAGGTGCGCGCTGCATGGTGCAGCGCCGGCATATGCCAGGCCCAGACCACGAACAGCTCGAGCACCGAGGCCAGGATCGGCGAGAACAGCACAGGGAGGCGATTGGAGACATCGAGCCGGCCGCCGGCCATACCGATCGCCAGCAACGGCGCCGCCACCGCCACGACCATCACGTGCATCAGCATATGGCCGACGAACAAGCGGTCCGCCAGATCCGGCAGCGGCCCGAGCCAGACGGCGCCCAGGGTCACCAGCCCGAGCATGAGTGCCAACGGCCGCCAGATCATGCGCAACTCCTGATGAACACCACGCACAGCGCCACGAAAATCGTCGCGACAAAGCTCAGGCCGCTGAGCAGCAGCGTCGAAAAGCCCAGGAAACGGTGGCGGTCGCCCGGCGTGTCGAAGTCGTGCGGTGCCGTCTCGTGTCCGAAGGAGTGATGACGCCAGCCGCGCCAGCCAGTCAGCGCGATGCCGGTCAGCGCAACGAGTGTCAGCACACCGATGGCGATGCGGATCTCACCCAGCTCGCCGTCACGGCCCGCTACCTTCGCGCACCACACCGACGCGGCCATGTAGGACAGCAGGAAATGCACGGCCCAGATGGTCGGGCTGAAGGTGATCAGCCAGAGTGAATCGCGCTCCTCGGGCGGTGCTTCCGGCGCCTGCTCATCGGCCAGCCGTTGCTGTTCGCTCAGGTTCTCGCTCATAGCACCTCCGGAAAGCCGGCGATGACGGCCACGGTCACGCCAACGGTGATGAACATGAAGTGCCAGAACAGGGCGACGTTGCGGATATCGATGTCATGTACCGCCGTCATCCGGCCGGCCGCGCGGCGCGCCAGGCAGTAGAGCTGCATGATCAGACCGATGGAGAGGTGTATCAGGCACCAGAGCACCAGCACCCAGACCGTGGCGGGATACACGTGACTGGTGGGGTCGAGGCCACTGAAGTGCGGTCCGGCCCACATCGAATAGGCCCCCGCGACGGTGCAGATCACCGCCAGCCCCAGCGAGCCATAGAAGCCGGCCGCCTGATCGCGTCCATTGCAGCGCCGTGCCAGCAACGTCAGCGACCAGGACGCGGCTATCAACCCCACCCCCAATAGCGGCCAGAACACGCCTGGGCCCGCCGCACCTGCAGGCGGAAAGTCGTCATGGACGGTCCAGAAGAAGAAGTAGCCGAACACCAGGCTGCCGAAGGCGCTCATGTCACCGATCATGGTGATGAACATCGCCCACCAGCCCACCGACTTGGCACCCGAGGCATAGAGCGGCACCGTCACGTCCAGGCCGATGTCCTTTTTCGGCTTTTCCGGAATCACCGCCGTGCCGGTCCATAGCCAGATTAGGATGGTAATCAGCGCGAGGCCGCCGCTGATCAGCGCCGCGGCGTACCAGCTGTAGGTGGCGAAGATGAACAGGCCGCCGGTGAAGATCGCCGCCCACAGGCTGAGGAAGGTCGGGCCCGGTACGCGCAGACACTGGATCGGCTCGGCATCGATGATGCTGCTGATCAGGGTCTCGCGTTTGCCCTCCTCGGCATCGGGCAGGTAGAAGCGACCGGCATCGACGTCGCGCATCAGGTTGGGCTGGTCCCACAGCGGGTAGCGGCTCCTGATGATCGGAATCGAGCGCACGCCCCAGGCCTCGCCCGGCATTTCCGCCAGCCATTCGAGGGTGCCGGCGTTCCACGGATTGCGCTGGCTGTAAGGTTGTTTGCCCTTGGGCCGTAATACGTCCCAGACCAGCACCGCGACGCCAGCCGCCAGGATGAAAGCGCCGACCGTGGACACCATGTTGAGCACATCGAAGCCCATATCCGGCGCATAGGTGTAGACCCGCCGCGGCATCCCCAGCAGACCGGTGAAGTGCATGGGCAGGAAGGCGATGTTGAAGCCGATGAACATCAACCAGAAGGCGATGCGGCCGAGGCGGTCGGACAGCGTCTTGCTGCGCGCCAGCGGGAAGAAGTAATAGAGCCCGGCGATCACCGGGAACAGCATGCCGCCGATCAGCACGTAGTGCAGGTGCGCGACGATGAAATAGGTGTCGTGCGCCTGAAAGTCGAACGGCGCCAGCGCCACCATCACCCCGGTCAGCCCACCGAGGACGAAAATCGCCAGCGCGCCGGCGACGAACAGCATCGGCACCGATTTGACGAAGCGCCCGGCCAGCGCCGTCGCCAGGAAGCAGAAGATCTGCACCCCGGTGGGAATCGCCACAGCCTCGGAGGCGGCCGAGAAGAACGCCAGCGAGATATCCGGCATGCCGGTGGTGAACATGTGGTGAACCCACAGCCCGAAACTGATGAAACCGGTGCCCACCGCCGCCAGCACGATGAAGGTGTAGCCGACGATCGGCCGCCCCGCGGCGGTGGGCACGATGGTTGCCACCAGCGCCACGGCAGGCAGGAAGATGATGTAGACCTCGGGGTGGCCGAAGATCCAGAACAGGTGCTGCCAGAGCAATGGATCGCCACCGCGGGTGTGGTCGAAGAACGGCCAGTCGAAGGCACGTTCCAGCTCGAACAACAGATCCCCCGCAATCAGTGGCGGAAAGGCGAACAGAATCATTCCCGCCACCACCAGGATGTACCAGGAATACAGCGGAATCAGGTTGATGCGCATGCCCGGCGGCCGGGTCTTCAGCACGCCGACGATCAGCTCCACCGCCGCCGCGATCGACGACACCTCGATGAACGACAGCCCGAGCAGCCAGATGTCCGCGCCGAGGCCGTCCTGGTAGGTGGTGGTGAGCGGCGGGTACATGAACCAGCCGCCCTGCGGCGCAACGCCGAAAAAGATCGAGCCGCAGACGAACACGCCGCCGATGATGAAACACCAGAAGCCGTAGGCCGACAGCCGCGGAAAGGGCAGGTCCCGCGCGCCAAGCATCTGCGGCAGGATCAGGATGGAAAAGGCTTCGAAAATCGGCACGCCAAAGAGGAACATCATCACCGAGCCGTGCAGGGTGAAGACCTGGTTGTAGGTTTCGGCCGACAGCAGATCGTTGTCCGGCACCGCCAGTTGCGCGCGGATCAGCATCGCCAGCACGCCGGCAAACAGGAAGAACAGGAACGACACGCCGGTGTACCAGAGGCCCACCTCGGTGTTGTTCACCGCCGACCAGTAACGCCAGCCGGTGGGTGTCTTCCAGGCCGCCGCCAGGCGTTCGGCCTGCGCCTTGGCGTGGGCCTCCTCCTGGGCGTCGTTGTACGGAACCGGCTCGCTCATTTGAGTCCGCTCAGGTAGTGAGCCATGGCGATCAGCTGCCCCTCGGGCAGCATGCCGAAGGCCGGCATTTTCACGTCGGGTTTGATCGCGCTGCTGTGGCCGATCCAGCGTTTGAAGGCCTCGACATCGGCGGGCAGGGTGCCGGCGGCCAGGGTCAAGCGGCTGCCGACGTGGGTCAGGTCCGGCCCGACCGTGCCGTCCGCCTCGGTACCGCGCACCTGATGGCAGGCACCGCAGCCATTGGCGAGAAAGGCTTGCTGGCCCGCCTGCTGCAGCTCGCCGGCCGGCTGCTGCGCAGGCTCGGCCTGCTCGGCGAGCCATTGGTCGAAGGCCTCCCGGGTCATCACCACCACGGCGAAATTCATCAGCGCATGGGCGGTGCCGCAGTACTCGGCGCAGGCGCCGCGGAAGGTGCCGGTCTTGGTCGGCTCCAGGACCAGCTGGTTGGTGCGGCCGGGGATCATGTCGACCTTGCCGCCCAGCGAAGGAATCCAGAACGAATGGATCACGTCCGGGCTGGTCAGGCTGAAGGCCACCCGCTCGCCCACCGGCAGGCGAATCTCGTTGGCCAGCTCGACGGCCTCACCCGCCTCGGTTCGGTAACGCACCCGCCACCACCATTGCTCACCCGACACCTCGACACGCAATGCGACCTTCTCGGACGAGCTCAACTTCGGCATCAGCGTCAGCCCGTAGATCAGCAGCCCTGTCAGAACGATCACGGGAAACACGATTCCACCGCCGATGATCAGCCAGCGTGCACCACGAAGGCTGTGCGCCTCCGGACGCGCCTGGGTGGCGTACAACGCGATGCCCATCACCACCAGCCAGATCGCCAGCGCGCCGCCCGCCATCCACCAGAACAGGGTGGCGATGCTTTGCGCGCCCGTGCCGGCCGGGGCGAGGGCCGATTGCTGCCCGTCACAGCCCGTCAGGACCACGAGTGCGAGCCCGAGGCTGACGCCGGACGCCGGGACGAAAAGCGGGTTGGGGATGACTGGCATGAGCCGCCTCGCTGGAACATCAAGGTTGTGACCTGCCAGCGGCGCGAAAAGTTGGCTCTCCGATCGATTCCATTGCCTGCGGGACCCTCTCACCGCTGCGCTGGTCTTATGCAAGAGCTGAACATCAGGAGGAGATGGACATGGAGACGGAGCGTTACCAGCGGCGTTATGTATTGGGCCTGGCCGGCCTGTTCCTGCTGGTCTGGGCCGGGCTGGCGATAGCCCCCTACGACCGCCATGACTGGCTACTGGAAAACATGCTGGTCTTCGGATTGGTCGCCGCCCTGCTGCTGGGCCATCGCTACTACGTGCCCTCGCCCAGCGCGGCGACGCTGATTTTCCTTTACCTCTGCATTCACCAGCTGGGCGCGCACTACACCTACGCCCACGTGCCGTACAACGACTGGTGGCAAGCACTGACCGGCGAGACGCTGGACCATCAGATGGGCTGGGAGCGCAACCAGTACGATCGCCTGGCTCATTTCAGCTATGGCCTGTTGCTGGCCTATCCGATGCGCGAGGTGCTGATTCGGCTTGGGCTACGTCCCGGCCTGTGGAGCCTGGTGCTGCCGGTAGACATCGTGCTGTCGACCTCGGCGATCTACGAACTGATCGAATGGGTCGGCGGGGAATTTCTCGGCGACGGTCTGGGGCGAACCTTCCTGGCTACGCAGAACGACCGCTGGGACCCACAGAAGGACATGGCCGTGGCGGCATTCGGCGCCCTGATCGCCATGCTGGCCACCGCCCTGGCCACCAGGATGCGCCACGCCAGGGCTGACGCACGCCCCCAGGCGAGCGCCCAGGCTTAGCTCATGGGCGCTCGGGGTTGGCGAGGTGCTCGGTGGCCTCGGGCACCTCGGGCTCGGTGGTCACGCCGATCCGGCGCAGGTACCACTGGTACGCCAGCGACGAGCAGCCCCAGCCCACCAGCACGCCCAGTGTGTTGGCCAGCATGTCGCCGAAAGACGGCTCACGATTGGGTAGGAATTCCTGCCCCATCTCGATCAGGAAGGCCACGCTCAGGCTCGCCGCGATCGCCCAGAACAGGCGCCATTGCGGGAAGGCCAGGCGCAGCGTGAATATCAGCGCGGCAAAGCCGAGCATGTGATGCAGCTTGTCCTGCTGATCGAACACCTGGGGCACCGGCTCGGGGCGCAGCCCACTGAAGATGATGATCGCCATGACCGCGATGAACGGCAGCAAGCGCAAGTAATTCATAGGCAAGCGATAGCCTCGCTGAAATCGTTGAGAGCCGGGATTGGAAAGCCGGGATGGATCGCAGGGCCCGAAGCGCGGGCAAGCTGAAGACTGCGACAAAGGCGGCGTAAGATAGCAACCTTCGCAGCACGCGCCGAGCCCATCCTCGATGCGCACGCTATGGAGGCCCAAAGCGGGCGATAGTTCGCGCGCCGCGGAAAAACAGCCGGCCTGGCCGACCAACTGCCGCCGCGCGCGCCGCAACGGCTAAACGTAACCGCGCCATCGAGGTCCGAACTGATAGCATCAGTCATAACGCGACGATCAGGGCCTGTGCCGCTCATGCCCTTTTTACACCCAGGGATACCAATTTGACGCACCCCACTTCGCTGGCCGGCAGTCTGCAGCGACAACCCGCCCAGGATGCCGGCGCCGCCACGCTCACCGTTATAGGCGACTGGACGTTGCAGCACTATGCGACGCTGCGCCGCGAAGTCGAGCGAACGCGCCGCCAGGTGACCGACGCCGATCGGGTCGAGCTCGGCGCCATCGGCGAGCTGGACACCGCCGGGGCCGGCTTGCTGGTCGAGCTGATCGGGCCGGCGCGGGTCGCCCGGCTCGACGAATGGGCGCCGCAACTGGCCAGCGAGCGCCAGGCCCTGCTGCGTACCGTCGCCCACGCGCTGGACCAGCCTGAAGCCGAACAGGCGCCCGAGACCAATGGCCTGGCCGACGTCCTGGCACATATCGGCCGCACCGTCTCCGGCGTCTGGAATCAGCAACGCACCTTGCTCGGCTTCATCGGCCTGACGCTGCAGACGCTGTTCACGGTGCTGCCCAACCCTCGGCGCTGGCGCATCACCGCACTGGTCGCGCATATCGAGCAGACCGGCCTGGATGCCATCCCCATCGTCGCCCTGCTGACCTTTCTGGTCGGTGCGGTGGTGGCCTTCCTCGGCGCCACGGTGCTGGCCGACTTCGGCGCGACCATCTACACCGTCAATCTGGTCGCCTTTTCCTTCCTGCGCGAATTCGGCGTATTGCTGGCCGCCATTCTGCTCGCCGGGCGCACCGCCAGCGCCTTCGCCGCGCAGATCGGCGCGATGAAGTCCAACGAAGAGATCGACGCCATCCGCACCCTGGGCCTGAGCCCGATCGAGCTGCTGGTGCTGCCGCGGGTGCTGGCGATGCTGATCACCCTGCCGATCCTGACCTTCATCGGCATCCTCAGCGGCATCGTCGGTGGGCTGGTGGTCTGCTCGCTGGCGCTGGATATCTCGCCGACCATGTTCTTCACCATCCTGCAGCGCGACATCCCGCTCAATCACTTCCTGGTGGGCATCGGCAAGGCGCCGGTGTTTGCCTTCTTGATTGCCGTGATCGGTTGCCTGGAAGGCTTCAAGGCCAGCGGCAGCGCGCAGTCGGTGGGCGAGCACACCACCTCCAGCGTGGTGCAGTCGATCTTCATGGTGATCCTGCTCGACGCGGTGGCCGCGCTGTTCTTCATGGAGATGGGCTGGTGAACGCAGACGATCCCGTGATCCAGGTCCGTGGCCTGGTCAACCGTTTCGGCAAGCAGGCGGTGCACGTCAATCTGGACCTGGACATCCGCCGCGGCGAGATCCTCGGCGTGGTCGGTGGCTCCGGCACCGGCAAGTCGGTGCTCCTGCGCAGCATCGTCGGCCTGCGGCGGCCCAACGCCGGCAGCGTCAAGGTGTTTGGCGAAAACCTGCTGAAGCTCTCGACCCAGCGGCGCTCGGAAGTCGAGCGTCGCTTCGGCGTGCTGTTCCAGGGCGGCGCGCTGTTCACCTCGCTGAATCTGCAGGAGAACGTCGCCCTGCCGCTGATCGAGCACGCCGGGCTCAAGCGCAGGGATGCCGAACACCTGGCACGACAGAAATTGGCGCTGGCCGGGCTGCCACCCGAGGCGGCCTGCAAATACCCGGACGAACTGTCCGGCGGGATGGTCAAGCGCGCGGCGCTGGCCCGCGCGCTGGCGCTGGACCCGGAAGTGCTGTTTCTCGACGAGCCGACTGCCGGCCTCGACCCGATCGGCGCGGCCGCCTTCGACCAGCTGATCCTGACCCTGCGCGATGCGCTGGGTTTCAGCGTGTTCCTGGTCACCCATGACCTGGATACGCTCTACACCATCTGCGACCGTGTCGCGGTGCTGTCGCAGAAACGCGTGCTGGTGGTCGACACCCTCGAGACCGTCGCCGCCACCGACGATCCCTGGATCCGCGAATACTTTCACGGCCCTCGTGGCCGCGCCGCGCAGGATGCTGCGCTGAAGCTGGAGACGCCCTGAGATGGAAACCCGTGCCCATCATGTCCTGATCGGACTGTTCACCGTGGTCGCCGTCGGCTGCGCCCTGCTGTTCGCCCTCTGGCTGGGCAAGTCCAGCATGGACCGCGAGTACAGCTACTACGACATCGGCTTCAGCCAGGCCGTCAGCGGCCTGTCGAGCGGAAGTTCAGTGGAGTACAGCGGCATCAAGGTGGGCGATGTCGTCCAGCTGTGGCTGGAGCCGGACGATCCGCGCAAGGTTCGCGCACGCATCCGCGTCTATGGCGGCACGCCGATCAAGGCCGATACCCAGGCGCGTCTGGCGCTGGCCAACATCACCGGCAGCATGGTCATCCAGCTGCACGGCGGCACCCCGGAAAGCCCGCGCCTGAAAGGCGATCCGGACGACCCGCCGCTGATCATCGCCGACCCCTCCTCGCTCAGCGCGTTGCTGGAGAACGGCGAAGACCTGCTGAGCAACATCAATAACCTCTTGCTCAGCGCCAATCAGATCTTTTCCGAAGAAAACACCACGCGCCTGAGCCGCACGCTCGAGCACCTGGAACAGGCCACCAGCGTGCTGTCCGAGCAACGTGGCGACCTGGCGCGGACGCTCGAGCAGTTCAGCCAGCTGAGCCAGCAGGCCAATACCGTGATGGGTGAGCTGTCGAGCCTGGCGCACAACGCCAACGGGCTGCTCGACGAGCAGGGCCGCAGCGTGCTGGACAGCGCGGCGCACTCGATGAAGGCGCTGGACCGCACCACCGCCCGCCTGGATACGCTGCTGGAGGACAACCAGGGCGCGCTCAACAACGGCATGCAGGGCTTCAACGAACTGGGCCCGGCCATCAACGAGCTGCGCACCACCCTGGGCGCGCTGCGGCGCGTCACCCAGCGTCTGGAAGACAACCCCAGCGGCTTCCTGCTCGGCCGCGACAAACTGCAGGAGTTCACCCCATGAGCCTTCGCCATTCCCTGTCGCGCTTTGCGCTGCTCGGGCTGTTCAGCCTGCTCGCCGCCTGCTCGGTGCTGCCCGCATCCGAGACCTTGCGGATCTTTCTGTTGCCGACAACGCCCGTCGAGCCGCAGGCCAGCCAGCCGACCCGGCAACAGGCGCTGCGCATCAACACCCCCCAGGCCAGTCGCATCCTCTCCAGTCAGCGCATCGCCGTGGTCCCGCAGGGCAACGAGATCAGCGCCTACGGCGGCGCTCGCTGGAGCGATGCCGCTCCGGTGCTGCTGCGCGACCGCCTGATCGAAGCCTTCCAGCGTGACGGCCGGATGCCGTCGGTGAGCAACGAAGACGTCAATCTCTACGCCGACTACAGCCTGCACAGCGACCTTCGCGCGTTCCAGAGCGTCTATGTCGATGGCAAGCCGGTGGTGCTGATCACCCTGGATGCCCGGCTGGTCGACCGCAACACCCAGCACACGCTGGCCAACCGACGTTTCGAGGTCCGTCAGCCAGCCAGCGACACAGCCGTCGAGCAGGTGGTGGACGCGTTCGGCAAGGCCAGCGACCTGCTCAGCCGCGAAGTCGTCGACTGGACATTGGCGCACACCCAGCCGTAACCGGAGCAAATTCGCTGATCGTGGCGGTTACTCGCAGCAAAATTGATCCAGATTGGCATAGCCGTAATCTTTAACGCCTACCATGGTGCCCGGACTATCGTCGCGGGAGCCGTTACATGAGCCAGCCATCCAGCCGAACCCTGTTCAAGGCCTTGGCCGTTCTGGTCACGCTGAGCGTGATCGGCCTGCTGCTCTGGAACGAGCTACGCCCCAGCGGGCTGGGTGATGGCTTCGCGGCAGGAAACGGGCGCATCGAGGCCACCGAGATCGATGTCGCGACCAAGAGCCCGGGCCGGGTGCTGGAGATCCTCGTTGACGAAGGCGATTTCGTGCAGCCCGGCCAGGTCCTGGCGCGCATGGATACCGAGGTGTTGCAGGCGCAGCTCAACCAGGCGCGAGCGCAGCTTCGGCAGGGCGAGAATGCCATCCTCACCGCGCAGGCCATGGTCGCGCAGCGCGAAAGCGAGAAAGCCGCGGCCGAAGCCGGCGTGGCCCAACGCCAGGCCGAGCTGACCGCGGCGCGCAAACGCTATCAACGCACCGAAACCCTGGTGGCACGCAATGCGATGCCACGCCAGCAGCTCGATGACCATCTGGCTGCCCTGCAAAGCGCCGAGGCCGCGCTGGCGGCGGCGCGCTCCCAGGTACTGTCGACAACGGCGGGCATCGCCGCGGCGCGTTCGCAGGTCATCGAGGCGCAATCGGCCGTCGAGGCCGCACACGCCGGGGTCGATCGCCTGCAGGCGGATATCCGTGACAGCGAGCTGAAAAGCGACCGCCTGGCCCGCGTGCAGTATCGCGTGGCCCAACCTGGCGAAGTCCTCGGGGCGGGCGGCAGGCCGCTCAACCTGGTCGATCTGGCCGATGTCTACATGACCTTCTTTCTGCCCGAACGCCAGGCCGGCCGGGTAGCCATTGGCGCCGAGGCGCGCCTGGTGGTCGATGCGGCGCCGCAATACGTGATACCCGCCCGGATCAGCTACGTGGCCAGCGTGGCGCAGTTCACCCCCAAAACGGTGGAAACCGAGAGCGAGCGCGAGAAGCTTATGTTCCGGGTCAAGGCGCGGATCGATCCCGAGCTGCTGAGAAAGCACATGGAGCAGGTCAAGACCGGCCTGCCGGGTATGGCCTATTTGAAGCTGGATGCTGATGCCGAATGGCCGGCGCACCTGCAGATCAACGTCGGCCAATGAACCCGTCCTCTGTCCCCGTCGCCGAAGTCAGCGGCGTCAGCCTGCAATACGGCAAGACTCGTGCGCTGGACGACCTCAGCCTGAGCCTGCCGGCACGCTGCATGGTCGGGCTGATCGGCCCGGACGGGGTCGGCAAGTCCAGCCTGCTGGCGCTGATCGCCGGTGCGCGCCAGTTGCAGCAGGGCCAGGTGCGGGTGCTCGACGGCGACATGGGCGATGCGGGACACCGCCGCGCGGTCTGCCCGCGCATCGCCTACATGCCGCAGGGCCTGGGCAAGAACCTCTACCCGACGCTGACGGTGTTCGAAAACCTCGAGTTTTTCGGCCGCCTGTTCGGCCAGGGTGCCAACGAGCGTCGCGAACGCATCGCCGAGCTGACCCGCAGCACGGGCCTGGCAGCTTTCGTCGATCGCCCGGCCGGCAAGCTCTCCGGCGGCATGAAGCAGAAGCTGGGGCTCTGTTGCGCGTTGATCCACGATCCGGACCTGCTGATCCTCGATGAGCCAACCACCGGCGTCGACCCGTTGTCACGCAGCCAGTTCTGGGAGCTGATCGCACGCATTCGCCACGAGCGCCCGCAGATGAGCGTGCTGGTGGCCACCGCCTACATGGACGAAGCCCAGCGCTTCGATCATCTGGTGGCCATGGATGCCGGTCGTGTACTGGCCACCGGCACGCCGGCCGAACTCCTGGCCCGCACCGGCAGCGACTCGCTGGAGCAGGCTTTCATCCGCCTGCTGCCGGAAGCCAAGCGCAGCCAGCACCGCGCACTGGTCATCCCGCCGCAGCCGCCGAGCGATAGCATCGCCATCGAAGCCCAGGGGCTGACCATGCGTTTCGGCGATTTCGTCGCCGTCGATCGGGTCAACTTTCGCATCGCCCGCGGCGAGATCTTCGGCTTTCTCGGCTCCAACGGCTGCGGCAAGACCACCACCATGAAGATGCTCACCGGCCTGCTGCCGGCCAGCGAAGGCGAAGCCCTGCTGTTCGACAAGCCGGTCGATCCGCATGACATGCAGACCCGCCAACGGGTCGGCTATATGTCGCAGTCGTTTTCCCTCTACAGCGAGCTGACGGTCCGCCAGAACCTCGACCTGCATGCGCGGCTGTTCCACCTGCCCGCCGAGCGCCGCGGCCCGCGCGTGAGGGAAATGCTCGAGCGCTTCGACCTCGCCGCCGAAGCCGACAGCCTGCCGACCCGCCTGCCGCTGGGGGTACGCCAGCGGCTGTCGCTGGCGGTGGCGGTGATCCACAACCCGGAGATCCTGATCCTCGACGAGCCCACCTCCGACGTCGACCCGATCGCGCGCGACGGCTTCTGGGCGCTGCTGGTGCAGCTGTCGCGCGAGGACGGCGTGACCATTTTCATCTCCACCCACTTCATGAACGAGGCGCTGCGCTGCGACCGTATCTCGCTGATGCATGCCGGGCGCGTGCTCGACAGCGACACGCCGCAGGCCTTGATGGACAAGCGCGGGCTGCCGACGCTGGAACAGACCTTCATCGCCTATCTCGAGGAAGCCGCCGCAACCGGCACCGGCGATGCCGCCACCGCCGCTCCCGCCAGTACGCCTGCCCGCACGCCGCCGGCCGCGACCCGCCAGGCCCGCTTCAGCCTGCGTCGCCTGCTGAGCTACAGCCGCCGCGAAGCCATGGAGCTGCGCCGCGACCCGATCCGCACGACCCTGGCCATGCTCGGCGGTGTCATGCTGATGTTCATCATGGGCTACGGCGTCAGCTTCGATGTGGAGAACCTGACCTACGCCGTGCTCGACCGCGATCAGACCACCACCAGCCAGCACTATCTGCTGAACATCGCCGGTTCACGCTATTTCGTGGAGCGGCCCCCATTGGCCAGCCATGCCGACCTTGACCGGCGCTTGCGCAGCGGCGACATCAGCCTGGCGGTGGAGATCCCGCCGAACTTCGGCCGCGACCTCAAGCGCGGGGCGGTCCCGCAGGTCGCGTTCTGGATCGATGGCGCCATGCCGATGCGCGCCGACACCATCAAAGGCTACGTGCAGGGAATGCACCTGAGCTATCTGCAGCAGCTGGCGCGGGAAAACGGAGTCCGCGGGCAGCTTTCGCCCGCCGACGTGGCCATCCGTTATCGCTACAACCCCGATGTGCAAAGCCTGCCGGCCATGGTCCCGGCGATGATTCCGCTGCTCTTGATGATGATCCCGGCCATGCTCACCGCCCTCGGTGTGGTGCGCGAGAAAGAGCTGGGGTCGATCACCAACTTCTACGTCACCCCGACCACCCGTCTCGAGTTTCTGCTCGGCAAGCAGCTGCCCTACATCGCCCTGGGCCTGTTCAACTTCGCGACCCTGGCACTGCTGGCGGTACTGGTGTTCGGCATCCCGATCAAGGGCAGTCTCCTGACGCTCTGCCTCGGTGCGCTGCTCTACGTCACCTGCGCCACCGGCCTGGGCCTGCTGATGTCATCGATCCTCAACAGCCAGATCGCGGCCATCTTCGGCACCACCATCGTGACGCTGCTGCCCGCTATCCAGTTTTCCGGCTTGATCCATCCGGTCTCGGCCATGGAGGGTGTCGGCGCCTTTCTCGGCAAGCTCTACCCCACCAGCCACTTCCTCATCATCAGCCGCGGTGTGTTCTCCAAGGGACTGGGCCTGATCGAGCTGTACCCCTATTTCATTCCCATGCTGCTGGCCATTCCGCTGCTGACCCTGATCAGCGTCGCCGGCCTGCGCAAGCAGGAGAAATGACATGGGCGACCTGCGACGCAAGCTCGGCAACATCGTCCAGCTCGGCCTCAAGGAGCTGCGCAGTCTCTACCGCGACCCGGCGATGCTGGTGCTGATCCTCTATTCGTTCACCCTGGCGATCTACGAAGGGGCCACGGCAGTCCCCGAGGCGCCACACCGCGCCAGCATCGCCGTGGTCGATGAGGACCGCTCGCCGGCCTCGTTGCGCATCGTCAATGCCTTCCAGCTGCCGTATTTCATCGCGCCGAAGGCCATCACCCTGCAGCAAATGGACCGCGGCATGGACGCCGGCCTGTACACCTTCACCCTGAACATTCCGCCGGATTTCCAGGCGGACCTGCTGGCCGGCCGCCAACCGACGCTGCAGCTCAATGTCGACGCTACCCAGGTCAGCCAGGCCTTTACCGGTGCCGGGCATATTCAGCAGATCATCGCCAGCGAGACCGCCGAATTCGTCAGCCGATACCGCAGCAACGAGGCCTACCCGGTCGAGGCGGTGGTGCGCACGGCGTTCAACCCCAACCTGAGCCGTGCGTGGTTCGGTGCGGTGAACGAGGTCATCAACCAGATCACAATGCTGGCGATCATACTGACCGGCGCCGCGCTGATCCGCGAGCGCGAGCACGGCACCATCGAACACCTGCTGGTCATGCCGGTGACGCCGTTCGAGATCATGGTCGGCAAGGTCTGGGCGATGGGGCTGGTGGTACTGGCCGCGGCGGCTTTCGCCCTGCGCTTCGTGGTGGAGGGATGGCTCGACATTCCGATCCAGGGCTCGTTGCTGTTGTTCGCCTGCGGCGCCGCCCTGCACCTGTTCGCCGCCACATCCATGGGCATCTTCTTCGGCACGGTGGCGCGCTCGATGCCGCAGTTGGGCTTGCTGGTGATCCTGACGCTGATTCCGCTGCAGATCCTCTCCGGGGGTGTCACCCCGCGCGAGAGCATGCCCGACGCGGTTCAGCACATCATGCTGGTGGCACCGACCACGCATTTCGTCGAGTTGGCCCAGGCGATTCTCTTCCGTGGGGCAGGCTTGCCGGTCATCTGGCCGCAGCTCTCGGCGCTGCTGGCCATCGGCACGGTGTTCTTCCTCGGCGCGCTGTCGCGCTTGCGGGTGTCCTTGCGCTAGCGGCCGACCAGGGGCTCGCCGGCCCGATCCGCGCCGCTGCTCTCGGGCGCCTCGAGGCCGAACGCCGACAACTGCTGGCCGAACGCCGATTGCAACGCCGCGACGCGGGACACCATGCGCCGGCTGGCGATGCGCACGGCCGGATCTTCACTGGCCATCAGTTCCAGGGAGAAGCACGTCAGGGCCTCGGAAAGCTGCGTAACGCTGTGTGCGGTAAGGTTCAGCAGCTCAGCGAGCTGGTCGTGACGGATAGGCATTCCATTGCGTCCGGTGGCGAAAAGTCGACGCGATAGTACTCAATTACATCGACCACGCCATGCATCTGTTCGCCATTCGCAGAATTTTTTCTGCGCCGGTGCGAGCCGGCCGTGGCAACTGGCCAAGGCGCATGACACCGTCTGCTCCGCGGCGTCGCGCAACCTCGCGATGGCGCGTCAGTCCTCGTCCGCCAGCGCCGGCGCTCAGGTTTTTCCAGCTCCCCGGCGCGCTGCGCACCCTGCCTGGGAATTTTTATATTTTCGACAGGTCTATCCTGCCGACATGCCAAGAGCCTGTTGCTCTGTAGCGCGCCAAGGAAGCCTTCAATCATGCGCATTCTCGTTACCGGCGGAGCCGGATTTATCGGCTCTGCTCTGATCCGCCATCTCATTCAGGACACCGAGCACAGCGTCCTCAACCTGGACAAGCTGACCTACGCCGGCAACCTCGAGTCGTTGGCCGAAGTCGAAACCAGTGATCGTTATCGGTTCCTGCAAGCCGACATCGCCGACCGTGAGCGGGTGAGCGAAGCGCTGCTGGAATTCCAGCCGGACGCCATCATGCACCTGGCCGCCGAGTCCCACGTCGATCGCTCCATCGACGGCCCGGCGGAATTCATCCAGACCAACATCGTCGGCACCTATCAGCTGCTCGAAGCGGCTCGTGCCTACTGGCAGACGCTGCCGGTCGAACGTCGCGAGGCCTTCCGCTTCCACCACATTTCCACTGACGAGGTGTACGGCGACCTGCACGGCGTGGACGACCTGTTCACCGAGACCACGCCCTACGCGCCCAGCTCGCCCTACTCGGCCAGCAAGGCCTCCTCGGATCACCTGGTGCGCGCCTGGCAGCGCACCTACGGCCTGCCGGTGCTGATCACCAACTGCTCGAACAACTACGGGCCCTATCACTTCCCCGAGAAGCTGATCCCGCTGGTGATCCTCAATGCACTCGATGGCAAACCGCTGCCGGTCTACGGCAACGGCACCCAGGTGCGCGACTGGCTGTTCGTCGAAGACCATGCGCGTGCCCTGTTCAAGGTGGTCAGCGAAGGCAAGGTCGGCGAAACCTACAACATCGGCGGCCACAACGAGCAGAAGAACATCGACGTGGTACGCGGCATCTGTGCCCTGCTCGAAGGGCTGGCCCCGAGCAAGCCCGCTGGCGTGGCGCGCTTCGAAGACCTCATCACCTTCGTCAAGGACCGCCCCGGCCACGACCTGCGCTACGCCATCGACGCCAGCAAGATCGAGCGCGAGCTCGGCTGGGTCCCGCAGGAAACCTTCGAAACCGGCCTGCGCAAGACCGTGCAGTGGTACCTGAACAACCTCGAATGGTGCCGTCGCGTTCAGGACGGTAGCTATCAACGCGAGCGCCTCGGCGCCCTGGAGACCGCATGAAAGGAATCATCCTCGCCGGAGGCTCCGGCACCCGTCTGCACCCCATCACCCTGGGCGTATCCAAGCAGTTGCTGCCGATCTACGACAAACCCATGGCCTACTACCCGATCTCGGTGCTGATGCTGGCCGGGATCCGCGACATCCTCGTCATCTCGACGCCGCAGGACCTGCCGCAATACCAGAACCTGCTGGGCGACGGCAGCCAGTTCGGCGTCCGCTTCAGCTATGCCGAGCAGCCTTCGCCGGACGGCCTGGCGCAGGCCTTCCTGATCGGTGAAGAGTTCATCGGCGATGACTCGGTGTGCCTGATCCTCGGCGACAACATCTTCCACGGCCAGCACTTCACCGAGAAGCTGCAGCGTGCTTCCCGTCAGGAAAAGGGTGCGACCGTGTTCGGTTACTGGGTCAAGGACCCGGAGCGCTTCGGCGTGATCGATTTCGACGAGAGTGGCAAGGCCCTTTCCATCGAAGAAAAACCGGCCAAGCCCAAGTCCAGCTACGCGGTGACCGGCCTGTACTTCTACGACAACGATGTGGTCGAGATCGCCAAGTCGATCAAGCCCTCGCCCCGCGGCGAGCTGGAGATCACCGACGTCAACATGGCCTACCTCAAGCGCGGCGACCTCAATGTCGAGCGGTTCGGCCGTGGCTTCGCCTGGCTCGACACCGGTACCCACGACAGCCTGCTCGAGGCCTCGCAGTACGTGCAGACCATCGAACATCGGCAGGGCCTGAAGGTCGCCTGTCTGGAAGAAATCGCCTACCAGCACAAGTGGATCGACCGCGAGCAGCTGCTGCAGCGCGCCGACGCCCTGGGCAAGACCGGTTATGGCCAGTACCTGTTCAAGTTGGCCGGTGAAGACGCATGAAGGTCGTCGAAACCGCCATTCCCGATGTGCTGATCATCGAGCCCAAGGTATTTGGTGACGAGCGCGGCTTCTTCTACGAGAGCTTCAACGCGGCCGCCTTCGAGGCCGCGACCGGCATCAAACGCAGCTTCGTGCAGGATAACCACTCCAAATCCCAGCGCGGCGTGCTGCGCGGGCTGCACTACCAGATCCAGCAACCGCAGGGAAAACTGGTGCGCGTGGTGGCCGGGGAAGTGTTCGACGTCGCGGTCGATCTGCGCAAAAGCTCACCAAGTTTCGGCCGCTGGGTCGGTACTCACCTGAGCGCGGAGAACCGCCGCCAGCTGTGGATCCCGGAAGGCTTCGCGCACGGCTTCGTGGTGCTCAGCGAGAGTGCCGAGTTCCTGTACAAGACCACCGATTACTATGCGCCGGCCCATGAGCGCTCGCTGCTCTGGAACGACCCGCAGATCGGCATCGACTGGCCATTCACCGAGCCGCCGCAACTGTCGCAGAAGGATATCGACGGCAAGGTGTTGAGCGAGGCGGAGTTGTTCGCATGAAAATCCTCATCACCGGTAGCAAGGGGCAACTGTCTCAGGCACTGCAGCGGACGCTCGCCGGTGAGGGGAAGGTGCTCGCGCTGGGCCACAAGGCACTCGACCTGGCGGAACCGGCGCAGATTCGTCAGCAGATCCGCTTGCTCAGCCCTGACCTGATCATCAATGCCGCCGCCTACACGGCGGTCGATCCGGCCCAGGACAACCGCGAGCGGGCCTTCGCCGTCAACGCCATCGGTCCCGGCGTGCTGGCCGAGGAAGCCGCGGCGCTTGGCGTGCCGCTGATCCATTACTCCACCGACTATGTCTTCGACGGGCGCAAACCCGGCCCCTACGAAGAGACCGATCAGCCGGCGCCGCTCAGCGTCTACGGCGCGAGCAAACTGGCCGGTGAGCAGGCGATTCAGGCAGTGGGCGGCAAGCACCTGATCCTGCGCACCAGCTGGGTCTACTCGTTGCAAGGCAGCAACTTCCTGCTGACCATGCAGCGGCTGCTGCAGGAACGCGATTCGCTGTCGGTGGTATCCGATGAAATCGGCGCGCCAACCTGGGCCGACACCATCGCCAGCACCACGGCGGCGATGGTCCGCAAATGGCGGGCAGGAACCGGCGGCCCGGACGGTCTGTACCACCTGACCGCGATTGGCGAGACCTCCTGGTATGGCTTCGCCTGCAGCATTGCCCAGCACCTGCAACAGCAAGGCCTGCTGCGCGCCAGGCTCGAACCGATCCTGTCCAGCAACTACCCGACGGCGGCGCAACGGCCGCTCAACTCGCGCCTGAGCTGTGCGCGTTTGCAGCGCGACTGGGGCATTGAACTGCCCGACTGGGAGACCGCGCTGCATCAGTGCCTGGCGGGTGTATACGGCGCCCAGGCCGGTCAGACCACCCCCTCGGTCCAGAGCGTCTAGATCAGCGTCGGCCGCCGCCGTCTCTCAGTACCCGGCGCTCGCAACAAGTTGAACGTGCATAATGTCGCCCGAATCACAGGCGCATCGGCATGACCTCACCTCTTCCCCCCCGCCGCCCACGCTGGCGCAACCTGGCCCTGCTGGCACTGCTGCTGGCACCGCTGCTGTGGCCGTTGCAGCAACTGGCCGAGCGTTATTACAGCAACGAGCTGATCGAACAGAATCGCCAGACCCTCGACCTCTACGTCGCCAACCTGCTCGGCTCGCTGCGCCGCTACGAGGTGCTGCCGCGCATCCTGGGCGACCTGCCGACGCTACGCACGGCGCTGCGTGAACCGGACAGCCCGGCCGTAAAGGACCAGGCCAACCGCTTGCTGAGCCAGTTGCGCAGGGAGACCGGCGCCGACGTCATCTACCTGATGGCACCGGACGGCGAAACCCTCGCGGCCTCCAACTGGAACGACGAAGACAGCTTCGTCGGGCGCAACTTCGCCTTTCGTCCCTACTTCCGCGAGGCCATGGCCGGCAAGCTGGGCCGCTTCTTCGGCCTCGGCACGACCTCGGGCAAACGTGGCTACTACTTTGGCGCGGCCGTGCGTGATGGCGACCAGGTGCTCGGCGTACTGGTGGTCAAGGTGGATCTGGACCACACCGAGACCCTGTGGGGCAGCACGCCCGAACAGCTGATGGTCACCGATAACTTCGGCGTGGTGATACTGACCTCCAAGCCCGAATGGCGATTCCGCGCCAGTCGCGCGCTGGATGCCGACGAACGTGAGCAGATCGCCTCCGAGCGGCCCTATCCGACCCTCGATCCCCAGCTGCTCACCCTCGACATCGACGCCTGGCTGATCCAGAGCCGGGAGCTCAAGGAAACCGGCTGGACGGTGCGCATTCTGGCGCCGATCAGCCTGGTCGAGCGCCCGGTGCAAACCGTCGTGGCCATCGGCGCCGCCACCCTCGCTGCGCTGTTGCTGCTGCTCGGCCTGCTGATGCAACGCCGCCGCCACTACCTGGAACGTATCGCCCTGGATGCCAAGGCGCGCCAGCAACTCGAGCGCCGCGTACAGGAGCGGACCCAGGATCTGGAAGCGCTGAACAGCCGGCTCAAGGAAGAAGTGCTGGAACGCGAGCAAGCCCAGCAGGAGCTGGTCCGCGCACAGGACGAGCTGCTGCAGGCCGGTAAACTGTCGGCGCTGGGCACCATGTCGGCGAGCATCAGCCATGAACTCAATCAACCGCTGGGCGCGATTCGCAGCTACGCCGACAACGCGGGGGTGCTGCTCGATCAACAACGCAACGAGGAAGCCCGTGACAACCTCCGGCTGATCAGCGAGCTGACCGCCCGAATGGCCTCGATCATCGCGCACCTGCGCGCCTTCGCTCGCCGTGACCGCCACGCGCCGGAGCGGGTGGCCCTGCAACCGGCTCTGGACGATGCGCTGGCCTTGCTGGCCAAACGCAGACAAGCCATGGGCGTCGAGCTGATCCGTGATCTGCCGGATGCAACGTTGTGGGTCCAGGCCGGCGAGACCCGCCTGCGCCAGATCCTGTCCAACCTGCTCGCCAATGCGCTGGATGCGCTCAATGAGCGCCCCCCGGTACGACGTATCTGGTTGCGCGCCGAGCGCCAGGGCGACGGCGTGCTGCTGACCCTGCGCGACAACGGCCCCGGGTTCTCGGCCGACGCGCTGCAACGCGCCCGCGAGCCCTTCTTCACCACCAAGACCAGCGCTCAGGGCCTCGGCCTGGGGTTGGCCATCTGCGATACCCTGACACGCGCCCTGGGCGGCGAGCTGACCCTGGCCAATCACCCCGAGGGCGGCGCTCAGCTCAGTCTCTATCTGCGATCCGCCGACCCCGGCGTCGCCTTTCCCAGCGAGGATTAGCATGACCAGTCAGATCGACCCGCAGTATCAGGTAGTCCTGGTCGACGACGATCCCCACCTGCGCAAGGCACTGAGCCAGACCCTCGATCTGGCCGGGCTCAAGGTGCTCAGTCTCGGCGATGCGCGCGGCTTGCCGGCGATGCTGCCACCGGACTGGGCTGGCGTGGTGGTCAGCGACATTCGCATGCCGGGGCTCGATGGGCTTGAACTGCAACAGCAGTTGCATGCGCTGGACAGCGAATTGCCGGTGCTGCTGATCACCGGCCATGGCGACATCCAGCTGGCGGTGCAGGCCATGCGCGCCGGGGCCTATGACTTCCTCGAAAAGCCCTTTCCCAGCGAGGCGTTGCTCGATGGCGTGCGCCGCGCCCTGGCCCTGCGCCAGCTGGTGCTCGACAACCGCAGCCTGCGCCTGGCGCTGGCCGACCGTCAGCAACTGTCGGCGCGCCTGCTCGGCCAGTCACCCGCCATGCAGCGCCTGCGCGAACAGATCGGCGCCCTCGCCGGCACCCAGGCCGATGTGCTGATCCTCGGCGAAACCGGCGCCGGCAAGGAGGTGGTCGCCCGCGCGCTGCATGATCTGTCCAGCCGTCGTGACGGGCCTTTCGTCGCCATCAATGCCGGCGCGCTGGCTGAATCGGTGGTCGAGAGCGAGCTCTTCGGGCACGAGGCCGGTGCCTTCACCGGCGCGCAGAAACGTCGCATCGGCAAGTTCGAATTCGCTAACGGCGGCACCCTGTTTCTCGATGAGATCGAGAGCATGAGCCTGGATGTGCAGGTGAAGCTGCTGCGCATGCTGCAGGAGCGGGTGGTCGAGCGGCTGGGCGGCAACCAGTCGATCGCGCTGGATATTCGCGTCATCGCCGCGACCAAGGAAGACCTGCGCCACGCCGCCGACCAGGGGCGCTTCCGCGCCGACCTCTACTACCGGCTGAACGTCGCCCCGTTGCGCATTCCGCCGTTGCGCGAGCGCAGCGAGGACCTGCTGTTCCTGTTCCAGCACTTCGCTGAGACCGCGGCCAGTCGCCATGGCCTGCCGATCCGCGAGCTGCGCCCGGAGCAACGCGCGCAACTGCTCCGGCACGCCTGGCCGGGCAATGTCCGCGAGCTGCAGAACACGGCCGAGCGCTTCGCCCTGGGCCTCGAACTCGGCCTGGAAGATCCGGCCCAGCGCACCGCCGGGACGTCGGCCGCGACCGCCACAACGCTCAACGAGCAGGTCGAGGCCTTCGAACGCGCGCTGATTGCCGCCGAACTGTCACGCTCTCACAGCTCGTTGCGCAGTGTCGCCGAAGCACTCGGCCTGCCGCGCAAGACGCTGCACGACAAGCTGCGCAAGCACGGCCTGGTGTTCAGCGATGCTGGCGGAACCTCGCCGGATGAGGACGAATAGCTGGCGGATTTCCGCCACGTCCTGCCGAGGCGATACCGATCCGGCGCAGGCCCGCTGCGGCCCAGGCGCGAGCCCGCGTAGGCCCAACACCGGGGCTTTCGCCGACGGCGAAGCCAGGCTTGTTCAATGATGAATGTCAGCGGTCGACGAGGCCGGGTAGAGTCCCTGCACGATGCATCGATCGAGACGCCGAAGCAGCCAACAGGCCACGAGAATGCGCCATCTCACCGTTCTTCATGACCCGCCTAACGCGGCAAACCTGCGGGCCAGACGGGCTGGCTGAGAAATACTCGTCAGTATTTTGCCATCATGCGGGTAAACTCCCGCGTCACGGTAGCAGCGCGCCATAACCATTGGCACACCCTTTGCTCTACCTGACACGATGGACCGGTGGTACGAGCCGATACGGGCGCAGGTTGCTCAATGACGCCTAGACTTGTCTTGCTGGTTACAGCCGAGCCGATCGCCAACGCGGCGGCTCACTTCACAACAAGAGGAAAACAACAATGTTCAAACTGACCGCCACCGCGCTCGCCTGCGCCCTGTCCCTAGGCATGGCCACGCTGGCTCAGGCCGCAGACCCGATCATCATCAAGTTCTCCCACGTGGTTGCTGACAGCACGCCGAAGGGCCAGGGCGCACTGATGTTCAAGAAACTGGTCGAGGAGCGTCTGCCCGGCAAGGTCGAGGTCCAGGTCTACCCGAACTCCTCGCTGTTCGGCGACGGCAAGGAAATGGAAGCGCTGCTGCTGGGCGACGTCCAGTTGATCGCCCCTTCGCTGGCCAAGTTCGAGCAGTACACCAAGCAGCTGCAGGTGTTCGACCTGCCGTTCCTGTTCGATGACATGGCCGCGGTCGACCGCTTCCAGAAGAGCGATAAAGGCCAGGCTCTGCTGACCTCCATGGTCGACAAGAACATTACCGGTCTGGCGTACTGGCACAACGGCTTGAAGCAGCTGTCGGCCAACAAGGAATTGCGTGAGCCGAAGGATGCGCGTGGCCTGAAGTTCCGCGTGCAGGCGTCCCAGGTGCTCGAGGAGCAGTTCAAGGCCGTGCGCGCCAACCCGCGCAAGATGAGCTTCGCCGAGGTCTACCAGGGCCTGCAGACCGGCGTCGTCAACGGTGCCGAGAACCCCTACTCGAACATCTACTCGCAGAAGATGCACGAGGTGCAGAAGCACATCACCGAGTCCAACCACGGCTTGCTGGACTACATGCTGATCACCAACACCAAGTTCTGGAACGGTCTGCCGGACGACGTGCGCTCGGAACTGAACGAGATCATCGGCGAGGTGACCGTCGAAGTGAACAAGCAGGCTGATGACCTGAACAAGCAGGCCAAGCAGCAGATCCTCGATGCCGGTACGACTGAAATTCTGGTCCTGACCCCGGAAGAGCGTGCCAAGTGGCGTGAAGCCATGAAGCCGGTCTGGAAGAAGTTCGAAGGCGAGATCGGCGCTGACCTGATCAAAGCCGCCGACGCCTCCAACAAGGCCGAGTAAGCATCACCGGAGGGCGGCCACCCGCCCTCCACCCCCGTTGCGGTACTGACAGCGCACCGGAGGCACGCGACAAACCGGCGCAACGACGGATCGATCTCCGCCGCTGCGCCACTACAACAAGCGTGTCCTGATCCTGTCGCCCGGTTACCAGACCGGCTTATGGCGCACAGTGCGTACGCCCATCGAATCCAATGCATTTCATCGGGAGATGTCATCCATGAACGCCCTCTGGCGCGTCTGGGACCACTTCGAGGAAGGCTTCATCGCCTTCTTGCTGGCCGCCATGACTCTGGTGACCTTTGTTTATGTGGTCTTGAACAACCTCTACACCGTTTTCTATTCGCTGGGGGACACCATTCCCGCCGCGGAAGACTTCTTCTTTGCCGCCGGTGATTTCATCATCGGCCTAGCGCAGTCCATGACCTGGAGTTCGGCGCTCACCCGGGCGCTGTTCGCCTGGCTGATCTTCTCCGGCCTGGCCTATGGCGTGCGCACCGCCGGCCACATCGGCGTCGATGCGCTGGTCAAGCTCGCCCCGCGCAACATCCAGCGCTACATCGGCGTAATCGCCTGCCTGTTCTGCCTGGGCTACGCCGGCCTGATCACCGTGGCGAGCTTCGAGTGGATCCAGACGCTGTTCACGGCCGGTATCGGCGCTGAAGATCTCGGCCATATCGGCGTCAAGCAATGGCAGATCGGCATGATCGTGCCGATCGGCTTTGCCATGGTCTTCATTCGATTCGCAGAGATCCTGGTGCGCATCCTGCGCAACGATCAGACCGGACTGGGCCTGGCCGACGAAGCCGCCGAAGCGGCCCGTCTCGGTGAAGAGGAGCCGAAGTAATGACTATCCTGTTCCTCTTCCTGGCGCTGTTTGCACTGATGTTCATCGGCGTCCCGGTGGCCATCTCCCTCGGCCTGGCCGGTTCGCTGACGATCATGTTCTTCAGCCCCGACTCGGTACGCTCGCTGGCGATCAAGCTGTTCGAAACGTCCGAACACTACACCCTGCTGGCGATTCCGTTCTTCCTGCTGGCCGGTGCCTTCATGACCACCGGTGGCGTGGCCAAGCGCCTGATCGACTTCGCCAACGCCACCGTCGGTCACATCCGCGGCGGCCTAGCCATCGGTGCCGTGATGGCCTGCATGCTGTTCGCCGCGCTGTCCGGCTCGTCGCCGGCGACCGTGGCCGCGGTCGGCTCCATCGCCATCGCCGGCATGGTCCGCTCGGGCTACCCGCAGGCCTTTGGCGCGGGCATTGTCTGCAACGCCGGCACCCTGGGCATCCTGATCCCGCCGTCGATCGTCATGGTGGTCTACGCCGCCGCGACCGAAACCTCGGTGGGCAAGCTGTTCATGGCGGGCGTGGTGCCGGGCATCCTGCTGGGCGTCGGCCTGATGGTGGCGATCTACATCGTCGCGGTGAAGAAGAAGCTGCCGGCCATGCCGCGGGCGACCTTCCGCCAGTGGCTGTCCTCGGCTCGCCAGGCGCTGTGGGGCCTGCTGTTGATGGTGATCATCCTCGGCGGCATCTACTCGGGCATGTTCACGCCGACCGAAGCCGCCGCCGTGGCCGCGGTCTACTCCGCCTTCATCGCGCTGTTCGTCTACAAGGACATCACCCTGCGCGACTGCCCGAAGGTGCTGCTGGAGTCGGGCAAGCTGACCATCATGCTGATGTTCATCATCGCCAACGCCATGCTCTTCGCCCACGTGCTGACCACCGAGCAGCTGCCCCAGCAGATCACCGCCATGGTCCTCGAGGCCGGGCTGCAGCCCTGGATGTTCCTGCTGGTCGTCAACATCGTGCTGCTGGTAGCCGGTGCCTTCATGGAGCCGTCGGCGATCATCCTGATCCTGGCGCCGATCCTGTTCCCGATCGCTATTCAGCTGGGCATCGACCCGATCCACCTCGGCATCATCATGGTGGTGAACATGGAAATCGGCCTGATCACGCCACCGGTGGGGCTGAACCTGTTCGTCGCCTCGGCCGTGACCGGCATGCCGGTCACCCAGGTGATCCGCGCCGTGCTGCCATGGCTGGCGCTGATGATGGCGTTCCTGGTGCTGATTACCTATGTGCCGATGATCTCCCTAGGCCTGCCTAGCCTGCTGGGGATGTAGCCGCGTCGATCGATTGCTCTCAGCCCGGCCCAGTGCCGGGCTTTTTCATGCACCATCGTTTGCTGTCTGGTCAGAGCGCCAGCACGTCCACCGGACGCCGGCGAAACCAGCCGGTCAACGACAGTCGTTCGGCCTGGGTCACCAGCACCTCGTGGGGGAAATCGCCGGACAGGAACATCAGCAGATCGCCGGCCAGCGGTGCGATATCGAAGCTCGACGCATCGGGGAGATACAGGCGCAACTCGCCGCCATCAGCCGGCTGCCAGTCCGGATTCAGGTAGACGACTGCGGTGACGCATCGGCTGTCGTCATCACGGAACCGATCCAGATGAGTCTGGTAGAAGGCGCCCGGCGGATAGAGCGCGAAGTGGCATTCGAACTCCTCAAGACCGAGGAACAGCTCGCGGTTGAGCGTCTGGCGCAATTGATCCATCAGCGCCAGATAGGCATCGCACACCTGCGCCTGCCCTTCTTCCAGCCAGTGGATATGGTCGCCTCGGATGCCTTCGCGCACCGCCTGCTCTTCGCCGCGACCGACGCCGGCCGGCGCCAGCGCCCCTTCGGCATAGCGTCTGCGGCACTCGTCGGCCAGCTTTTGGGTCACATCCTGTGCAAGGAAGGCACTCTGCAACGACCAGCCGCGTGCGGCCAGGTCATCAATGATCGTGGAGAACGGCAAGAACGGTGACTCCAGTGGGTCGGATGGCGTTTCCCCTGCGGCCCAGGCGGGCCCGCGGAAACCGTCGCTGAGTCTAGCAGCAGTGCTTTCGCACCTCGACAACCCCGGGTCGCGACGCCGAAAATAAACCGCCCGCCACAGAGGAGCTTTCATGCGCGCCCTTATCGCTTGTGTATTACTCGCTTTCAGCCTGAACGCTTTGGCCGATCGCTACGACGAACTCTACGAGGCGGCGGGCTGGAGCGAACAGCGCGCCAATTTTTCCGATGCCCTGACCGCCGCCCAGCAGCGCTACAAGGGCAGCCTGCCCCCGGCGGTGTTCCAGGCATTGGTGACCAACAGCAACCGCCGTTTTGCCGTCGATGCCGTCGATCAGCGCGCCAAGCAGGCGCTGCGGCAGGCGCTGTCGGATCCACAGCCGGCACTCGAATTTTTTCAATCGCCGCTGGGCCACAACGTGGTCGCCGCGGAGGTATTGGCCGGTCGCCGCGAGCAGCTGGCGCGTTATGAGAACGGCTTGCCGAGAATGCAGGCCGGCAGCAATCGGCAGTTGCTGATTCGCCACCTGGCCCAGGCGCTACCCGCCGCCGAGGCGGGCGCGGAAGTCAGCCTGGCGCTGGCCGGCGTTGCCGCCGACAGCCTCGCCCAGATGATCCCCGGTCTGCTCGGCGGCGGTCAGGCCCAGGGTCTGGTGGAAAGCCAGCGTGAACGCCTGCAGCAGCAGGTCGAGAGCGACCTGGATAACACGCTGCTGTTCATCTATCGGGATCTGTCCGATGCCGAACTGGAAGAGTTCGTCCAGTTCGCGCAGTCCGACGCCGGCCAAGACTATTACCGGGCAGCCCTGCAAGCGCTGCGTGCGGGTCTCGCGGTAGGTACGAGCGGCAGCGCAACCCAGGCTCGGGCCGCCAGGCTGGTGATCCCCACCTAGCCCAGGCGCTCACTGAGAAAATCGAAGTAGCGGCGGCGTATCGCCTCCTGTTCGTTGACCAGATGGTGACGCGCGCCCGGCAGGTACAGGACCTCCGGCGCACTGAACTTGCTCTCGAGCACCGGGACGTTGTAGCGCCAGTCCACGGTCATGTCGGCCTCGCCCTGGACGATGATCGGGCTGTGTGGACTGCGCCGCGCGCCCTCGATGCGCGGGATCCAGCGCGACAGCGCGCCGACCCAGGCGGTGGGCAAGGTGTTCGGCTGCAGCGGGTCGCTGGACCGGACGAACTCGAGAAAGGCCGGGTCTCCCGAATTCTCGCTGAATTGCCGGGGGATCTGCTTGACGAAGCGCCGCATCACCTCATAGCTGAACTTGGACCAGCGCCAGGCCCGCGGCCGCACCAAAGGCGCGAGCAGCACCCCGCGCCCGAGCCGCGGGTCGTCCGGATGGGCCAGCAGGTAGTCCAGCGCGATCGCGGCCCCGGTGCTCTGCCCCAGCAGATGCCAGGGATGCGGCAGCCGCAGCGTCTCTGCCTCGTGCAGAAGGCCTGCCAGCACCGCCTGGTATTCGTCGAACTCATTGATGCTCGCGCGTGGTCCGCTGGATAGCCCGTGACCGGGCAGGTCGCAGGCCAACACCGCGAAGCCCATGCGCAGCCCCCAGTCGACAACGTGTCGGTAGAGGCCCATGTGGTCGTAGTAGCCGTGCAGGATCAGCAGCGTGGCGACCGGCTGCGGCGGGCACCACGCCTGCGCGGCCACCTGGTAGCCGTGGACCGCAAAGCAGCCCAGGCGATGCTCGATATGAGGGTGCTGTGGCAGATCCAGGCCGTAGTAGCCCTGGTAGAAGCGTGCCGCGGCGCTGAGCGGCGTGCCGGCAGCAAGCGGTTGTAGCTGCGCGCGGAGGGCGTCGGGGTCGATTCGCGAGGACATGACAGCGTTTCTGGCTCGAATTGAACGGAATCTTCAGCTCTGTAACGCGACGTGGCAAGCTGGCGCCTCCGTTGCAGGGTGCCGAGATGTCCGTACGCAGTAAATATCTGATCGCAGCGCTGATCGCGTTGCTGTGGGGCGCTGCCATGCTGGCGGCCTTCCGCTGGTTCGAAGCTCGCTACCTGCGGCCCTTCGATCGTGAAAGCGCGCAGTTGTTTTCCGGCGATCGCCTGGAACTACCCGACGCCCTGAAAAACGCCGGAGGCGTCCGCGTCGTGCACTTCTGGGACCCCGCCTGCCCGTGCAATGCCGGCAATCAGCAGCACCTGGCCGAGCTGCTGGAGCGCTTCGGCGAGCGCGGCGTGCACTTCTACGCCCTGCAGAAGCCGGGCAGCCAGGGCCGCCTGCCCGAGCCGCTGGCCGCCCTGCAGCCTCTCGACGCTCTGCCCGGCTCGCAAAGCCTGCCGGCCAGCCCCGCGGTCGGGGTCTGGGATGCCAACGGACAACTGGTCTATCTGGGCCCCTACAGCGAAGGCGCGGTGTGCAACTCCAGCAACAGCTTCATCGAACCGATTCTGGAGGCGGTACTGGCCGGCCGCCCGGTCAAGGCTACGCATTCGCTGGCGGTGGGCTGTTTCTGTGACTGGGGCCCGCCAGGGTCGGACTGACCCCCGGCGGACCACAATCCCGTGTGGTGCCTCAGCTGTGCGCGGCCGGCGGCGTGGTGACGACATTGCTCTCGACCGTCGGCCGCCAGTTCTGCTGCGCGCCCTCGTCCATGGCTTGGCGCATGGCACGCGCCCGGCGCTTGTCGGCACGGCGGCTGATGTACCAGGCGAGGAAGGTCGCCACCGAGACCACCAGCAGGATCAGGCTGGCCACCGCGTTGATCTCCGGCTTCACACCCAGCCTGACTGCCGAGAAGATCTCCATCGGCAAGGTGGTCGCCCCCGGCCCGGAGACGAAGCTCGCCAGCACCAGATCATCGAGCGACAAGGCGAAGGACAGCATCCCGCCCGCAGCCAACGAAGGCGCGATCATCGGCATGGTGATCAGGAAGAACACCTTCCAGGGGCGCGCGCCGAGGTCCATGGCCGCTTCTTCGATGGACTGATCCAGCTCGCGCAGACGCGCCATCACGATGACCGCGACGTACGCCGAGCAGAAGGTGGTGTGGGCGATCCAGATGGTTGCGATGCCGCGCTGGGCGGGCCAGCCAATCAGTTGCGCCATGGCCACGAACAGCAGCAACAGCGACAGACCGGTGATCACTTCCGGCATGACCAGTGGCGCGGTTACCAGGCCACCGAACAGCGCACGCCCACGGAAGCGCGGAATGCGGGTCAGCACGAAGGCGGCCATGGTGCCCAGCGCCACGGCCGAACCCGCGGTATACAGGGCGATCTCCAGCGAGCGCATCACCGCACCCATCAGCTGGCTGTTGTCCAGCAGCCCCACGTACCACTTGATCGACCAGCCGCCCCACACCGTCACCAGGCGCGACGCATTGAACGAGTAGATGACCAGCAGCACCATCGGCAGGTAGATGAACAGCAGCCCCAGCACCAGGATCAGATTGGAAAAACTGTAGCGTTTCATGGCCTAACTCCCTTTTCCCAGGTCACCCATCGGCCTGGAGAGCCAGTCGAACAGGGGAGCCCGCCGCTCGAACGAGTCATAGCTTGCCCTCCAATTCCTTGGTCTGGTTGCGGTTGAACAGGATGATCGGTACCAGCAGGATCGCCAGCATCACCACCGCCAGCGCGGAGGCCACCGGCCAATCACGGTTGTTGAAGAATTCCTGCCAGAGCACCTTGCCGATCATCAGCGTTTCCGGCCCGCCGAGCAGTTCCGGAATGACGAACTCACCCACCACCGGAATGAACACCAGCATGCAGCCGGCAATGATGCCGTTCTTTGATAGCGGCACGGTGATCTTCCAGAACGCGCTGAGGTTGCTGGCGCCCAGATCGGACGCGGCCTCAAGCAGGCTGAGGTCGTGCTTGGCCAGGTTGGCGTACAGCGGCAGGATCATGAACGGCAGGTAGGAATAGACCACGCCGATATAGACCGCCAGGTCGGTGTTGAGGATCTGCAGCGGCGCGTCGATCAGCCCCAGGCTCTGCAGCAGGCCGTTGAGGATGCCGTTGCTGCTGAGAATCCCCATCCAGGCGTAGACGCGAATCAGGATGGCCGTCCAGGTCGGCATCATGATCAGCAGCAGCAGAACCGTTTGCAGATCCTTACGCGCCCGCGCGATGGCATAGGCCATGGGATAGCCGATCAACAGGCACATCAGGGTGCTGAAGAACGCAATTCGCAACGACCCGGCGTAGGCTGCCCAGTACAGGTCATCCTCGCTGAGGAAAATGTAATTGCCGAGGTTGATCAGCACCTGCAGCTGCTGGTCGGCATAGGCGAAGATGTCCGTGTACGGCGGGATGGCCACGTCGGCTTCGGCGAAGCTGATCTTCAGCACGATGGCGAACGGCAGCAGGAAGAACAACATCAGCCAGAAGAAGGGTACGCCGATGACCAGACGGCGCCCGACATTCAATGATGGGCGGCTCATGCTTGCAGTACCACGCCGCTGTCGTCCCACCAATAGACGAAGACCTCTTCTTCCCAGGTCGGCAGTTTCACATGGCGTTCGGCGTTGGCCATGAAGGCCTGGAGAACGCCGCCGGACGGCAGCTGGATGTAGTAGACCGAATGCCCGCCAAGGTAGGCGATGTCATGTACGACGCCCTTGGCCCAGTTGTAGCCGGGACGCTCCAGCTCGGGCAGTTCGGTGCCGATCAGCAGCTTTTCGGGACGGATGGCGTAGGTGATCTGCTTGTCCTGGGCACGGGTGCTGATGCCATGGCCCACGTAGATGGGGTTTTGCAGGCCCGGCGAGGCAATGACCGCGTGGTCCTCCACATCCTCGATCAGCTCGCCATCGAACAGGTTGACGTTGCCGATGAACTCACAGACCAGGCGGCTGGCCGGGGTCTCGTAGATGTCCATGGGGCTGCCGACCTGGGCGATCCAGCCCAGGTGCATGATCGCGATGCGCTCGGCCATGGTCATGGCCTCTTCCTGGTCATGGGTCACCATCACGCAGGTCACCCCGACGCGCTCGATGATCTGCACCAGTTCGAGCTGCATCTGCGAGCGCAGCTTCTTGTCCAGCGCGCCCATGGGCTCGTCGAGCAACAGCAGCTTCGGCCGCTTGGCCAGCGAGCGGGCCAGCGCCACGCGTTGGCGCTGGCCACCGGACAGCTGATGCGGCTTGCGCCTGGCGTACTGGGTCATCTGCACCAGGCCAAGCATTTCATCGACACGCGCCTTCACTTCATCCTTCGACAGCCCATCCTGCTTGAGGCCGAAGGCGATGTTCTGCTCCACGCTCATGTGCGGGAACAACGCGTAGGACTGGAACATCATGTTGATCGGCCGCTCGTAGGGCGGCATGTCGGTGATGTCCTGCCCATCCAGGAAAATGCGCCCCTCGGTGGGCCGTTCGAACCCGGCGAGCATGCGCAGCAGCGTTGATTTACCCGACCCCGATCCGCCCAGCAGCGCGAATATTTCGCCCTGGTGAATGTTCAGCGAGACATCATCGACCGCCACCGTTTCATCGAACTTCTTGGTGACGCGGTCGATCTTCAACAGCACCTGCTTGCTCTGGCTCTCGCCGGTGAGGGCCTTCTTATAAGCGCTGGAGGCTACGGCCATACGCGAACTCCCGAATGAAAAGAGACACCGGACGGTGCCGGAAACATGTTGTGTTGGAGGTGTGGCGATCTGGCCGGAGCGCAATCGCCACGCTGGGTGTCGCTATTGGCCGGACTTGACCTTGGTCCAGCTGCGCGTCATCAGACGCATGATCTTGGGCGGCAACTCGGCCGAGACATAGAGCCGGTCGAGCACTTCCTGTGGCGGGTAGACCGACGGGTCATTGCGCACCTCCTGGTCCATCAGCTCACCGGCCTTGAGGTTGGGGTTGGCATACCCGACGTAATCGCTCACCGAGGCGATCACCTCCGGCTTGAGCAGGTAGTTGATGAAAGCGTGCGCCTCGTCGACGTTCTGCGCATCGGCCGGGATGGCCAGCATGTCGAACCAGAGGTTGCCGCCCTCCTTGGGAATCGCATAGGCGATGTCGATGCCCTTGCCGGCTTCGTCGGCCCGCGCGGCCGCCTGGAACACGTCACCGGAGAATCCCGCAGCAATGCAGATGTTGCCGTTGGCCAGGTCGGACACGTATTTGGACGAGTGGAAGTAGCGCACGTAGGGGCGAATCTCCAGCAGCTTGGCCTCCGCCTTGGCGTAGTCCTCGGGATTTTCGCTGTTGGGATCCAGCCCCAGGTAATTGAGCATGGCCGGAATCATTTCGTCGGCCGAGTCGAGGAAGGCGATGCCGCAACCGGCAAGCTTCTTGGCGTTTTCCGGCTCGAAGAGCACGGCCCAGGAATCGACCTTCTCGATGCCCAGCGCCGCGGTCACCTTCTCGACGTTGTAGCCGATGCCGTTGGTACCCCAGAGATAGGGCGCCGCGTAGGCATTGCCCGGGTCGTTCTTCTGCAGCTGCTTGAGCAGCGCCGGGTCGAGGTTTTCCCAGTTCGGCAGCTTGCTCTTGTCGAGCTTCTGAAACGCGCCGGCACGAATCTGCTTGCCGAGGAAATGGTTGGAGGGGACCACGACGTCGTAACCGGTGCGGCCCGCGAGCAGTTTGCCCTCCAGGGTCTCGTTGGAGTCGAAGACATCGTAGACGGGGGTGATGCCCGTTGCCTTCTCGAACTCTTCCAGCGTCGTTTCACCGATGTAGTCCGACCAGTTGTAGATATGTACGGAGGCAGCCTGGGCCGAGGCGGCACCGCAAACGGCAACGGCGACGATTAGCGACTTCAGTGTCGAGCGCATGGAATGGTCCTCTTTATGACAGCCGCCAGGGCTCAGCGGGGCGAAAGGCGGGCTGTTTATTGGAAAAGCCTCTGAAAATCAACAAGCAACTGGCAATACGGCCATGCTCGGGGATAGCAGTGCGAGGTGACCTACCATCGGAACAGTGAGCGCCATGCTTGGCATCCTCATCCATGGCAGGCGACGGCGTGCCGCCTGCCGCACCGTTGCGAACAGGGCCGAAGCCCTGCACGCAACGCTGTACTGCTTAACGTCCGGATTTGATCTTGGTCCAGCTGCGTGTCATGGCACGCTGGGTCTTGGGATCCAGATCCGGGAAGGTGTACAGCTTTTTCAGCACGGCCTGGCTCGGGTAGACGCCCGGATCGGTGCGGATCGCCTCGTCGACCAATGGCGTGGCCGCCGCATTGCCGTTCGGGAACTGCACGTAGTTGGTGATGGACGCCATCACCTCAGGCTTCATCAGATAGTTGAGGAAGACATGCGCGCTATCGACGTTTTTCGCGTCCGCCGGGATGGCGAGCATGTCGAAGAAGGTGCCAGCGCCTTCCTTGGGAATGTTGTAGCTGACCTTGACCTTGCCGCCGGCTTCTTCGGCGCGCGCCTTGGCCTGATAGACGTCGCCGGAATAGCCGATCGCGACGCAGATGTTGCCGTTGGCCAGATCCGAGATGTACTTGGATGAGTGGAAGTAGGCCACGTTGGGACGAATCTGCATGAACAGATCCTCGGCCTTCTGCAGCTCGTCACGCTTGGTGGTGTCGGACTTGTAGCCCAGATAGTGCAGTGCCGCCGGAAGGATTTCGGTCGGCGAGTCGAGGAAGGAGACGCCGCAGGACTTCAGCTTTTCCATGTTCTCCGGCTTGAACACCAGATCCCAGGAGTCGACGGGCGCGTTCTCGCCCAGGACTGCCTTGACCTTCTCGGGGTTGTAGCCGATGCCGATCGTGCCCCACATGTAGGGAATCGAGTACTGGTTGCCCGGATCGCTGGGCTGCAGCGCCTCGAGCAGGTCCTTGTCGAGATTTTCCCAGTTCGGCAGCTTGCTCTTGTCGAGCTTCTGGAATACGCCAGCCTTGATCTGCTTGGCGAGGAAGGGGTTGGACGGGACGACCACGTCGTAGCCCGAGCTGCCGGCGAGCAGCTTGGCTTCGAGCACTTCGTTGCTGTCGAACACGTCGTAGACGACCTTGATGCCGGTTTCCTTGGTGAAGTTCTCCAAGGTGTCTTCGGCGATGTAGTCGGACCAGTTATAGACGTGCAGTACCTTATCTTCGGCCTGGGCGGCGCCAGCGGCAGTAGCAGCCAGCGTCAGTGCAAGGAGTGTCTTGGCAAAGGGTTTCATCCGTGTAGCTCCTGTTGTGATCGTTTGTATTGGGGCTAGGGACAGGTCACGAAGGACCGGCGTCGCGCGCCGGATCCCATCACGCCTGGACTACTAGTGCGGCGGTACCGGCATCGACACACCCCTCGGCAGGTCAGGCCAGAACACGCGCGCAGTCTGGCAAGGTCGGTAGCGTTTTTTCAACCGCCCGGACGGCTTTTGCAGGCAATCGGCTAGCACTGAAACCGCGCTGTCCGCGATTCGCTGCGCCAGCGCCACGGCCATCATCCACGTGCATCCTTGAGCGTCGCATCCAGGCAGATCCGCACCTTGCCAATCAGCTCGTCGATCTGCTCTTCGTTGATCACCAGCGGTGGCGAAATGATCATGGTGTCGCCCACCGCGCGCATGACCAGACCGTTACGGAAGCAGTGCTCTCGACAGAGCATGCCGACGCCCGGATCGGCGAAACGCTCGCGGGTCTTCTTGTTCTTCACCAGCTCCAGCGCGCCGAGCATGCCGACGCCACGCGCCTCGCCCACCAGGGGGTGCTCGACCAGCTCACGCCAGCGAGATTGCAAATAAGGTGCCGTCTTGCTTTTCACCCGCTCGACGATCTGCTCTTCGCGCATGATGCGGATGTTTTCCAGCGCCACCGCGGCCGCCACCGGGTGCCCGGAGTAGGTAAAGCCGTGGTAGAACTCGCCGCCTTCGTTGAGGGTCTGCACCACTTCGTCGCGCACCACCACGCCGCCCATGGGCAGGTAGCCCGAGGTCAGCCCCTTGGCGATGGGCATCAGGTCCGGCGCGTTGCCGTAGTAGTCGCTGCCGAACCACTCACCGGTGCGGCCGAAACCGCAGATCACTTCATCGGCGATGAAGAGAATGTCGTAGCGGGCGAGAATTTCGCGGATCTTCGGCCAGTAGCTGTCCGGCGGGATGATCACGCCGCCAGCGCCCTGGATCGGCTCGGCGATGAAGGCCGCGACCTTGTCTTCGCCGACTTCGAGAATCTTCTGCTCCAGCTGCTCGGCGACGCGAACGCCGAACTCGTCCGGGCTGAGGTCACCGCCCTCGCCGAACCAGTAGGGCTGGTCGATGTGTTCGATGCCCGGGATCGGCCCGTCACCCTGCTCGTGCATGGCCTTCATGCCGCCGAGGCTGGCACCGGCAATGGTCGAGCCGTGGTAGCCGTTCCAGCGACCGATCACCACCTTCTTCTGTGGCTGGCCCTTGATTGCCCAGTAATGGCGCACCATGCGCAGCACGGTATCGTTGGCCTCGGAACCCGAGCCGGTGAAGAACACATGGTTCATGCCGTCCGGGGCGATCTCGGCGATCGCCTTGGCCAGCGCCAGGGCCGGCGGGTGCGCGGTCTGGAAGAACAGGTTGTAGTAGGGCAGCTCGCGCATCTGCCGGGTCGCGGCCTCGACCAGTTCCTCGCGGCCATAACCGAGGTTGACGCACCAGAGCCCGGCCATGGCGTCGAGGATCTGGTGGCCTTCGCTGTCCCACAGGTAGACGCCCTCACCGCGGGTGATGATCCGCGTGCCCTTGGCGTTGAGCGCCTTGAAGTCGGTGAACGGCGGCAGGTGATGGTCGCGGCTCAGGGCTTGCCATTGCAGGGTTTGCGAATCGCTCATCAATCACCTCTTGAGTAGTGGGTATGGACGGTGGATGACCTCATCCACCCGACGTCTGTGCGTTACACCGAGAGCATCAGGAACTCGCGCTCCCAGGAGCTGATGACCCGGTGGTAGTTCTCCTGCTCGGCGCGCTTGACCGCGACATAGCCGGTGATGAATTTCGGGCTCAGGTATTTCTCCAGCTGGCGGCAGTTCTCCATGCGTTCCAGCGCGGCTTCGAGGGTCAGCGGCAGGCGCAGATTGCGCCGCTCGTAGCCCCGCCCCCGGACCGGCTGGCTCGGCTTCAGTTCTTCGACCATGCCGATGTAGCCACACAGCAGGCTGGCGGCGATGGCCAGGTACGGGTTGGCGTCGGCGCCGGCCAGGCGGTTCTCGACGCGACGGTTCTGCGGGTCGGAATCCGGCACGCGCAGGCCGACGGTACGGTTCTCCTCGCCCCACTCGACGTTGACCGGCGCCGAGGTGTCCGGCAGGAAGCGGCGGAACGAGTTGACGTTCGGTGCGAACAGCGGCAGCAGCTCGGGAATATATTTCTGCAGCCCGCCGACGTGGTGCAGGAACAGCTGGCTCATGGTGCCGTCGCTGTTGGAAAAGATGTTGCGCCCGGTCTCGTCGATCACACTCTGGTGCAGGTGCATGGCACTGCCGGGCTCGCCGGTCATGGGCTTGGCCATGAAGGTGGCCGCCACGTTGTGCTTGAGCGCCGCCTCACGCATGGTGCGCTTGAACACCAGGATCTGGTCGGCCAGGTGCAGCGCCTCGCCATGACGGAAGTTGATTTCCATCTGCGCGGTGCCTTCCTCGTGGATCAGGGTGTCCAGATCAAGGCCCTGGGCTTCGCACCAGTCGTACATATCTTCGAACAGCGGGTCGAATTCGTTGGCCGCGTCGATGGAAAACGACTGGCGCCCGGTCTCCTGACGGCCCGAACGGCCGATCGGCGGCTGGAACGGCAGGTCCGGATCCTCGCAGCGCTTGGTCAGGTAGAACTCCATCTCCGGTGCGACGATGGGCTGCCAGCCGCGGTCGGCATACATCTTCAGCACGCGCTTCAAGATGTTGCGCGGCGACAGCTCGATGGGGTTGCCCATCTTGTCGTAGGTGTCGTGGATCACCTGAGCGGTCGGCTCGATGGCCCAGGGCACCAGAAATACCGCGTCCGGGTCGGGCCGGCAGAACATGTCGATGTCGGCCGGATCGAGCAGTTCGTAATAAATGTCGTCTTCGACGTAATCGCCGGTGACCGTCTGCAGCAGCACGCTCTCCGGCAGGCGCATGCCTTTTTCATCGAGAAACTTGTTGGTGGGGGAGATCTTGCCGCGGGCTATGCCGGTCAGGTCGCTGATCAGGCATTCCACCTCGGTGATCTTGCGTTCTTTCAGCCAGCCGGTGAGCTGGTCGAGCTTGCTGGACATAACGACCTCAGAGTTTAGTGATACGAGCGCCGTGCCGGCCCGCGCTCAGCGCCGTCCTGCGCGTTCCCGACATGCCCGGGCGAAGCCCTCGAACAACGCCAGGTAATACGGGTGTTCCTGCACCTTCCATTCCGGATGCCACTGCACGCCAAGGGCGAAACGCTGCGCGCCCTCGACGGAAAACGCCTCGATCAGGCCATCGGGGGCCAGCGCTTCGATGCGCAAGCCCTCGCCGAGTCGCTCCACGCCCTGACCGTGTACCGAATTGACCTCGATCTGGGCCGGAAGTCCGAGCTGCTCGAGCAGACCGCCAGGCTGAACGTGCAGCGCATGACTGAGGCCGTATTGCACCTCCACCGGTTCCTCGGCGCGCTCACGGTGATCGGCATAGGGGCCCACCTCATGGACCCGCTGATGCAGACTGCCGCCAAACGCAACGTTCATTTCCTGAAACCCTCGGCAGACACCGAACACCGGGACGCCTGCCGCGACGGCCGCGCGAATCAGCGGCAGCGTCAGTTGATCGCGCGCCGCATCGTGCGGCGTACCTTCCGCGCTGGCCGGCCCGCCGTAATGATGGGGCTCGACATTCGATGGCGAGCCGGTGAAGAGCAGGCCGTCTACGCTATCGATTAGTGCAACAGGATCGATCAGGTCGCCGAGCGCCGGGATGACCAGCGGTATACCGGCCACAGCCGCCGCGCGCAGGTACTTGTCGCCGGCGATGTGGAAACTGTGGAGGCCGATCTGCCTGGTACAGGCCGAAACGCCGATCAAAGGCACGCGAGGCATGGGATACTCGTCTTTCCGGATGGGGCTCATCGGAGAGTAGTCTTGTTCGTTTTTATAGACAATAGCCGAGCATTCGCGCTTCGGGAAGAAGCTTTTTGCGATTTGTGTTTTTTCGCCGAACTGCCCCAGAAACGCCCACAGCGGGCCGCTATGGGGCATTTAGAGGGGGCTATTGACAGCGACAAGGCTTTTCGATTGACTCCAAACCACACCGTTTTGATGATTGAAATTTTTAACAATTAAGGTGCTTCATCATGCTCTCGCCGCCGCGTGCCGTTCAGCTCAACGAAGCGAACGCATTTCTCAAAGAACACCCGGAGGTCCAGTACGTCGACCTGCTGATCGCAGACATGAACGGTGTCGTTCGAGGCAAACGCATCGAACGCGCCAGCCTGCACAGGGTTTATGAAAAAGGTATCAACCTGCCGGCTTCGCTCTTTGCCCTGGATATCAATGGCATCACCGTGGAAAGCACGGGCCTGGGTATGGACATCGGTGACTCGGACCGTACCTGCTTCCCCATCCCCAACACCTTGAGCAACGAGCCCTGGCAGAAGCGCCCGACCGCGCAGCTGCTGATGACCATGCATGAGCGTGACGGGTCGCCCTTCTTCGCCGACCCGCGTGAAGTGCTGCGCCAAGTGGTGAGCAAGTTCGATGCGCTCGGCCTGACCATCTGCGCCGCCTTCGAACTGGAGTTCTACCTGATCGATCAGGAAAACGTGAACGGTCGTCCACAGCCTCCCCGCTCGCCGATTTCCGGCAAACGACCGCATTCCACCCAGGTCTACCTGATCGATGACCTCGATGAATACGTCGACTGCCTGCAGGACATTCTCGAAGGCGCCAAGGAACAGGGCATACCCGCCGATGCCATCGTCAAGGAAAGCGCACCGGCACAGTTCGAGGTCAACCTCCACCACGTGGCCGACCCGATCAAGGCCTGCGATTACGCAGTGCTGCTCAAGCGCCTGATCAAGAACATCGCCTACGACCACGAAATGGACACCACCTTCATGGCCAAGCCCTACCCGGGTCAGGCCGGCAACGGGTTGCACGTGCACATTTCGCTGCTCGACAAGAATGGCAACAACATTTTCGCCACCAGCAATCCGCTGGAAAGCGAGACGCTACGCCACGCCATCGGCGGCATTCAGCAGACCATGGCCGCGTCGATGGCCTTCCTCTGCCCCAACGTCAACTCCTACCGCCGTTTCGGTGCCCAGTTCTACGTACCCAATGCCCCCTGCTGGGGCCTGGACAACCGCACCGTGGCATTGCGGGTGCCGACCGACAGCCCGGACGCCGTGCGCATCGAGCACCGCGTCGCCGGTGCCGACGCCAACCCGTACCTGCTGCTGGCCAGCGTCCTGGCCGGCATCCATCACGGCCTGACCAACAAGATCGCGCCGGACGAGCCGATCGAAGGCAACTCCTACGAGCAGGTGGAGCCGAGCCTGCCGACCAACCTGCGCGATGCCCTGCGCGAGTTGGACGACAGCGAAATCATGGCCCGCTACATCAGCCCGCAGTACACCGACATCTTCGTCGCCTGCAAGGAAAGCGAGCTGGAGGAGTTCGAGCACTCGATCTCCGACCTGGAGTACAACTGGTATCTGCACACCGTCTGACCGGAGCCCGCCGCCTGGCGGGCCCTGCCGGCGCGATGCGAGCGTGACGACCGGGCCGCCGGTCAGGCCCCATACTTGCGTCGCGCCAACCTAGCGCAGCCCGCGTCACCGCCTTAGCCCCTCGGCCCCCACTTGGGGCTACTGGTGCTGAAGGATGTTGATCAGCCTGCCCAGCGGGTCCCTGACGAAGAAGCGCCGCACGCCCCACGGCTCGATGGCAGGGCCGTACGCCAGCGGTATGCCCGCGTGCTGCACCCGTCGCAGGGCCTCGTCCAGGTCGTCCACCTCGACGGACAGGTCCGGAACCGGGGTATCGGAGCCGCCCTGACTCGCGAAGCTGACCTGTGGCGTCATCTGCGACGGGCTCGTGTAGGTGCGGATCCAGCCATGATCCATGGCCAGTTCGAGACCGAGGATGTCCCGGTAGAACGCGTCAGCGGCCGCCGGATCGGCGACGCTCAGGTTGGCCACGATACGTTTGACCTGCATGTGAACTCCTGTTTGAGCAAAAGGCGTTGGCTGATGCTTCACTCGTGCACGGCGCGAGCGTGCGTAGACGGTAGCTCCACCAGTATCGACATCACCAGCGCTGCCAGCGCGACGAGCTGGAGCAACGCGCGCGCGGCATGGGCAAACTCCCACTGGTTGCGTAACGACGCCCAGTCGGCCGGTAGCGCCTCTGGCGCCAGCGGCACCAGCGCGGCATTCACCGGCGCTACCCATATCCAGAAAATGGCATGGGTGACGACCAGGCAGACGGCCGCCAGCAACGACCAGCGAAAGGCCACCGGCCGCCTGCGCACGGCAACCGTGAGCACCAGGCTCGCGACAACCGCGCCAATTTCACAGACGCCCGACACCCTGCCGTAGTTGGGATACAGCGTCTGGAGCAGTGCAGCCAGAGATCGGCGTCATAGCCGAGCTTGGCCGGCATTTCCAGCAGATGGGCAAAGGCGGCGCTCAGGCTGAGCGCCGTCAGCATGATCGTGAGCAGTCTCAGTGTGCGCATGGCCTCCTCCTCCAATGAGCCGCCGTACTCTTGATTTAAGCCACTGCGCGATGCAGCGCCAAGCCGTGATGACGACTGGTTTCAGCGCGTTCGCCTGCCCCTCGCCGACATGCGAAGCGGGTCACCGCGAGTTCGGCAGTGATAGCCCGCGCTACGCCGGCAGGCGGCTGAGCTGCGTGCGATGCCCAGCACGGCGATACGCGGACCCGTTGCATCCGTCGCCGCCGTGGCATCCAATAGCGCCTATGAACACTACGCCCCCCAGCTCCTACTCGCCCAGCGGCCGCAAGCCTCGCGCCAGCAGCCAGGCGCGAATCGCGCAAATCCTGTCCGCCGCCCGCGGCCTGCTGGCCGAGCAGGGCATGGCTGGGCTGTCGATCTACAGCGTCGCCGAACGCGCCGGCATTCCGCCGTCTTCGGTCTATCACTTCTTCGCCAGCGTGCCAGCGCTGCTCGAGGCACTGACCGCCGATGTGCATGCGGCCTTTCGGCTCAGCCTCGAACAACCCGTCGATCATCAGGCGCTGCGGGGTTGGCACGATCTGTCGCGGCTGATCGAACGGCGCATGCTGGCGATCTACGAGCGCGATGCCGCGGCGCGCCAGTTGATCCTCGCCCAGCACGGGCTGGCTGAGGTCATGCAGGCGGACCGGCAGCACGACCTCGAACTCGGCGAACTGATGCGCGCCCTCTTCGCCCGGCACTTCCAGCTGCCGCCACTGCCGGACGACGTCGAGGTATTCGCGCTCGCGCTGGAGCTGGGCGATCGGGTTTATGCACGCTCGGTGCATCAGCACGGCCGGATCACCGAGCGCATGGCCGAAGAAGGCATGCGCGTGCTCGACGCCTATCTGAGTCTCTACCTGCCGCCGTGCCTGCCGAAGCGGGTCCAACCGCTCGCCTAGTTACCGATAATTATCGGCTTTAAGAGCTACAATATTTTTCATGTGCGTTCATTACGCTTTCCAAGCCGATAAATATCGACTAGATTGGCGCAATCGCCAATTCACCCGATCGGCACTGGAGGTGCTCATGTCCCGTACCGTTACCGTCGCCGCGACCCAGATGGCCTGCTCCTGGGATCGCCAGGCCAACATCGCCAACGCTGAAAAGCTGGTCCGCGAAGCCGCGGCCAAGGGCGCGCAGGTGATCCTGCTCCAGGAGCTGTTCGAGACGCCGTACTTCTGCCAGAAGCCCAATCCCGATTACCTGCAACTGGCCACACCGGTCGACCAGAACCCGGCGATCCAGCACCTGCGCAAGGTCGCTGCCGAGCTGCACGTGGTGCTGCCGATCAGCTTCTTCGAACTGGCCGGCCGCGCGCGCTTCAATTCCATCGCCATCATCGATGCCGACAGCGAGGTACTCGGCGTCTACCGCAAGAGCCACATCCCGGACGGCCCCGGTTACCACGAGAAGTACTACTTCAACCCCGGCGACACCGGCTTCCAGGTCTGGCATACCCGTTACGCGAAGATCGGTGTGGGCATCTGCTGGGATCAGTGGTTCCCCGAGGCCGCGCGCAGCATGGCGCTGATGGGTGCCGAGCTGCTGCTCTACCCCACCGCCATCGGCAGCGAGCCGCATGACCCGAGCATCCACTCACGCGACCATTGGCAGCGCGTGCAGCAAGGCCACGCCGGGGCCAACCTGATGCCCTTGATAGCCAGCAACCGCATCGGTACGGAAGCGCAGGACGGCTACGCGATCACCTTCTACGGCTCCTCGTTCATCGCCGATCCGTTCGGCGCCAAGGTCGAGGAAATGGATGAAACCGCTGAAGGCGTGCGGGTGCACACCTTCGATCTCGATCAGCTGGAGCACGCCCGCAGTGCCTGGGGCGTGTTTCGTGATCGCCGCCCGGACCTATACGGCCCGATCAGGACACTGGACGGCGTACAGCACGCCTGACGGTCAGTCGGCTCGGCCGTTCGCCCGGCCACTGCGGCACAATCCCGTTCGCCGCGGTCAGATGTCCACACACCGAAGAGGGGCCGGCGCTCGGACCGGCCCAAAAGAAAACGCCCTTTATTCGCAGGTACAACGATGACCACCCTGACCACCACGCCACGCTCCGACGACTTCCACATGCCCGCCGAATGGGCCACGCACAGCCAGACCTGGATGGTCTGGCCGCAGCGTCCGGATAACTGGCGCGACCAGGGCGCACCGGCGCAAGCGGCTTTCACCGCCGTGGCCAAGGCCATCGCGCGCTTCGAGCCGGTGACGGTTTGTGCGACTGCCGAGCAGTTCGTCGCCGCCCGCGAGCAACTCGACGATCCACGCATACGCGTGGTCGAAATCAGCAGCGACGATGCCTGGGTACGTGACACCGGCCCGACTTTCGTGATCAACGGCAAAGGCGGCCTGCGCGGGATCGACTGGACGTTCAACGCCTGGGGCGGCTTGAACGGCGGGCTCTACGAAAACTGGCAGCGCGACGACGAGGTCGCACGCAAGATCCTCGAGATCGAGCGTTGCGATCGCTACCGCACCGAAGGGTTCGTGCTCGAAGGCGGCTCGATTCACGTCGACGGAGAAGGCACGCTGATCACCACCGAGGAATGCCTGCTCAACCCCAACCGCAACCCCCATCTGGACCGCGAAGCGATCGAACGCATGCTGGCCGACTACCTGGCGATCGACAAGGTGATCTGGCTGCCGCATGGCCTGTTCAACGATGAAACCGACGGCCACGTGGACAACTTCTGCTGCTTCGTCCGCCCCGGCGAGGTTTTGCTGGCCTGGACCGACGATCCCGAGAACCCCAACTACTCGCGCTGCCAGGCCGCCATGCGAGTCTTGGAACAGGCAACCGACGCCTGGGATCGCCAGCTGGTCGTGCACAAGATGCCAATTCCCGGCCCGCTGCATGCCACCGAAGCGGAATGTGCCGGCGTCGTACCGCTGGTGGGCAGCCAACCACGCGATCCCTCGATCCGCCTGGCGGGCAGCTATGTGAACTTCCTGATCGTCAACGGCGGCATCATCGCGCCGTCATTCGGCGACCCGCTGGATGGCGAAGCCGAGGCCATCCTCAACCGACTCTTCCCGCACCATCAGGTGGTGATGGTGCCGGGCCGCGAAATCCTGCTGGGCGGCGGCAATATCCACTGCATCACCCAGCAGCAACCGGCCGCGGCCAGCCGCGCCCCGGCGTAGCCTCGCGACGCCGGCAGCCTGCCCCTCAGAGCCGATCGGCTGGGCAGGCTGCCGCCACCGGTACACCGGCGGTCAAGGTCGTTGTCTGCTGCATCGGGTTCACGCGCTGGTCCCGATGCCTCGACCGGCGAGCCGAGCGGATCAGGAGACGATGATCTGGTTCTTGCCCAGGCGCTTGGCGGTATACATCGCCGCGTCGGCCCTGGCGAACAGCGCGCTGAGATCCGGATCGCTGGCCCTGAGGTAGGTCACGCCCAGGCTGATGGTGACGCCGAAGCGCTGCCCATCCGGGCTGGTGAAGACCAGTCGCTGGATTTCGCGCTGCAACCGTTCAGCAATCTGCTCGGCCAGATCCGGCTGGCAGCCGGGCAGCAGCAAGGCGAATTCTTCCCCGCCGATGCGGCCGAACAGGTCGCCGCGACGCAATACCGACGCACCGCACTGCGCCACGCGCTGCAACACCTGATCGCCCATCTGGTGGCCGTGGGTATCGTTGATCCGCTTGAAGTCGTCGATATCGAGCAGCTGGAAGGCCAGCGGGGACGCGTATTGCCGCGCCATGTCGAATTCACGCTGGGCGCATTCGAAGAAGTAGCGGCGGTTGCTGCTCTGGGTCAGCACATCGGTGGTGGCCAGGCGCTGCAGTTCACCTTCGAGCTGCTTCTTCTCGGTGATGTCTTCGGCGATGCCGACGATGATCGGCCCGTGGGCGCTGTCCGCGTTGCGCGCGATGAAACATTTGTCGCTGAGCCAGCGTAACTGGCCGTCGGCGCGGATGATGCGGTACTCGCGCGCTTCGACGGCACCCTTGTCGAGCACCTCGAGCATGCTCCGCTGGGCGTATTCCAGATCATCCGGATAGATGCTGTTACGCCATTCGCCAAAATCAGCCAGCAGCAGTGCGGCCGAGCGACCGAACACCTGCTCATAAGCGGGGCTGACGTAGATGATCCGCTGCGCCTGCCAGTCGAAGGCCCACAAGACGGCGTTGACCGCCCCCATGAGGGTACTGAACAGCTGCTCACGCTCGCTCAGGCGTTCGACTTCGGCGCGAGCGTGCATCAGGGCCAACAAGGTCTGCGCCTCGGACGGAGGCAGAATGCCTGCCCCCGCTTCGCTTCGCTGGTTCACGAACTTCATAACTGCGTTCTCACATGGCGCCAGGCACCAAACGGGAACCCGCAGGGGCAACTGTCGCGAAAGCACCGGAATGCCAATCAGAGAGCGTCTTCGAAGCAAAGTTCCAGCCGGCGCGCCGGCCGACGCGCGCGCCGATCAGAGGTCATGCATGGGCGACAGCCGGTCTCAACGAGTAGGTGCGCAGGTGCTCGGCGAACTCGTGCAGCGACTGGATACCGCTGGCTTCGGCGTCCTGTACCCATTGCTTGATGGCCGCGAGCATCTCGTGTCCGTTGGCGCTGGTCCGCGACCAGATCTGCTGCAAGGCCAGGCGGCGTTCGTAGATCACCCGCAGCGCCTGGCTCTGCTCGAGTATCACCGCGATACGGGCCTGTTGCTCGTGCTGCAGCAGGCTCGGCTCGCGCGACAACAGGCGCTTGGCACGTCGGAACTGATGGCGTACCGAGGCATCGGCGCGCTCCAGCTCCAGGCGCACCAATGGCTTGATCACCAGCCGGCGATACTGCGCCATGATCTGGAAGCGGTTGTTGAGGATCGCCATGGCGCTGTCCATGTCCAGCTGTGGCTTGGCCGACACGCGATGGGCGATCGGCGCGGTGCGATTGACCTTGGCCAGACCGAACAGGCTGAACAGCTTGATCCACGCCCAGCCCATGTCGAACTCCCACTTGCGTACCGACAGCTTGGCCGAATTGGGATAGGTATGGTGGTTGTTGTGCAGCTCTTCGCCGCCGATGAGGATGCCCCAGGGCAGCAGGTTGGTCGCCGCATCACGGCATTCGAAGTTGCGGTAGCCCACCGCATGGCCCAGGCCATTGACCACACCGGCGGCCCAGAACGGAATCCAGATCATCTGCACCGCCCAGACGGTCAAACCGATCACACCGAACAGCGCCAGGTCGAGGCCGAGCATCAAGACAATGCCGAGGTTCGGAAAGCGCGAATACAGGTTGCGCTCGATCCAGTCGTCCGGACAGTTCTTGCCATAGATGCGCAGGGTTTCCTCGTTCTTCGCCTCATCCATGTACAGCTCGGCGCCGCGCCGCAGCACGGTGCCCAGGCCCTTCTGCACCGGGCTGTGCGGGTCGTCCGGGGTTTCGCATTTGGCGTGGTGCTTGCGGTGGATGGCGGTCCACTCGCGGGTGTTCATCGCCGTGGTCAGCCACAGCCAGAACCGGAAGAAATGCTTGAGCCCGCCATTGAGTTCCAGCGAGCGGTGGGCGGAGTAGCGGTGCAGGTAAACGGTGACGGCGACGATCGTCACGTGGGTCAGCAGCAAAGTGGCCGCAACCACCTCCCAGGCCGTAAGGTCGAGAAAACCGGTGTACCACATAGTTGTTGCAGCCTCGCAGCGAAGGAAAACACGGACCGGCAAACGCCAGCCCCGAAGCATTATCTGCTTATAGCGGCGTATTGCCGCATCCGCCCGTCGCAAGACCAGGTTTTTCCGACGACGCCAGGGACCGTCAGCGGGGTCTTTTTCGTTTCAGCGCCCGACTACATCCATTCGGGCCGGACGGCCGGTTCGCGATAGCTTCCGTTCAGCTCTTCAGCCCAACCCGCAGTATCGTCAAATCCCGGCCAGGACGATCATGCTACCGGCCAACCAGCGCCTGAGGCAGCGTGAGCACTATTTGCGGAAACAACGTGATCAGCACCGCGGCCAGGACGATCAGAAAGAAGAACGGCAAGCTCGCGCGCGCCACTTCACCGATGTCTCGTCCGGTCAGCCCTTGGATAACGAAGAGGTTGAAGCCCACCGGTGGCGTGATCTGCGCCATCTCGACGACGAGGATGACGAACACGCCGAACCACAGCAGATCGATGCCAGCCGCGTGGATCGCTGGCATCACGACCGCGGTAGTCAGGAGGATGATGGATATACCGTCCAGGAAGCAGCCGAGCACTACGAACAACACTGTGAGCGATACCAGGAGCAGGTATGGCGACATTTGCTTGGCCACGATCCAGTCGGCGAGTGCCGAAGGCAGACCGGTGAAACTCATTGCCGCGGTGAGGTAGTGGGCTCCGATCAGGATGAAGAAAATCATGCAAGACGTGGCGACTGCGCCCATGAGGCTGGCCATGAAGGTTTCGCGGCTCAAGGAGCGAGACACCAGGGCTATCAGCAAGGCGCCGACCACGCCCACCGCCGCGGCCTCGGTAGCGGTTGCGAAGCCCGCATAGATTGACCCGATGACGGCGATGATCAGCAGCATCACAGGGACCAACAGTTTGGCCCGTACCAGCTTTTCCCGAAACGACAGGCGCTCCGACTCTTGCGGGACCTGATCACGGTTCAGCGCCGACCAGATCATCAGATACCCGGAAAAGATCACCAGCAGTAACAGGCCCGGTACCAGCCCGGCGATAAAAAGGCGGGAGATCGAAACCTGCGCGGCGACCCCATAGACGATCATCATGATCGAAGGGGGTATCAGCAAACCCAGCGTACCGGCGCCAGCAAGCGAACCCATCGCGATACTGTCCGGGTAACCCCGCGACTTCAGCTCCGGCAAGGAGATACGGCCGATGGTCGCAGCGGTAGCCGCCGACGAGCCACTGACCGCGGCGAAGATGCCGCAACCGAACACATTCACGTGCAGTAGCCGGCCCGGAAGGATTCTGACCCAGGGTGAGAGACCGTGGAACATGTCCTGCGATAGCTTGGTGCGGTAAAGAATTTCCCCCATCCAGATAAACAGGGGCAAGGCGGTCAGTGTCCAACTTGAGCTGGATGCCCAGCTCGTAGTGGCGAGGATTGGCCCAGCGGGTGCCCCGCCGAAGACCTCCATCGCGATGATGCCCACGCCCAGCAGCGAAAAAGCGACCCATACACCGCCGCCCAACAGCACGAAGAGTGCGACCAGTAGCGTCGCTGAGATGATGAAATAGTCCACGGTATTCTCGCTGATTATTATTTTGCGTTACGGAGCGCGGGTTCACTCACTCAGTGCGGGCTGTGCGTCGACCCGCTCGAAACTGCGATAGGTCAATGCGCAAACCAGCCGATCCAGCATGGCGATGACCAGCACCAGCGTACCGACGCTCATCGGAACCTGTGGTATCCACATCGGGATCGCAATAAGCCCCGAGGACACCTCGCCGAACACATAGCTTTCATGAACGAACAGCGTGGCCCACCACGCCAGGTATGCAGCAATTGCCAGACCCACGAGGGTTCCGGCCACCTCCAGCACATGCTGCCCTCGCTCCGACAGCAACTTGAACATCAGCGATACGCGGATATGGGCGCCCCGGTGCAGGGCGTAGGGAAGCCCCAGAAATCCGGACGACGCCATGGCATAACCGGCCAATTCGTCAGACGAAGGAACCATTGTTCCGAATAAGCGGGCAACGATCTGAGCGACGATGAGCAGGCAGATCAGCACCATGAAGACGCCCGACAACAGCCCGCAGATTCCATAGAGCGACTTGAGCGCTTTCATGAAGAGACCTCGGTCACCAGAAGAGTGATCCCGCCAGGAAGCGGGATCGGTCTTTGCGTCAGTTTTGATAGGCGCCGATGATCTTCTGCCCGTCCGAACCGGCTTTCTTCAGCCATTCCTCGGTCATGGTTTGGCCAATCTTGCCCAGGCCTGCCTCGAGCTCGGCGGGTGCCTTGGCGTGAACGTCCATGCCGTTATCACCGAGCGTCTTGACCAGTTGCGCCGTTTCAGACTCGGCCGCTTCCCAACCCTGAGCTTCAGCCTTGGCCGCCGCCTCCAGCACCGCCTTCTGAGATGCCTCAGGCAGGCGCTTGAAAGCGCGCGCATTGACGATCACAAAGTTCTTGGGAATGAACGCCTGTACGTCGTAGTAGTGCTCGACGAAGTCCCAGGCCTGGGTGTCGACCCCTGTCGTCGGCGAGGTCAGCATCCCGTTGATCATGCCGGTGCTGAACGCCTGTGGAATTTCCGCCACATTGATGACGGTCGGGACGGCGCCCATCAGCTCAGCCATACGCGACGTGGCTGGGTTGTAGGCACGAAACTTCATGCCTTTGAAGTCTTCCATGCTGGAGACGGGCTTCTGTGTGTAGATGCTCTGTGGCGACCAGGGCATGGCGTAGAGCAGCTTGATACCCTGCTTTTCCAGACGCTCCTCGACCAGCGAACGGCTGGCCTCCCACAGCTTGCGTGCCTCTGGATAACTGCGCGCGAGGAACGGCACGCTATCGACCTCGAAGATCGGATCTTCATTGCCAAGCACTGACATCAGCACGTCGCCCAGCTGAACCTGGCCGGTCTGAACGGCTCGCTTCACTTCAGGGCGTTTGAACAATACGGAGTTGGAATGAACACGAATCTGGAGGTCATTGTTCGTCGCCTCGGCCACGTTCTTGGCGAAATCCTTGGCGACCTCGGTAATTGAATTACCCTCGGGGTTCTCGACCGTCATGTTCCATTTATCGGCTGCCTGGGCGTTGAACGCGGACAGGCTGATCACACAAGCCAGGGCCGACAGGCCGAAACGCAATGCGCGTGTCTTCATGGTGGAATTCTCCAGTCGCTCAGTTGGCGTTTGCTTTGTTGGTTTTGGTAACGCGGTACCTTGGAGCTGTTCTGAGTCTCGGCAGTCCGTGGCGCAGTGTCCAACTAGAAAATCCGACAGCGCCTGATCAGAAAACCTTATGAGCCCCGATCGGCCTGACGTACGGGATACGGCGCTTGGAACGCACCGGAATGGACAGCTCCCGGCCTGGCACCCACATAGGCATAGGAGGGAATCAACGAGCGAGCAAGGCACCGCTTCCCTGCCCCCGTGGATTGGCCCGGCAAACCTGATGATCAGGCCGACGCCTTCACGCCCCCTGATGGCTCCAGCAATTGGACCACGGCACCTCCCATCGCCTGGGCGTACTCCGCGATGACCTCATGAACCAGTGCAACGACACCATCGACCACTTCCAGGCCAACCCCTGCGCGCCAGGTTGCGACAATGTCCATTGCCGGCGGCACGGGTACGCTGTCCAGTACCGTCAGCACCCCATGCCTGAGCTCTTCGGTGACCAACGCCGCTGGCAGCGCACCGATCCCGAAGCCATCACGGATCAGCCGCGTCATGGCGGCGACGGAATTCACGCAACTGACGCGCGGCGAAACGATATTGCCTGCGTGCAGCATGTTGAGAAGATCTTGGTGGGGACGGGAGTTCTTGGAGAAGGTGATCACCCGCTCGCGCGCCAGCTCTTCAAGGCCATGGTAGTGACGATCGAAGATCGAGCCGGATGAAACGACCCACTGAACGGGGAAGCGCGCCAAGGCCTGATTGCACACCGAGTCGGCGCGCACTTCATCGGTCTGGAAAATGATATCCAGATAACCCTTCTGCAGCTGATCGCAAAGGTTGCGAGCGGTATCGGCCGTCAATTCGATCTCGACGGCGGGGTAACACTCCATGATTCGCGCTACGAAGGAACTCAACCAGGTGTGCATGACGGTATCCATCGCACCAATACGGACCAAGCCCCGCGTCTCTCCCGCATTGCTGATCGCCTGCTTCATGGCCTGCATGGTATCCATCATGTGCTCGGCATAGCCGAGTACCCTCTGGCCCTCGGACGTCAGCGTTACGCCCTTCGAATCGCGTAGGAAAAGCTGCACGCCCAACTCGTCCTCAAGCGCAGCGATGCGGCTGGAAATAGACGCCTGCGTGCTGAACAGCTTCTCTGCCGTCAGTCGAAAGCTCTTCAGCCTGGCTACCCAAACGAAAGTTTCGAGAAATCGCGTATTCATCGCCGATGACCACTCCTGACTATTGCTACGCAAAGGCCGAATGCCCCTGTTCTGCGTCTTTTCTCCAGCAATCGTCATGCCACACAGTTAAATACCCTAAATTTTCGCGATAGGTTTTTCTTGTAGCGCGATAACGTTTTTTCTGGTTGGACTAAATCCGCGCGAGCTACGAAGAATACGCGGGCAGTACATGAGCCAACAACAAAACTTCCAATCACGCGCTGCCAGCAGCCAAAGGAAATAACGGCTGCGTGCATATCAGGAGACACTGATGAAACCAATTACCCGAGTTGCCGCCCTGGCAATGGTAGGCACTACCGTTCCCAGTTTGGCGCAGGCGGATTTCTTTGCCGATAGCAAAGGGAACCTAGAACTTCGTAACTTTTATTTCAACCGTGATTTCCGCCAGGATGGGGCGCGTGACAAAGCCGAAGAGTGGGCGCAGGGCTTTCTGCTAAACGCGGAGTCTGGCTATACCGACGGCCCGGTCGGCTTTGGCATCGACGCCCTGGCAATGATCGGAGTGCAGCTCGACTCGGGCGGCGGCACCTATGGCAGCGGCCTGCTGCCGAACGACGGACAGCCGCCGCGGGGCTCGGAAGACGAATATTCGAAGTTGGGGCTGACCGCCAAGGCGAAGTACTCCAAGAGTACGCTGCGTCTGGGTGACCTCCGTCTGCGCAGCCCGATCGTTTCCTCGAACGACAGCCGACTGTTGCCGGCCTCGTTTAAAGGCGGCCTGCTGAACATACAGGAAATCGACAACCTTATCGTGCAGGGCGGAAAGCTTACCGAGATTCGCCACAACAACAGCAGCAACTATGAGCGCATGTCGGCACTAGGCGGCACCAGCGACGAGTTCGTCTTCCTCGGCGGCGATTACAAGTTCACGCCTAATCTTTCCGCTGGTCTGCATTACGGCAACTTGGAAGAAGTCTATAAACAGTATTACGGCACGCTAGTATATGTACTCCCCCTCGGTGACAGCCAATCAGTTAAAACCGATGTACGTTATGCGAAGTCTACCGAGGATGGCACCTTTCGTAATGTTGATAACAAAGCGTTCGGCACCATGGTCAGTTACAACCTGGGTGCCCATACCTTCGCCGGTGCCTATCAGCGCATGAGTGGTGAAGATCCCTTCCCGTATATCAGCGATCCGTACCTGGTGAACTTCGTCCAGATCAACAACTTCAGCAATAGTGAAGAACGCTCTTGGCAGGCCCGTTACGACTATGACTTCGCTGCTGTCGGCTTACCGGGACTGACCTTCATGACGCGCTATATTTCCGGCGACAACGTCGACCTCGGAACCGCGAATGACGGTAAGGAATGGGAGCGCGACATGGATCTGGGTTATGTCATCCAGAAGGGTCCACTGAAGAACCTGGGCATCAAGTGGCGCAACGCCACGGTTCGCTCCAACTTTGGCAACGACCTGGACGAAAACCGCCTGATCGTCAGCTACAACCTCGCACTGTGGTGACGGCGTGCGGCTCTCATTCATGCCCCTTGTTCAAGAAGCCGTATCAGCCAGCCCGATGGGCAGGTCAGCACGCACATCGATTTTTCCTATCCCCCCTGCCCGCCTTATTTTGTTGGACGTGGTGCGAGCTCCCCCCAACAATTACTTCAACCACCATCTGCCTCCCCAGGGAGGTGCTGCGCTAACAGCCCATGGACCAGCAAGAGGACATCCCTGTGAACAAGCTGCTCTTGAATTGCGACATCGGGGAGAGTTTCGGGGCGTGGAGCATGGGCCTGGATGCCGAGGTCATGCCGTACATTGACTGCGCCAACATCGCCACCGGCTTCCATGCCTCGGACCCCGGCACCATGCGCAAGACGGTCGCCCTGGCAGCGGAGCACGCCGTACGCATCGGCGCGCATCCCGCGTATCCCGATCTGGTCGGGTTCGGTCGCCGCTCCATGGCGTGCAGCCCGCAGGAAGTGGAAGACATGCTGCTCTACCAGATCGGTGCCCTCGACGGTATCTGTCGTCCGCTCGGACAGCGGGTGAGCTACGTCAAGCCGCACGGTGCGCTGTATCAGGACATGATGCGCGACGCGGCCACGCTGCGTGCGGTGATGCGCGCCATAACGCTCTACGACGCCAGCTTACCGCTGATGCTGATGAGCACGGCGGACAACAGTGGTCCGCAGCTGATCGGTGAAGAGTTCGGTCTCACGCTGTGGTACGAGACATTCGCCGACCGTGCCTACGACGCCCAAGGCTACCTGGTATCGCGCAAGCTTCCCGGCGCGGTACATCACGACAGCGAAACCATCGTCGGCCAGGCACTCACCTTGGCGCGCGGCGAGCCCCTTCGCGCGAGCGATGGCAGCTCGATACGCTTGACCAGTGACACCCTTTGCGTACATGGCGACAACGCCAGCTCGGTTGCGGCGGTGCGCCAGATTCGTGAAGCGCTTACCCGGCTGGAGCAGGCATGAAGGCGCGCATTGAGGTCGCATCGATCGATTGCCTGACACTGCGGCTGTTCGACGAAATCGACGAAGACAACATGCCGTGGATGCTCGCAGCCAGCCAGCGCATCACCGCTGCGTTCGGTCCGGCGCTGGTCGACCTGGTGCCGTCTTACACCACGCTGATGATCCACTTCGACCTGACCCGCATGCGCTGCACTCAGGCCCACTCGACCTTGGCCACTGCGCTCGAAGGGCTGACGCCTGCATCGGAGCGCGGTGGCCATACTCACAGCCTGCCGGTTTGGTATCACCCCTCGGTGGGCCCCGAACTGTCGCTGATCGCCGAACGATCCGGGCTGCGCGTCGACGAGGTCATCCAGCGACACAGCCAGCACGAATACCAGGTGTTCGCCGTGGGCTTCGCGCCGGGCTTCGCCTTCATGGGATTGGTCGAACCCATTCTCGCCACACCCCGTCTCGGCACTCCGCGCAAACGCGTGGCGCCTGGCAGCGTCGGCATCGCTGATCGGCAAACGGCGGCCTATCCGGTGGAGTCGCCAGGGGGCTGGAACCTGATCGGCCGGACTCCGGTGAGCCTGTTCGATTACGAACGCGAGATCTACAGCCTCCTGCAACCGGGGGATCGCGTGCGGTTCGAGCCGGTCGATCACGCAACATTCCTCAAGCTCGGCGGTGACGACACGCCGCTGGCTGGGAACGAGGGGGCCACGGCATGAGCGGTCTGAAAGTGGAACGGAGTACCCGCTTGGTGCAATTGCAGGACGGCGGCCGATTCGGCGTTCGACACCTGGGCGTCACGCAGGGCGGCGCACTCGATTGGATCGCGATGTACTGGGCCAACTGGTTGCTGGACAACCCGCTCTCGGCGGCCGTGGTAGAGATTACGCTCGGCGGATTCAGCTCCACCTGCGAACGGGATGGTTGCCTCGCACTGGCCGGCGGCGATCTGGGCGCGACGCTGGACGACCAGCCGCTACTGCCCTGGCAAGCGTTCAGTATCCGGCGTGGGCAGCGCCTCAAATTCACTCAGGCGCGTCAGGGCGCGCGTGCGTATCTCGCCGCCCCGGGCGGCTTCGAAGCGACGAGGATGCTCGGCAGCGTCTCGACCGTTACCCGTGAGTCGCTCGGTGGTTTGACCGGCGATGGCGAGCCGATCAAGCAGGGCGACAACCTTGTTTGGCACGGACAGTCCGGGTTGCTCAAGCGCGTACCTGTCGCGCAAGTGCCAGATTATTCGAGCGCTCGCCCGCTGGACGTTGTGCTTGGCGCTCAGATTGGCGAATTCAGCGGCCAGAGCCTGTTCGATGCCTTCAACAGCAGCTGGAAGGTCGACAGCCGCAGCGACCGCATGGGCGTAAGACTGATCGGTCCTGAGCTCAGAAGCCGACGGGGTGGCATCGTCTCGGAAGGGGTTCCGCTCGGTGCGATCCAGGTTCCACCAGATGGGCAGCCCATTGTCTTGCTCAACGACCGGCAAACCATCGGCGGCTATCCTCGCCTGGGCGCGCTGACCCCAGAAGCCGTCGCACGGCTTGGTCAATGCTTGCCCGGCACCGAGTTGCGCCTGCGCCCCATCGGCCAGCAGGCCGCACAAGACGCTCATCTGCGTCTGCTTCGCAGCTGGGTCTGACGGCTTTGCTGTGGGTCGAGGCCTCACAAGGGCTGTCTGACCCGTTGCTTGCTACCCTGCCGTGCGGTCCCGGCTCACAAGGCCGGGGCCATCCTCCGTACTCCGGTCTGCAGGCCGATGACACGGTCGCACCCTGCGTCTTTGACCACCCATGGCAAATGGCTGCCGGCGATCGAGCGCCCCATCGATCGGCCTAGGCGCGCTAATCCAAGCCGGACAGCGCCTCACGTCACGCCGACGGCGGTCGATGGAAATTCCGGCCATAGGCGAAGTCCAACCCTGAACGGCCGCCACCGATCGCCTCGCTGTCTAGGTTGCCCGACCCTGGCCCTCTCTTGCGCGTCTGGCGGCATCCGCTCGCTGCGTGCCGTGGCCGGCAGACCGGCTATTTTTCTCGCAGGGTGCGCCATCGACCGAGCGAGATGGCAAACTGCCTGCCTTTTGAATGGTCAAAGCATCGATACCGGAGACCCGCATGACCGTGCTCAAACGGATACTTCACGTGGAGGATGACCCCTCCATCCAGGCCGTGGTGAGGGTGGCCCTGGAGGCCATCGGCGGCTACCAAGTGCTGTCGTGCTCGTCCGGCACGCAGGCCTTGGAGGAAGTCGAGGGCTTCGCCCCGCAGTTCATCCTGCTCGACGTGATGATGCCCGGCATGGGCGGTACGGAAACCCTGACCCGACTCGCGGAGCGAATCGATCTGGCGCAGATTCCGGTGGTCTTCATGACGGCCAAGGTTCAGCCGGGCGAAATCGAACACCTGCGCAAGCTCGGCGCGCGCGACGTCATCGTCAAGCCGTTCGACCCGATGCGCCTGGCCGGACAGATCCAGTCCATCTGGGACGCCGACGGCCTGTAGCCGTCGCGACCAGCCCTCAACCCAGCGAGACAGGTCCGCAGATGGAACCACCGAAGTCGACCGCAGCGTCCACGCCGCCCCGCGAACTGTCCCGTCTCGCTGCCCTGCTTCGCTACGAGATCCTCGATACGCCCGATGAGGCGGCCTTCGATGATTTCGCCGAGCTGGCCGCCTATATCTGTGGCACCCCGATCGCGCTGATCTCGCTGGTCGATGACCATCGCCAGTGGTTCAAGAGCCGAGTCGGCCTGGAGGTCAGCGAAACCCCACGCGATATCTCCTTCTGCACCCATACCATCGACGGCTCCGGCGTCTTCGAGGTCGAGGATGCTCAACGGGACCTGCGCTTTCGCGACAACCCGCTGGTGACCGGCGATCCCCTCATCCGCTTCTATGCCGGCGCGCCGCTGACCACCCCGGACGGCTTCAACTTGGGCACCCTCTGCGTGATCGATCGCCAACCGCGCCACCTCGACGAGGCCCAGCGCAGTGCGCTGGTGCGCCTGAGCCGACAGATCATGCGGCTGTTCGAGGAGCGCCTGCAGGCCCACCGCTACGCCGAGCAGGCGGCCATGCAACAGGCGCTGCTCAACAGTGCGGCCAGCGCGATGCTGGTGACCACCGCCGAGGGCCGCATTTCAGGGGTCAACCCGACCGCCGAGCGGCTGTTCGGCTACCCCGAGCAATTGCTGATCGGCCGGCCGCTGACCACGACGCTGTTCCCGGCGGATGCGCTGGCACGCCGCGCGCGTATCCTCGCCGAGGAGCTGGGCGAGCCGGTCGAGCCGGGGTTTGCTGTGCTCACCGCCCCACTGCTCGAAGGACGCCGCGAAATGCGCGAATGGCGGCTGCTGCACCGCAACGGCGGCAACGTACCGGTGCTGCTGAACGTCTCGGCCATCCATGACGAGCGCGAGCTGCTGCGCGGCTACATCGTCAGCGCCTACGACCTGGCGCATCAGGAGCGCCTGCAGCTGCGTCTGCAACAGATCGCCGCGCAGGTGCCGGGCATGCTCTTCCAGTTCTGCTGGCGGCCCGACGGCAGCAGCTCGTTTCCCTACCTCAGCGAGGGTGCCGAGGAGATCTACGGCCTGAGCGCGGCCGAGATGGCGCAAAGCATCGGCCCGATCTACGGGCAGGTGCATCCGGATGACCGCGAGCATGTCCTGGCGAGCATCCGCCAGGCCGCCTCGACCCTGACGCCCTGGCATTTCGAACACCGCATCAACCATCCGCGCAAGGGCACGATCTGGGTCGAGGCGCGCGCCACGCCGATGCGCCAGGCCGACGGTTCGGTGCTCTGGCACGGTCTGGTGACCGACATCACCGAACGCAAGGCCGATCAGCTGGAGCTCGACAAGCAGCAGGAAATGAACCGACGCCTGCTCGAAGCCCTGTCCGAAGCCGTCGTCGCCTGCGATGCTGACGGCAACCTGACCCTGTTCAATCACACCGCGCGCCGCTGGCATGGGCTCGACGCCCAGCAGCTGTCGCCGGAGCAATGGCCGGACGTCTACCATCTCTACCATGCCGACGGGGTGACGCCCATGGCGCCCGATGAGGTCCCGCTGATGCGGGCCTTGCGCGGCGAGCACATTCGCAACGTGGAGATGACCATCGTGCTGCAGGGCAGCGCTCGCCACGTGCTCGCCAACGCCGACCCGATGTACGCCTCCAACGGCCAGCAGAACGGGGCGGTGGTGGTGCTGCATGACATCACCGATCGCAAACAGGTCGAGAACCTGCAGCGCGATTTCGTCTCCACCGTCAGCCACGAGCTGCGTACGCCGCTGACATCGATCACGGCGTCCCTGGGACTGATCTGCGGTCGGGTGATCGGCGATGTACCCGAACACCTGCACGAGCTGCTGGACATCGCCCACCAGAACAGCCAACGCCTGAGCGCGCTGATCGACGACCTGCTGGACATCGACAAGCTGTACGCCGGCAAGATGCGCTTCGAACTGCAGTGGCAGCCGCTGCTGCCCCTGCTGGAGCAAGCGCTGCGCAGCAACCAGGGCTACGCCGAAAGCTATGCTGTGAGCATCGTGCTGGACGGTTGCCCGGCCGTTTCGATCGAGGTGGATACGATGCGCCTGGAGCAGGTCCTGAGCAATCTGTTGTCCAATGCCGCCAAGTATTCGCCGCCTGGCGGGGTGGTGACGCTATGGGCGGAGCCCGCAGCCGATCACAGGGTGCGCGTCAGTGTGCGAGACAGCGGCCCGGGAATCGCCGAAGCCTTTCGCCAACGGATATTCAGCAAGTTCGCTCAGGCAGATGCCTCCGATACGCGCCAGCAAGGCGGTACCGGGCTCGGGCTGGCGATCAGTAAAGAGTTGATCGAGCATATGAACGGACAGATCGGCTACGATTCGACGCCCGGCCAAGGCGCCTGCTTCTGGTTCGAACTGCCCTGTCAGCCGCTCTCCGAGCCGCAGCCATGAAGCGCTTGCACCGCGTGCTGCATGTCGAGGACGTGCCGTCCATCCAGGTGGTGACCCGGATCGCGCTGGAAAAGCTCGGCGGCTATGAGGTGCTCAGCTGCGCCTCGGGGCAGGCGGCCCTGGCCGAGGTGCAGGGATTCGCGCCGGATCTGATCCTGCTGGATATGATGCTGCCGCAAATGACCGGCCTGGAGCTTCTCGACCAGCTGAGCGCGCTGATCGACCTGCGGCAGACCCCGGTGGTGCTGTTGACCGGGCAGGCCGACGAGGTTGCCACACCCGAGGAGCTGCGCCGGCTCGGTGTGCGCAAACTGCTGCACAAGCCTTTCAACCCTATGCAACTGGCCGCACAACTGGAAGAAGTCTGGAATGCCGAACATGATTGACGGCACCCAACAGGCGCTGCACGACCAACTGCAGGCATTGAACGAAAAATTCGCCGAACGTCTGGGCACGGAGCTGGCCGAGCTCGGGCAACGCGCCGAGCAATTGTCCAGCGCCCGCGAACAGGAGCAGCGCCGCCAGCTGATGCTCGATCTGCACGAACGCATGCACCGCCTGGCCGGTACTGCCGGGACCTTCGGCTTCACCACGGTCGGCGAGCAGGCGCGCCTGCTGGAGCAACGCGCCGACTGCTGGTTGGAAGCCGCCCGGCCCAGCGGCCAGGCGCTCTCCGAATTCATCCAGGCCGTCCGCCAGCTGGCCCTGGCCACCCAGGCGGACGATCCCCGACACGCCGCCGCGGCGCCATCGACCGTTCAGGACAGCCGGCCGGCCAGTTGCCGCGTCTACCTGCTCGAGCGCGACCTCGAGGCGGGACAGGAGATGTGCAGGGCGCTGGGCAGCTTCGGCTACGAGATGCTGCTGTTCCCGGAACCCGCCCTGTTGCAGACCGCCATCCAGGGGCAGCTGCCGGACGCCCTGGTGGTCAGTCAGCACAGCGACGAGCTCGACGAGGTGCGCCTGCTGCAGCAGGACCTGGAAACGCCGTTGCCACTGCTGGTGATCGGCGATCAGGCCGACTTCGACAGCCAGCTGGCCGCGGTGCGGGCGGGTGCGAGGGGCTATTTCACCCGACCGCTGAATGTCACGCAGCTGGAAAACACCCTGGAAAACTGCCTCAACCTGCAACTGAGCGAGCCGTACCGGGTACTGATCGTCGACGACGATGCGGACCTGTCCAGCCGTTACAGCCTGGTGCTGCGCAATTCCCAGATGCTGGTGCAGACCCTGACCGACCCCAGCCAGCTGTTCGAGGTCATGCGGGCGTTCAACCCGGAAGTGGTGCTGCTCGACATGAACATGCCGGACTTCACCGGGCTCGAGCTGGCGCAGATGATCCGGCTGAACGATGAGTGGCTGCGCGTGACCATCATCTACCTGTCCGGGGAAACCGATATCAACCGGCAGATGGCCGCGCTGCTCAAGGCCGGCGACGCCTTCATCACCAAACCCATCAGCGACAGCGCCCTGACCGCCGCGGTGTTTTCCCACGTCCAGCGCGCCCGTTCGCTGAGCATGGCGCTGTCGCGTGACAGCCTGACCGGCCTGCTCAAACATGCCGACATCAAGGAGCAAGTGGCGCTCGAGGTGGAACGCGCGCAACGCAGCGGCAAGCCGGCGAGCGTGGTGATGCTCGATCTGGATCACTTCAAGCAGGTCAACGACCAGTACGGGCACGCCGCCGGCGACAACGTCATCCGCTCCCTGGCCAACCTCATGCGTCAGCGCCTGCGCCGCATCGACAGCCTCGGTCGTTATGGCGGCGAGGAATTCGTCGCCGTGCTGCCCGACTGCCCCCTCGAACAGGCCCGGCAGATCTTCGATGAAATCCGCCAGCGCTTCTCGGCGCTGCCCTTCCATGCCGGCAGCCGGGTGTTCAACGTGTCGCTGAGTGCCGGCATCAGCGAAACCGACGGCCACTCCAGCCCGGCCGCACTGCTGGAGCGCGCTGACCAGGCGCTTTATGCCGCCAAGCACAACGGCCGTAACCAGATCCAGGTCGCCTCCCCGCGCTGATCGCGTCGCCCGGCGAACCGTCGCGCCATTTTCGACTCAACTACAGTGCACCGGTACCGTGGCCGCCGCGTGCGCCGCTGTCGCAAGGCCGACGTGGCGGAAACGGAAGGCATCACTGCCCCAGGCCCGTTCAACCGGTGTGAGGAGTTCCGGTTTGCCGACAAAATCCTGGATAAATTGGCGTGCACTGGCTTTGGCGATCGCCTTTGGCCTGCTCGTCGCGCTCGGCTGGCAGGTCAAGCGCACCCAGGAGGCGATGCTGACCACCAACCGGTCCGTCCAGCACAGCCTGGCGGTCATCACCTCGACCCAGGCCACGCTGTCGGCCCTACAGGACATCGAGACCGGCGCGCGTGGCTTCGTCCTGACTGGCGAGGCCGCTTATCTGGAGCCTTACGAGCGCGGACTGGGTGCGATCGAGACGCACCGCCGCCAGTTGCAGACCTTGCTGAGCGACCGGACTTATCCCGACCACCACTGGTTCGACCTGCTGGACCAGAGCATCGCCACACGCCTGATGATCGCAGCCGACAACATCCAGACGCGCCGCGATGCCGGGTTGCAAGCGGCGGCCGGGCGCGTGCGGGAGGCCGGTGGCAAGCGGATCATGGACCGCCTGCGGGCCCTGCTCGGAGCCGTCGAGCGCTACGAGCGCACCCAGCTCGACGCGGCCAACCAGGCCGTGGCCGCCACCATCCAGCGCAGCAGGTGGCTGGGCATGTTCGGCAGCCTGACCGTAGCCGCGTTGTTTTTCGCGGCCTTGTGGGCCCTTCGCCGCGACCTGCACAGCCGCCAGGCCTTGGCGAACCAGGCCCAGGCCGGTGAGGCACGCCTGGCCGCCCTGCTGCAGGCCATCCCCGACCACCTGTACGCCATCGACAGCCAACGACGCGTTACCGCGCTGTCACAGCAGCATGCCAGCCGCGCCCCCGCACCGGAGGCCATCGAGCCGCTGCTGACCGGCCTGCGCCGGCAGGCCGACAACAGCCTGAAGCGCCGCCGGACGACCTGGTGCGAAGTGCAGAGCCGACGCACGTTCGAGGTCCGGCTGGTACCGACCGGCCTGGGTGATCACCTGGCGATCGCCCGCGACGTCACCGAGCTGCAGCGCAGCCGCGACACCCTGGAAGACCAGAAGGTGTTCCTGCGGCGCGTGGTGGACACGGACGAGAACCTGATCTTCGTGCGGGACGGACAAGGTCGCTTCCTGTTGTGCAACGACGCCCTCGCCGCCCTGCTCGATCGGCGTCCCGAGGAGATCGAGCAGCGCCGCGCCGAGGAGCTTCCCGATGCGCAGCGGCTGCTGCCGTTGCTACAGGGCGAAGCGGAATTGCTCGGCGGCAGCGGTGAACTGCGCACCACCGAGGTTCAGCTGACCGATGCGCAGGGGCGAGAGCGCTGGCTACAGGTGGTCAAGCGCCCCATGAGCACATCCAGCGGCGCCTGCCACGTGGTGACCGTGGCGGTCGACATGTCCCTCCGCCGACATATGGAACAGATGAAGACCGCGTTCATTTCCACCGTCAGCCATGAACTGCGCACGCCGCTGACCGCCATTCGAGGCGCGCTGGGCATGCTCACCGGTGGCGTCGCCGGCGCAATCGACGAAGGGGCTCGGCCGCTGCTGGACATCGCCTACAAGAACAGCGAACGCCTGGTGCGCCTGATCAACGACATCCTCGACATCGAGAAGCTCGAAGCCGACCGCCTGCCCTTTCACTTCAGCCGCAACGACGTCGAGACGCTGGTCGAGCAGGCGCTGCTCGACCTCAAACCCTACGCCGACGAATATGGCGTCCGCCTGCAGCTCGACGTGGCCAGCGGCTCGGCGCCGCTCGAGGCCGAACTCGATCCGGACCGCTTCGCCCAGGTGATGGCCAACCTGCTGTCCAACGCGATCAAGCATTCGCCGGTCGGTGGCGTGGTCCACGTCGAGCTGCAGGCGGACGGCGACGAGCTGGAGGTCGGCGTTCGCGATCGTGGCCAGGGCATTCCGGAAAGCTTCCGCTCGCGCCTGTTCGAGCGCTTCGCCCAGGCCGATGCGTCGGACGCGCGCACGCGCGGCGGCACCGGGCTGGGCCTGGCCATCACCCGCTCACTGGTGCAGCAGATGCATGGCCAGATCGGCTTCGATTCACAGGAAGGCCAGGGCACGCGGTTCTGGTTCAGGCTGCCCCGTGCGCCTCTGCCGCACGCGACTGCCAGCGCTCCGGTCACGGCCGCAGCGGCCCCCGACCTGCAGCCTTCGCGCGCACGCATCCTGGTGCTGGAACCCGATAGCGCGGCTGCCGAGCGGCTGGCGAGCGTCCTGCAGCAACACGGCTATGCCACGCTGATCGCCGAGACCGCCGTCCAGGCGCGCGCCCTGCTGGCCGAATACCGCGTCCAGGCCCTGACCCTCAGCCCGGTGTTGCGCGACGAGGACAGCGTTGCCTTCCTGCAGAACCTGCGCAACCAGAGCGCCTATCAGCATCTGCCGGTGCTGATCGTCAGCCTCCAGCCGCAACGACGCGACAACGACAACGGCGCCCTTCGCGGCGGTGCGGTGGGGGTGATCGACTGGCTGGACAAGCCAGTCGACCCCTCGCGCATCATCCAGGTGGTGCGCGCCTGCCTGGGCCGCAACGAGCGGGCACGGATCCTCCATGTCGAGGATGACGAGGACCTGCAGACGCTGCTGGCCCGGCTGGTCGAGCCGCTGGGCGTCGAACTGGAGAGCGCCGCCAGCCTGGCCGAAGCCCACCAGCTGCTGGCTCGCCGCCACTTCGATCTGGCGATCATCGACCTGATGCTGCCCGATGGCGACGGCACGCAGCTGTTCGATCAACTGGCCCAGACCGTACCCCCGCCGCCGGTGATCATCTTTTCCGCGCTGGACTCACCGGTGCAGGACAGCCGTCTGGCCTTGCGCCAACTGATCAAGTCGCGCCATGACGGCGATGAGCTCGCCGCGCTGATCCAGCAGCTGCTGCAACACTGGCCGCCTGGCCATACCCGAGATGCCGAAGAGGTCAATGCATGAATGTGTCCGCTAGCCAGCGAATCCTGATGGTGGAGGACGAAGAGGACATCGCCTTCCTGATCCGTTACATGCTCGAACGCCACGGATTCAGCGTCGAGCACGCCGCTGATGGCCGGCAGGCGCTGGAAAAGCTCGGCAATACCCAGCCACCCGACCTGACGCTGATGGACATCATGCTGCCCTATCACGACGGTCTCGAGCTGATCGAGCGGCTGCGCGCCCAACCGGGTTGGGAAAGCGTGCCGGTGCTGATGCTGACGGCCAAAGCGCGCGAGGTGGACATTGTCCGGGCGCTGGAACTGGGCGCCGATGATTACGTGACCAAGCCGTTCCAGCCGGAGGAACTGCTGGCACGCATCCGTCGCCTGCTAAGGAGGACTCGATGAGCCGGCTGATACTGGCCTTGCTGTTACCCGCCTGGCTGCTGCCCTCACTGGCCTTGGCCGACCTCGCCACGGCACAGCGTCAGGTCGAGGCGCAACAGCTGGACGCCGCCGAGGCGACCCTCGGCGCGCATCTGGCGCGTCACCCCGACGACCGTGAAGCGACGTTCCTGCTGGCGCGTGTTCGTGCCTGGCAGGGCGCCCCCGAGCAGGCGCTGCCGCTGTACCAGCAATTGCTGCAACGTGAACCCGACAACACCGACTATCTGCTGGGCCAGGGCCAGGCACTGCTCTGGGCCGGTCGGCCACAGGCGGCGCTGGTCCCGCTCGAGCGGGCCGCGATGCTGGCGCCGGACTACATGCAGGTCCAACAGGTGATGCAGCAGGCCCGCGCGGCCCTGACGTCACCGGTAACCGAGACCGCCCCGGCCGCCATCGCACCGGCGCAACGCCGCCACGAGCTGGAGCTGTCGCTCCGGCAGGACTGGCTGGACAGCGGCTTCGACAACTGGCGCAGCCAGCGCCTGGATTACGCCTCGACGCAACCGGAAGGCCTCGGCTGGTATGGCGCCTTGCTGAACGAGGAGCGCTTCGGCGAGCGGGACCAGGGTGTCGAAGCGGGGATGGTCGTCGCCCTTGACGATAACTGGACGCTGCAACCCGAGGTCGGCTATCAGCCGTCGCCCTACTTCCTGCCCGAGTGGCATGCCGACCTGCGCCTGCAACGGCGCCTGCCGGCGGGCTTTCTCGGCGCCGTCAGCGTCAGGCGCACCGAATACGACACCACGCGGGTCGACCGACTGGCGCTCAGCGCCGAACGCTACTGGAATGCCTGGCGCGCAGGCTACACGCTGAACGTAACGGACGTGGCCAATGCCGGCACCCCGATCGGTCACGACCTGGCCCTCGATTACTACTACGCCGGTCTCAGCTACGCCGGCCTGCGCCTGACCGTCGGCGAGGAAGAGGCCGTCGAGCAACAACGACTGATCACCAGCGACGTGCGCGCCATCAGCCTGCAGGGCCGTCACTGGCTCGACAGCCGCTGGGCACTGACCTGGGAAGTGGGCCAGCATCGGCAAGGCGATTACTACACGCGCCGCTGGCTTCAGCTCGGGCTGCGGCATGCTTTCTGAACTGAACTGTCCGGCCTGGCTGTGCGCCGCACCGCGCCGCGCCTGGCTGGCGGTCTGGCCGGAAGACGGCACATTGCAGCTGGCACTGTACTGCGCGCTGGGCCTCGGTGGCCTCACCGTGCTGGTGATGCTACAGGTGCTGCTGCTCGGTGAGATTGCACGCCGCCGCGCCCTTCGCCGCCAGCAATTCAACGACCAGTGGCGCCCGTTCTTCGCGCTGTGCAGCCTCGACGACCAGCTTCCCGAGCCGGTTCCGACGCTCCCGGCCAATCGCCAGCTGTGGTTCCTGCTGCAATGGAACCGCACCCAGCTGCAATTGCGCGGCACCGCACGCGAGCGGATGAACCGGGCGCTGGTCGCCCTGGGCGTGGACCGGCAGGCGCAAGCCCTGCTGCGCGGACGGGTGCGCGGCAGGCTGATCGGGCTGACCTGCCTGCGCCATCTGGCCGATCCGGCTTACTGGGACGCGGTGCAGGCCCTGCTGATGAACCGTAACGCCATCGTCTCGCTGGCCGCGGCCCAGACGCTCATTGCCATGGACGCGCCGCGTGCCATGCAGCTGATTCTTCCCGCCGCCGTGGCACGCCCCGACTGGGCTTTGCCGCGCCTGGCCAGTCTTTGCCAGCAGGCCGGCGAGCAGGCAGTGACGTTGCCGCTGTTGATCGCGCTGACCGGATCCGACGACCCCCGCCGCGAGCGGTTGGTGAATTTGCTGGTCTACGGCGATCCCCGCCACGCGGCACCCTGGGCGCGTGCCCGCCTTGAGGAAAACGCCCCAGCGGAGCAGCTGCAAGTTGCCCTGCGCTGCCTGCAGGAACTGGGTGACCCGCGTGACCGAGACCGGCTGATTCGTACGCTGCGCCATGACCACGCCGACGTGCGACTGGCCGCACTCTTGGCGCTGCACAAGCAGGCGCGCAGCGATGACACCGGCCTGTTCCTGCCCTTGCTGCGCGATCCCAGCTGGTGGGTCCGTCAGGCCGCCGCGGACAGCCTGGCAACGCTCCCCAACGCCACGTACGAGCGGCTGACGGGGCTGCTCGATCGGGTCGACGACCGCTACGGCCAGGACGCCCTGCGCCGCGCGATTGCGGAGGTCAGACGTTGAACATCGACTGGCTCTGGTGGCTGCAACTGGGGTTCATCCTCTATTTCCTGCTGCTCAACGGCATGTACCTGCTGCTCAATGTGCTGTCGATGGTCAGCCTGATGGGCTACATCCGCCAACGCGCCGAGACCGGTGAAGTCGCCCCGTATCTCGGCGTCGAGCCGCCCGTGTCGGTGCTGATGCCGGCCTTTAACGAGGAGGCGACGATTCGTACCTCGGTGCGCTCGATGCTGCAGTTGCAGTACCCCGAGTTCGAAGTGGTGGTGATCAACGACGGTTCGAAAGACCGCACCCTGGCGCTGCTGATCGAGGAATTCGAGCTGGTGCCACACCCTGAACCGCTGCGCCAGGCGGTCGCGCATCAGCCGGTGCAGGCCATCTACCGCTCGCGGCGCTACGCCAACCTGCGGGTGATCGACAAAGCCAACGGCGGCAAGGCCGATGCCCTCAACGCGGGAATCAACGCCGCGCGGTACGGCCTGTTCTGTGGCGTCGATGCGGACTCCATCCTCCAGCGCGACAGCCTGTTGCGCGTGGTCCAGCCGTTTCTCGAGGACGAACGCACCGTCGCCGCCGGCGGCACCGTGCGCATCGCCAATGGCTCCGAGGTGCGCGGCGGCTTCCTGATTCGCGCCGGGCTGCCGCGCAACTGGCTGGCTCGCTTCCAGATCGTCGAATACCTGCGCGCGTTCCTCTTCGGACGCCTCGGCTGGTCGCCGATGAACGCGGTGCTGATCATCTCCGGCGCCTTCGGCCTGTTCGACAAGGAACGGGTCATGGCGGTGGGTGGCTATCGCACCGACACCGTCGGCGAGGACATGGAGCTGGTGGTGCGCCTGCATCGCTATCACCGGGAGCGGCGCATTCCCTACCGCATCCGCTACCTGCCAGACCCGATCTGCTGGACCGAGTGCCCCGAGGACATCGGCACCCTGGGCCGTCAGCGCAGCCGTTGGCAGCGCGGGCTGGCCGAAAGCCTGGGTCGTCATGCGCGCCTGGCCTTCAGCCTTCGGGGCGGCACGCCCGGCTGGCTGGCCTGGCCGTTCATGGCGCTGTTCGAGTGGCTGGGGCCGCTGATCGAACTGGTCGGCTACGGCTTCATGATCGGTGGGTTCGTGCTCGGCGTGGTGTCCTACGCCGCGCTGGCGGCCTTCCTGCTGGTCGCCGTCGGCATGGGCATCCTGCTGTCGGTCAACGGCCTGCTGCTGGAAACTCTGTCGTTTCGCGTCTACGAGCGGCGTCGCGACATGCTGCGGCTGTTTCTGATGGCAGTGCTGGAGAACTTCGGCTATCGCCAGCTGAATACCCTCTGGCGTTGCCGCGGGCTGTGGCAGTGGTTTTCCCGCCGCAAACATCAGTGGGGCGCGATGCGCCGCAGCGGGCTGTGGGGGCAAAGCTAGCTGAGCACTCAAAAAGCCGTAGGGTGGATCGCGCTTCTCCGATCCACCGTGGCGGTGCGACAAGGTGGATGTAAAAAGCGACATCCACCCTACGGTTCCTACCTCTCAGATCTTGATCCAGGTCGCCTTCAGCTCGGTGTACTTGTCGAACGCATGCAGCGACTTGTCGCGACCGTTACCGGACTGCTTGAAGCCGCCGAACGGCGCGGTCATGTCGCCACCGTCGTACTGGTTGACCCAGACGCTGCCGGCCCGCAACCCGCGTGCGGTGCGGTGGGCCTTGGAGAGATCCGCCGTCCATACCGCTGCGGCCAGGCCATACGGGGTGTCGTTGGCAATGCTCACGGCCTCGGCCGCGGTATCGAAGGTGATCACCGACAGGCCTCGTAGGGTGGATCGCGCTTCTCCGATCCACCGTGACGGTGCAACAAGGTGGATGTAAAAAGCGACATCCACCCTACGGTTCCTGCCTTTTAGATCTTGATCCAGGTCGCCTTCAGCTCGGTGTACTTGTCGAACGCATGCAGCGACTTGTCGCGACCGTTACCGGACTGCTTGAAGCCGCCGAACGGCGCGGTCATGTCGCCACCGTCGTACTGGTTGACCCAGACGCTGCCGGCCCGCAGCGCGCGTGCGGTGCGGTGGGCCTTGGAGAGATCCGCTGTCCATACCGCTGCGGCCAGGCCATACGGGGTGTCGTTGGCGATGCTCACGGCCTCGGCCGCGGTATCGAAGGTGATCACCGACAGCACCGGACCGAAAATCTCTTCTCGCGCGATCTTCATGGCATTGCTGACACCGTCGAAGATGGTCGGCTCGACATAGAGGCCGCCCGTCTCCTGCATGGTGCGCTGGCCACCGATCAGCACCTGGGCGCCGTCGTTGCGACCCGCCTCGATGTAGCCGAGCACGGTGTCGAGCTGCTGGGTATCGACCAGCGCGCCGACATTGGTGGCCGGATCCAGCGGGTTGCCCGGCTTCCAGCCCTTGAGCGCGTCCACCACCATCGGCAGGAACCGCTCCTTGACCGAACTCTCCACCAATAGCCGCGAGCCCGCCGTGCAGACCTCGCCCTGGTTGAAGGCGATGGCGCTGGCTGCGGAACGAGCTGCCGCTTCGAGATCCGGCGCATCAGCGAAGACGATGTTCGGGCTCTTGCCGCCCGCCTCCAGCCAGACGCGCTTCATGTTCGATTCGCCGGCATAGATCATCAATTGCTTGGCGACCCGGGTGGAACCGGTGAACACCAGCGTATCCACATCCATGTGCAGCGCCAGCGCCTTGCCCACGGTGTGGCCGTAGCCCGGCAGCACGTTGAGCACGCCCGGCGGGATACCCGCCTCGATGGCCAGCTGCGCCACGCGGATGGCAGTCAGTGGCGATTTCTCCGAAGGTTTGAGGATCACCGAGTTACCCGTGGCCAAGGCCGGGCCGAGCTTCCAGCAGGCCATCATCAGGGGGAAGTTCCATGGCACGATGGCCGCCACCACACCCACCGGTTCGCGGGTCACCAGGCCCAGCTGATCGTGCGGCGTCGCCGCCACTTCATCGTAGATCTTGTCGATCGCCTCTCCCGACCAGCGCAGCGCGTTGGCCGAGCCGGGGATGTCGATGCCCAGCGAATCGCTGATCGGCTTGCCCATGTCCAGAGTTTCCAGCAGCGCCAGCTCCTCGGCGTTGGCCTGGATCAGGTTGGCGAAGCGGATCATCGTCGCCTTGCGCTTGGCCGGCGCCATGCGCGACCAGGCACCGGATTCGAACGCCATGCGCGCGCTGATCACGGCCCGATCGGCGTCGGCCTCGTCACAGCTGGCCACCTGCGCCAGCACGCGGCCGTCGACCGGACTGATGCAATCGAAGCTGGCGCCGGCGCTGGGCGCGGTGTATTCGCCCTGGATGAAGGCCCGGCCTTCGATGCGCAGGTCGCGAGCGCGCTGTTGCCAATCGGCAAGTGTCAGGGTGGTCATGAAACGTCCTCGGTAACAATTGACTAATCAGAGAGGCACCCTAAACCAGGGGCGCCGGGGCTATCAATATTTTTTACGCGTCCGCCGGTTTCCGGCTTGTTTTGTTCGTTTTATTAAACATAGACTCGCCGAAACCGCTGGCTACCCGTAATGGCTGTCGTGTACCAGCATAGCCGCCAAAACTGCCCTGCCGGAGCGCGCCATGACCCACGATTGCGTCGACCACTTCTGGATGCCTTTTACCGCCAACCGTCAGTTCAAGGGCAGCCCACGCCTGCTCGAACGGGCCGAGGGCATGTATTACACAGACACCGAGGGGCGCCAAGTGATCGACGGCACGGCCGGGCTGTGGTGCTGCAACGCCGGACACGGGCGGCGTGAAATCACCGAAGCGGTGAGCCGGCAGATCGCCCAGCTGGACTTCGCGCCGACCTTCCAGATGGGCCATCCGCTGCCCTTCGAGCTGGCCGAGCGGCTGGCGCAGATCAGCCCGGCCGGGCTGAACCGGGTGTTCTTCACCAACTCAGGCTCGGAATCGGCCGATACCGCCTTGAAGATTGCCCTGGCCTACCAGCGCGCGATCGGCCAAGGCAGTCGCACGCGGCTGATCGGGCGTGAGCTCGCTTACCATGGCGTCGGCTTCGGCGGCATTTCGGTGGGCGGCATGGCCAACAACCGCAAGGCATTCGGCGCGCTGTTGCCGGGAGTCGATCATCTGCCGCATACGCTCGACCTGCAACGCAACGCTTTCAGCCGCGGGCTGCCGGAACAGGGCGCCGAAAAGGCCGACGAACTGGAGCGCCTGGTCACCCTGCACGGGGCGGAGAACATCGCGGCGGTGATCGTCGAACCGATGTCCGGGTCCGCCGGTGTGATCCTGCCGCCGCAAGGTTACCTGCAGCGCCTGCGCGAGATCACCCGCAAGCACGGCATCCTGCTGATCTTCGACGAAGTGATCACCGGCTTCGGCCGCGTCGGTGAGGCCTTCGCCGCACAGCGCTGGGGCGTCACGCCGGACATCCTCACCTGCGCCAAGGGCCTGACCAACGGCGCGATCCCGATGGGGGCGGTGTTCGTCGACGAACAGATTCACGACGCCTTCATGCAGGGCCCGGAAAGCGCCATCGAGTTCTTCCATGGCTACACCTATTCCGGGCATCCGGTCGCCTGCGCTGCCGCCCTGGCCACGCAGGAAATCTATCAGCGTGAAAACCTGTTCCAGAAAGCCATCGAGCTCGAAGGCTACTGGCAGGACGCCTTGTTCAGCCTGCAGGGGCTGCCCAACGTGACCGACATCCGCACCGTTGGCCTGGTTGCCGGTATCCAGTTCGCGGCGCACCCCGACGGCGTTGGCAAGCGCGGCTACGAGGTGTTCCGCCAGTGCTTCGCCGACGGCCTGCTGGCGCGCGCCAGCGGCGACACCATTGCGCTGTCACCGGCCTTGATCGTCGAACGCGAGCACATCGACGCCATGATCGAGCGCCTCGCCGGGGCCATCCGCAAGACCGCGTGACGGCAGACCAGAAACGAAAAAACCCGCCAGCTGGCGGGTTTTTCCTTCAAGGGCCGATCAATTACTTGATCTTGGCTTCCTTGTAGATCACGTGCTTACGCACGACCGGATCGTACTTCTTGATTTCGATCTTGTCGGGCGTAGTGCGCTTGTTCTTGTCGGTGGTGTAGAAATGGCCGGTACCGGCGCTGGACACCAAACGGATCAGATCACGCATGATAGTTCTCCTTAAACCTTTTCGCCGCGAGCGCGGAGTTCAGCCAGAACGGCGTCGATGCCGCGCTTGTCGATAATACGCATGCCCTTGGCGCTCAGGCGCAGACGGACGAAGCGGTTCTCGGACTCGACCCAGAAGCGATGATGCTGCAGGTTCGGCAGGAAACGACGACGGGTTTTGTTCATTGCGTGGGAAACGTTGTTCCCGGTTACCGGACCCTTACCGGTAACTTGACAGACTCTCGACATGCCTCAGCCCTCTAAAACCACATGCCCAACCCGGCATGGGTTGGCCGCTTGAATTCACTTGTCTTTCGGCGCTCAGCGCCACGTTTCATTGGGGTCTTACCGGCTACGCGGCAAGCGAAGAAACCGGGCCCCTAGAAAAGAGCGCTGCTTTATATCAGAAAGCCCCCCGAGCAACAAGCGCGGCATGACTTTTCCCGAGCCGCGCCGTGCGCGCTCGACAGGCGGCAGAGCGCGTCGGGGCGCCTATGCACCGCTTTGCCGTTCGTCGGCTGATTTTGGATCGAATAGATGAAACGAACCGGCCCGACGCCGCAGCTCAGCGTGCCGCCGCCCCGCCAGCAGGCTCGACAGGGGACAGCCCTCCGGTGGGGCCCCACCACAAACAGGTGCCGCTTTAGCGAATCACAATTTTACTGTGCGAAATTCGGAGTGGGATTTTTCCACTACTATGAAACAATGCCCATCGACAGAGCGGAGGATCTTCCTGACCTCGGACGATGACACGCGCCGGCGCAGCCGTACTGCTGCCTCTCAAGGCGTTCTGCTATCGTTCGCCCCCGCTGCCCCACTACCGGAAAAAGACCGACATCATCATGAGCGACGCTGAAGACATCGAGAACCCGAAAGACCGCAAGTTCGTCGAGGCCCTGTCTCGTGGCCTGGACGTGCTGCGCGCTTTTACCCACGGTTCGGTGGTGATGGGCAATCAGGACATCGCACGGATCACCGGCCTGCCCAAGCCCACCGTGTCGCGCATGACCTACACCCTGACCAAGCTTGGCTATCTCAGCTATTCCCAGCAGCTGGAGAAATATCAGCTCGATTCCGGCGTTCTGGCACTGGGTTACGCCTACGTGTCCAATCTTCGCGTGCGCCAGCTGGCCAAGCCCTACATGGATGAGTTCGCCCGCCGGACCAACACGTCGGTCGGCCTGACATGCCGTGATCGCCTGTCGATGATCTACGTGGAAAACTGCCGCCCGGCCGAGGTTTCGACGTTGCGCATGGATGTTGGCGTCCGCCTGCCCTTGGCGACCACCTCCGCGGGCCGTGCCTTTCTGGCCGCCACCCCGGAAAAGGAGCGCGAGCACCTCATGGCCGCGCTGGAAGCCAAGTACGGCGACGACTGGCCCGCCATGAAGCAGTCACTGGAAGGCTCCTTCGAAGAGTTCCGCCGTCACGGCTTCTGCCTGTCGCTCGGCGACTGGGACCGTAACGTCAAGGCAGCCGGGGTGCCGCTGCACCTGGCCGACGGCAGCATCATGGCGCTGACCTGTGGTGCGCCCTCCTTCCAGCTCAGCGAAGAGACGCTGCGCGGCTCCCTGGCACACCAGTTGGAAATGCTCGCCCGCGATATCGAGAGCCTGGGCGTCTGATCGCTAGCGCGGCCACGCCAGTCCCCGCGCGGAGACGCTGCCGGGCCGGCGAGCCGTCCTCATCTATTGCGCCCTGACGCTGGCCCAGGCGATCTCCGCGAGCAATTCGCGTACATCGGCCAACGCGGTGCGAGAGCGCCCGGCCAGCCAGTTGCGCGCCATGTCGTGGCAGGGCCCGATCACCACGGCCAGGAAACAGTCACCCGGCATCCGCCGAAAGGCGCCGCTGTCCCGATGCCGCCGCAGGATGGTGCTGACCCGCTCGCCGTGCGCCTGGTTGACTTCACGCAGCCGCTCACCCATTTCGCCGGCCTCAACCCGTCCGCGGTTGTGCAGCACGAAGCGGGCCCAGTCGGGGTTCGCCACCACCCAGTCGATATAGCTGGTCACGAATAGCTTCACACACGCCTCGGCATCCAGCGTCTCGATCAGCCCGGCCTCCAGCAGCGCCGCATACTCACCGATGCCTTCCAGGTACAGCGCCGCGATGATCCGCTCACGATTGCCGAAATGATGGTAGAGGCTGCCGATGCTCGCTCCTGACCGATCGCGGATCATCTCGATGGTGGTCGCCTCGACACCGAACTCGGTGAAACAGGCGAGTGCGGCCTGCAGGATTTCCTGTTTACGGCTACTGCGAGCCATCCGACCTCCAAGGTGAACTAGAATATTTTTCTAGAATTATCTTCTGCTCTTCGTATACTGCATGGCGCGTGGCAAACCTAGAAGAGCGGAGAACAAAAAATGGCGACGATACAGGCACAAGAGCGCTCGATCGACAACGGCAACGGTCATCTGCTGTCCAGCTACTGGTACCCAGCAGCGGGCACACCACGCGGGGCGGTGCTGATCGTACCGGCGATGGGCGTCAAGCAACGCTTCTACGCCACCTTTGCCGGTTGGCTCGCCGAGCAAGGCTATCTGGTCGTCACCTTCGACTATCTGGGCATGGGCCGCTCCCGCCGCGTACCGCTGCGCCAGCTGCAGGTCGACATCCTCGACTGGGCCCGCCACGACTGCAGCGCCGTGCTGGCGGCGGTAGCCGACGCTGCCGGCGAGTTGCCGATCTACTGGATCGGCCACAGCGTCGGCGCGCAGATCCTGCCGCTGGTCGAAGGTCATGGACGGCTGAGCCGCATCGTCACCATCGCGGCGGGCAGCGGCTACTGGCGCGAGAATAGCCCGCAGATCCGGCGCAAGGCCTGGCTGCTCTGGCACGGCCTGGCGCCGGCGCTCACGGCGATCGCCGGGTACTTTCCGGGTGACCGTATCGGCGCCGTGGGCGACCTGCCCGCCGGCGTCATTCGCCAATGGCGACGCTGGTGCTTGCACCCGGACTACCTGGTCGGTATCGAGGGCGAACCCATGCGTCAGGCCTTCGCCGCGGTGCGAACGCCGCTGACCTCACTTTCGTTCACCGACGACGAAATGATGTCGGCACGCAACACCGAATCGCTGCACGGTTTTTATACCGGCGCGCCAAAAACCCTGCGTCGGATTGCGCCCAGCGAAGTCGGCGCGGATCGCATCGGCCATTTCGGCTTCTTTCGCGAGTCCTTCAAGCCGACACTCTGGTCCGAACACCTGCTGCCGGAGCTGGAGCCGCACCACCAGGCTCAGGCTGCAGCGCTGGCTACGGCGACATAACGCTTCGCCACCACAGCACCTATGCGAACCGTGGTATCAGCCCCTGTGCGACGCCGGCCATCGTAGGGTGGATCACGCTCCACCGATCCACCGGTGCCGACCCAACCGCGTGGATGTGAAAAGCGACATCCACCCTACGAACTGCAGCGCTGGCAACGGCGCGCTTTCGCCGCACGGCACTTGTGCGAACCGTGGTATCAGCCCCTGCGTCACACCGGCCATCGTAGGGTGGATCACGCTCCACCGATCCACCGTGCCGACCCAACCGCGTGGATGTGAAAAGCGACATCCACCCTACCGAGCGGCGTCCCTTGCCGACATTTTGCTCTGATAAAAAAACCCGCTCCTGAGAGCGGGTTCGGTTGTCGTGCGGTCAGGCGATCACGCCACCTGCATCAACTTCGCGTACGCCTTCAGATGATGGTCATCGTCACCGAACTGGTGGGCGATCATCACCAGCCGCTTGGCGTGGTGGGCGAGGTTGTATTCCCAGGTCATGCCGATGCCGCCGTGCAGCTGGATCGCTTCTTCGGCCACCTTGCGGGCGGCGCGGGCGCAGATGTATTTGGCGGCGGCGATGATACGACGGCGGTCGTCGTTGTCTTCACCATCGGCAAAGGTCGCCGCGAGGATCGCCATGCTGGTGGCCTGCTCCAGCTCGGTTTGCATGTCGACCATGCGGTGCTGCAGGACCTGGAACTTGCCGATCGGCACGCCGAACTGCTTGCGCGTCTTCAGGTAGTCGAGGGTCAGCTTGCAGGCTTCGTCCATGCTGCCCAGCGCGTCGGCGCATTGCGCGGCGATGGCGCGACCCTGCTGGTAGCGCAGCGCCGGGAGCGCGTTGCCGATCTCGCCCAGCACGGCATCGGCACCGACCTGCACGTTGTCGAGGAACAGTTCGCAGCCCTTGCGCCCGTCGATGGTCGGGTAGACGCGACGGCTGACGCCTTGGGCAGTCGGGTCGATCAGGAACAGGCTGATCCCGGCCTCGTCACGGCTATCGCCTGCCGTACGTGCCGAGACGATGAGCTTGCCGGCGCTGTGCCCGCCAATCACCACCGCCTTGCGGCCGCTCAGGCGATAGCCGCCGTCGGCCGCCTCGGCCTTGGTCTGCACATCGTTGAGGTTGTAGTGACTCTGCGGTTCCTCGAAGGCGACCGCCAATTGCAGCGAACCGGCCGCCACCTGCGGCAGCAGATCAGCCTTCTGCGCGTCACTGCCCAGCTGATTCAACAGCCCGCCGCCAAAGATCACCGATTGCAGGTAGGGCTCCAGCGTCAGGCCGCGCCCCAGCTCGGTCATCACCAGCATGGTTTCCACGCCGCCACCACCGAAGCCGCCGATCTCTTCGGAGAACGGCACGGCAGTCAGGCCCAGCTCGCCCAGCTGCGCCCAGAACTCGGCTGAGAAGCCCAGTTCCGACTCGCTGAATTTCTCGCGCTGCTCGAACGGGTAGGCGTCGCGCACCAGACGCGCCGCGGTGTCTTGCAGCATTTGCTGCTCTTCAGTCAGTTTGAAGTCCATTGCGGTGCCCCCTTACAGCTCGAGAATCATCTTCGAGACGATGTTCTTCTGGATTTCGTTGGAGCCGCCGAAGATCGACAGCTTGCGCATGTTGAAGTAGTCGCCGGCCAGCGACGCGCTGTAGTCGGCATGCAACAGCTCGCCGTCGTAGTCCAGCTGCAACTCTTCCTCGAGGAACGGCAGCGCGTACGGCCCGATGACCTTGCGCAGCAGGCTGGTGATGGCCTGGCGGATTTCGGTGCCCTTGACCTTGAGGATCGAGGACTCGGCGCCGGGCACACCGCCCTCTTTCGCCGCGGCGAGAATGCGCAGGGTGCTCATCTCGATGGCCATCAGCTGCATCTCGACTTCCGCGACCTGAGCGCGGAACAGCGGGTCTTCGAGCATCGGCTTGCCGTCGCAGACTTCCTTCATGGCGATGCGCTTGAGGTGCGCCAGCGCAGCCTTCGACGCGCCGATGCCGGCCAGGCCGGTGCGCTCGTGGGTCAGCAGGTACTTGGCGCAGGTCCAGCCCTGGTTTTCCTCGCCGACGAGGTTTTCCACCGGCACGCGGACGTTGTCGAAGAAGACTTCGTTGACCTCATGGTCGCCGTCCAGGGTGATGATCGGCCGCACGCTGATGCCTGGCGTGCTCATGTCGATCAGCAGGAAGCTGATGCCGCGCTGCTGCTGGGCTTCAGGATCGGTGCGCACCAGGCAGAAGATCATGTTGGCGTGCTGGCCGAGGGTGGTCCAAGTCTTCTGGCCGTTGACCACATAGTGGTCGCCGTCACGCACCGCACGGGTCTTCAGGCTTGCCAGGTCGGAGCCGGCGCCCGGTTCGGAATAGCCCTGGCACCACCAGTCTTCACCCGAGAGGATGCGCGGCAGGTAGTAGTCTTTCTGCTGCTGGGTGCCGAACTTGATGATCACCGGCGCGACCATGTTGACGCCGAAGGGCACGCTGCGCGGCGCACCGAACGCGGCGCACTCCTCGTCGAAGATGTGCTTCTCGACCGGGCCCCAGGTGGTGCCGCCCAGCTCCACCGGCCAGCCCGGCGCGTACCAGCCGCGCTTGACCAGGATCTGCTGCCAGCGCTGATGGTCTTCCTTGGACATGTGCTTGCCAAGCTTGACCTTGGCAGCGATGTCCGCCGGCAGCTCGTTTGTCAGGAAGGCGCGCACTTCATCGCGGAAGGCGAGCTCTTCGGCCGTGTAGTTGACGTTCATGGGAAGGTCCTCATGGTGCGTTCGGATTGCAGGCGGGCGGCGCTCATTGCCCGGCCTGCCAGTCGGTGAAGGTGCGGCCTTCGGCGGCCAGTTTTTCCAGCAGCGGCGCTGGCTTCCACCAGTCGCCGCACCGTGCGTGCAGCTCCTTGACCCGCGCCAGCACGGTGTCCAGGCCAACGCTGTCGGCGTAGAACATCGGGCCACCACGGAAGGCCGGGAAGCCGTAGCCGTTCAGGTAGATGATGTCGATATCGCTGGAGCGCTGGGCGATGCCTTCTTCGAGAATCTTCGCACCCTCGTTGACCAGCGCAAAAATGCAGCGCTCGACGATGTATTGCTCGTCCAGCTCGCGGCGCTCGATGTCCTTTTCCCGCGAGGCTGCTTCGAGCATAGGCGCGAGCTCGGGATTCTCCAGCGGCGTGCGGTTGCCCGGCTCGTAGCGGTAGTAGCCGGCGCCGGTCTTCTGCCCAAGCATGCCGGCGGCGCAGAGCTTGTCGGACACGGTAGGGAAATCCAGATGCGCCGGCAGTGTCGCGCGCTGGCGCTTGCGGATCGCCTGGCCGATGTCGAGGCCGGACAGATCGCGCATCGCAAAGGGCCCCATGGCCATGCCGAAGTTGCGCAGCGCACCATCGACCTGCTGCGGCGTGGCGCCCTCCTCCAGCAGGAATTCCGCCTCGCGCCCGTACTGGAAGACCATGCGGTTACCGACGAAGCCGTCGCAGACGCCGACCACCACCGAGACCTTCTTCAGTTTCTTGCCGATGGCCATGGCGGTGGCGAGCACCTCATGACTGGTCTTCTCGCCACGCACCACTTCCAGCAGGCGCATGACATTGGCCGGGCTGAAGAAGTGCAGGCCGACCACGTCTTCGGGGCGCTTGGTGAAGGCGGCGATGACGTTCAGGTCCAGTGACGAGGTGTTGGACGCGAGGATCGCACCGGGCTTGCATACCGCATCCAGCTGTTCGAAGACCTGCTGCTTGACGCCCATCTCCTCGAACACGGCTTCGACCACTACGTCGACGTCGGCCAGCGCGCCGTAATCCGTGACACCGGTGACCAGCGCGAGGCGCTTTTCCATCGCCTCCTCGGTCAGGCTGCCGCGCTTGACGCTGGCCGCGTAGGTGTCACGGGCGCGCTGCAGGCCGCGCTGTAGCGCCTCTTCGTTGATCTCCAGCAGCTTTACCGGCACCCCGGCATTGGCGAAGCACAGGGCGATCCCGACGCCCATGGTACCGCCGCCGATCACCGCGGCGGTGTTGATTGCCCGCGGTTTCACATCCGCCGGCAGATCGTTGATCTTGCTCGCCTGGCGTTCGGCGAAGAAGGAATGGATCAGCGCGCCGCGTTGCGGTGAGTTCAGGCACTCGGCGAATAGCTCACGCTCGCGCTTGAGGCCCTCGGCCAGCGGCAGCTGGGTCGCCGCTTCGACTGCCGCGATGCAGCGCAGCGGCGAGAACAGCCCCGGCATGCGCTTGGCGACTTCGGCATGCTTGGCGCGGATCAGCGCCTCGTTGTCGGCGCCTTCCAGACCGAAGGTTTGCTCGCCGCTGCGACGCGGGCCGCGGTCGGCATTGAGCAGGCGGCGCGCAAAGCTGATACCCGCCTCAGCCAGCTCGCCGTCGAACAGCTCATCGACGATGTTGTGCTCGACGGCCTCGGCCGCACCGATCGGCGTGCCGCTGACGATCATGTCGAGCGCCTTGGCGACGCCCGCCAGGCGTGGCAGGCGCTGCGTACCCCCAGCGCCGGGCAAGAGGCCCAGCTTCACTTCCGGCAAGCCGACCTTGGCGTCCTTGCGGGCGATGCGGTAATGGCAGCCCAACGCGACTTCCAGGCCGCCACCCAGGGCCGTGCCATGGATCACGGCGACGCTCGGCTTGCCAGAACCCTCGATGACCTCGATCACCTCCGGCAGGCTCGGCGCCTGCGGCGGCTTGCCGAATTCCTTGATGTCAGCGCCGGCGATGAACGTATTGCCTTCGCAGACCAGCACCACGGCGCGCACCTGCGGGTCCGCCTCGGCGCTCTGAAAAGCATGCAGCAAGCCTTCGCGCACGGAATGGCCGAGCGCATTGACCGGTGGGTTGTTGACCGTGATCAGAGCAATCTCGCCCTGACGTTCGAGCCGTACGGCGTCCGACATGACAGGCCTCCGCTTTGTGAAATGATGATTGGATTTGTAATTTCACGGAACTATGTTTCGCACAGCAGAATAGTCGACTCATTTCTGCATGTCGAGAGCGTGGCAACAATCACATCGACTGACAACTGCCACAACGTTGCATCGCGCCCGCGCGTCACCGTCTTCGCTGGTGATAGCGGCGCTCGGGGCGCGCCAGTGAGGTGCTCGGATACCCGCAGTCCGCAAATAACAGCAGACCCTCGCGCGATTGGGCGCTACCGGCTCGGCTTATTGACCAGCGGGATAAGCCGCCATAAACGAAAAAAGGAGCCAGCCCCGGACGGGACTGGCTCCTTCTGGTACTGCGGGGCGTTTTACAGCCCGAGGCAGAGATACTTGATCTCCAGATAATCCTCGATGCCGTATTTGGAGCCTTCACGGCCCAGGCCGGACGACTTCACGCCGCCGAACGGCGCCACCTCGGTGGAGATCATTCCGGTGTTGATACCGATCATCCCTGACTCGATGGCCTCGGCCACGCGGAATACGCGCCCCAGGTCGCGAGCATAGAAGTAGGCGGCCAGGCCGAACTCGGTATCGTTGGCCAGGGCGATGCCCTCGGCTTCGTCTTCGAAGCGGAACAGCGGCGCCAGCGGACCGAAGGTTTCTTCCTTGGCCACCTTGGCGTTGTGCGGCACGTTGACCATCAGCGTCGGCTCGAAATAACTGCCGCCCATCTGGTGCGCCTTGCCGCCGGTGACCACCTGCGCACCGTTGGCGACGGCATCTTCGATGTGCTCCCTGACCTTGGCCGCCGCGCGGTCGTCGATCAGCGGGCCAATATCGGTGCCCTCTTCCAGGCCATTGCCGACCTTCAGCTTCTCCACCGCCGCCTGGAATTTCCTGGCGAACTCGTCGTACACACCGTTCTGCACATAGATGCGGTTGACGCAGACGCAGGTCTGCCCGGCGTTGCGGTACTTGGACTGCATCGCACCCTTGACCGCCTCGTCGAGGTCGGCATCGTCGAACACCAGGAACGGCGCATTGCCGCCCAGTTCCAGCGAGACCTTCTTGATCCCCGGTGCGCACTGCGCCATCAGCTTGGCGCCGACTTCGGTGGAACCGGTGAAGCTGATCTTGCGCACCGTCGGGTTGGCGGTCAGCTCATCGCCGATGTCGCCGGCCGATCCGGTGATCACGCTGAACACGCCCTTGGGAATCCCGGCACGCTCGGCCAGCTCGGCCAGGGCCAGCGCGGAGAATGGCGTCTGGCTTGCCGGCTTGAGCACCATGGTGCAACCCGCCGCCAGCGCCGGACCGGCCTTGCGGGTGATCATCGCCGCCGGGAAATTCCACGGCGTGATGGCGGCGGTGACGCCGATCGGCTGCTTGATCACGATGATGCGCTTGTCTTTCTGATGCCCCGGGATGGTGTCGCCATAGACGCGCTTGGCCTCTTCGGCGAACCACTCGATAAAGGAGGCGGCATAGGCGATCTCGCCCTTGGCCTCGGCCAGCGGCTTGCCCTGCTCCAGCGTCATCAGCCGGCCCAGATCGTCCTGGTTCTCCATCATCAGCTCGAACCAGCGGCGCAGCTTCTGCGAACGCTCCTTGGCGGTCAGGTCGCGCCAGGCCGGCAGCGCGCGCTCGGCCGCTTCGATGGCGCGGCGGGTTTCGGCGGCGCCCATCTTCGGCACGGTGCCAAGAATCTCGTTGCTGGCCGGGTTGTTGACCTTGATCGTCTGGCCGCTGTCCGCGTCCTGCCAGGCGCCGTCGATATAGGCCTGCTGGCGGAACAGCGTGGTGTCTTTGAGTTGCATGGCAGTCTCCTGAGAGCCGGCGTGATACCGGGAATTGGACCGAGGCCGTCTGGCCGATATGAGGCGTTTGGGGATGGAACCGCCTGAGCTACCTCAGAGCGAGCGGCAAGCTCTGGGTTCCTATCGCCTGAAAGCGTTTGAAATCCCGAACGAATGCTAGGCCCATAGCCCGACAACAGGCAACACCATGTTCGAAAAAATTAACGAACCATAGCCCGCCCTGATAGCAGCCCCGCGACGCACCGCAGCCTGCCCGCCCTCCGCCGCCCAGCCCGCCGAACCGCCATGGACGACCGCTAACGACATGCGTATGATTGCGCCCCGCAACGCATCCGTAGCTCAGCTGGATAGAGTACTGCCCTCCGAAGGCAGGGGTCGTGGGTTCGAATCCCGCCGGATGCGCCATCTTTCGATCATTCGGGCTCGTTTTCAACGGCTCGCATGTCGCCCTCCCGGTGTCACCAGCCGACACCCGGCAACCGCTAAAAACCTATTTAATTGGTCTGCACCACCGCCTGGCGCGATGGGCTGCGGGCGACCTCCGCGCCGTCTTTGTCTTCGCCAGGTACCTGCGCTCACCGCAAAATTTCCGCACGCAACGCATGGCCCGCCGGCGACAGCTGATGGCCGCGTCGGTGTACCAGCCCGTATGCGGAATGGTGGCTCAGTCGTTCGCTGAGCGGATCGAGTTTTGTCAGGCGTCCCTCGTCGAGCGCCTCCTGGACGACATCGCGTGGCGCCAGGCAAATCGCGTCGCTCTGCTCGGTCAGTTTCATCAGGAGCAGGAAGTTGTCGCACTGGATGCTGAGCATTTCGCGTCCGGTTTCGCCCAGCACCGCCTGTTCCACGGGTTCTGGCAGTTGCGAGCCTGCCAAGGGGTAACGTGCGAGGTCTTCGAACCTCACGTGGCGCTGGGCAAGCAATGGGTGCCCCGGCCGGCAGACCAGCGTGCCCGGATGCACCGGCAGCGCCACGATTTCCAGCGCCGGATCGCTTTCCAGCTCGCGAATATCGGCGACGAACAGCTCGATGCGCTCATCGAGCAGGGCCTCGCGCAGCGTCCTCCAATCGCCGACGGTCACCGTGACCGCCAGCCGCGGGTGCCTGTCGACCAGCCTGGCGAGGGCTTCGGGCACCAGCCGCGACGCCGGGAACGGACCCGCGCCAAGACGCAGCTGCCCGGCTTCGAGGTTGTCGATCTGCTGCACCGCCTCGATCAGGGCGCGGCTGCCCAGCAACAGGCGTCGGGCATGCGCCTCGACCAGGCGCCCCTGGGCCGTCAGGCTGATCCCGCGGCTATGGCGATTCAACAATGGACAGCCAAGCGCGGCTTCCAGGGCCTGAATGCTGCGGCTGAGCGCCGGCTGGCTCAAGTGCAGGGCATCGGCCGCGCGGGAAAAGTGTCCATGGTCCACGAGCGCCACGAAATGGCGCAGTTGGCGAAGATCGTTCATGCGCGTCCTGCATCGGATTCTGTATTTGATTGCATTGGAATTATCACCAGTGCGCCGGCAGAGTGGCAACGAATGCGAGGCCTATCGGCCTGACGCCACTGCCACCAAGGAGCTGCCATGTCGACGCGTCTTATCAGTGCCATTGCGGCGATCGTTTCGTTCGCGGCGGTCGCCCATGCCGAAGCTGGTCCCGCCACCGCCGCTACTCGCGACGCGAACGCCGCCGTAGCTGGCCAGCTGGATTTCAGCGACCGACAAGCCTTTGAAGATGCCCAGCGCGGCTTCATGGCCGCGCTGCCAGACGCCGAGGTGAGCGACGGCAACGGCCAGCGCGCCTGGAGCAACAAGCCGTACGCCTTCCTGAACGAAGAGCAGGCGCCACCCAGCGTCAATCCCAGCCTTTGGCGGCAAGCCCGACTCAACGCCATTCATGGTCTGTTCCGCATCACCGATGACATCTATCAGGTACGCGGGATGGACCTGGCCAACATGACCATCGTCGAGGGCAAGACCGGGCTGATCATCATCGACCCGCTGCTCACCCCCGCCACTGCACGGGCAGCGCTGGCCCTGTATCGCCAACACCGAGCGGACCGGCCGGTGGTGGCGGTCATCTACACGCACAGCCACGTCGACCACTTCGGTGGCGTCAAGGGCGTAACCAGCCAGGCCGAGGTGGATGCCGGCGCGGTGCACATCTATGCACCGACCGGGTTCATGGAGCATGCGGTCAGCGAGAACGTCATCGCCGGCAATGCCATGACCCGTCGCGCCCGCTACATGTACGGCACCGACCTGCCGATCGACCCGCAAGGCCACATCGACACCGGGCTCGGCAAGGGGCTCGCGCGCGGTCCTCTGACGCTCATCCAGCCGACCGACCTGATCAGCGAGAATGGCGTTCGCCGGATCGACGGGGTAGACATCGACTTCCAGCTCGCCCCGGAAAGCGAGGCCCCGGCCGAGATGATGATGTATTTCCCAGCCCAGCGCGTGCTGAACACCGCCGAGCTCACCTCTCAGCAGATGCACAACGTCTATACCTTGCGCGGCGCAGAGGTGCGGGATGCCAGCCAATGGTCGCGTTATATCGACGAGGCGCTGGATCGCTACGGCCCGATCAGCGATGTGATCATTGCGCAGCACCATTGGCCGGTTTGGGATAGCGCGCACGCTCAAGAATTCCTCGCGGGCCAGCGCGACCTCTACAAATACATTCACGACCAGACGGTGCGGCTGATGAACCAGGGCTACCGACCCGGAGAGATCGCCGAGGCCTTGCAACTGCCAACGAGCCTGGCCAACCGCTGGTATGCCCGCGGTTACTACGGCACCCTTCGCCATAACGCGCGCGGTGTCTATCAGCGGTATCTGGGCTGGTACGACGGCAACCCGGCCAACCTGGACCCACCCGCCCCGGTCGATGCAGCACGCAAGACCATCGAGTACATGGGCGGTATCGAGGCGGTACTCGAGCGCGCGCGTGCCGACTACGCCGCGGGCAATTACCGCTGGGTGGCGTCGGTGATGAGCCAGGCCGTGTTTGCCGAGCCGGACAACCGCGCAGCCCGTCAGCTGGAGGCCGACGCCCTCGAGCAGTTGGGCTATCAGGCGGAATCCGGACCCTGGCGTGACGTTTACCTGTCCGGTGCGCAGGATTTACGCGCACCACGCGAAACCCCTCCCAGCGATCCCCGCCTGCGGGCCGACCTGCTCCGTTCCCTGGATACCGGCATGTTCTTCGACCTGCTCGGCGTGCGGCTGAACGGACCCAAGGCCGAAGGCAAGCACATCGTGATCAACTGGGTATTCACCGATACCGACGAGCGCTTTCGGCTGAATCTGCAAAACAGTGCGCTGACCTGGCTCGCCGATCGCCAGGCCAGCAACCCGGACGCCGCGCTGACCCTGACGCGCAAGACGCTCGATAGCATCCTGCTGGGCGAAAGCAGCTTTGCGAAGGCGTTGCAAAGCGGCGAGATCCGTGTCGACGGCGAGGCCAGCAAGGTGCTCGAGCTGCTAGGGCTGATGGACAGCTTCAGCCCCGACTTCCCCTTGGTCGAACCGAAGGCTGGCAGCCAGACGGCGGCACGCTAGCCGCGCTGTCGAGCGACGGGCGCGCCAGCGGCAGGTCGCCCCGGCGATGAAGGGGGTGGATTGGAGATTCAACGCAACGCTCCAGAGCGGGGCCCTCGGATCCATGAGGCAGCCGAATGGCCGCCTGGGAAAGCGCCATGCCGGCTCGACTATGACCGCGACCGCCACGCCATGTGGCCATCGTCATAAGCCAAGGCCCCGGATGAGCATCCGGGGCCTTTACATGGGGCGAGCGTGTTGTCGGTAGCGTGGTGCTGCGCGCCCAATGTCGCGAACCACCGGTTATCCGCAGCGATTGCGTTCGATCGGCCTTGGCGGGCGGAAGGACGATGCCCTTCAATGCTCGTGCTTGGCGCTGACGAAACTCAGCGAAGAGAACATGCCGCGCACGCGTGCGTCCGGGTCTTCGCTCGGCACGGTGGTGGAGGCGGCGATGACGTTCAGGCCGTGGTTGCGCACGGTGATCATCGCCTTGCCCTGCTTGTCGGTGGTCGCGGCCACTTCGTCGGGGTTGTTCACGTAGTCGGCGATCAGTTCGACATCGGCGGCCGGTTTACCATCGACCAGGACCTGAACCTCCAGCGCCTTGCCCACTTCCACCGACAACGGATCACGCTGCGGCACGATGGCCAGCTTGAGCTTGTCCAGTGCAGGCAGCTTGGCACCCTCCTCCAGCACCGTCAGGCTGTACTTGTAGTAATGCCCGGAATCCAGCGCGCCGGGGACCTTGGTTTCGCCGACGTTGAGCCACTGCTTGTCCGGCGCCTGGGTCCAGTAGCCGTTATCCAGCGCCACGCTGAGCACCGCGGCGGACTCCAGTGGCTTGAGGCGCGCATGGTCCTCGAGCCGCTCAACGGTAACCGGGATTCGGCCGCCATGGTGATCAGCCGCCCAGGCGCCGGAGATCTTCTTCGGATCGAAGGCGTTGTCTTCGGCGCCGTGGCCGTAGATCACTTCGATATTGCCGCGGCGCTCTTCGGTCCACATGCCATGGGCGGCGGCCTGCCCTGCCATCAGTGCAGCCATCAAAGCCATGGCGTATTTCGCGTGGTACTTGTTCATCTTCCATCCTTTTGGATCTAGAGAATGACGAGCCGGCCCGGGGTGGACCGACTCTGCGTTACAGATTCAGCGACAGACTCAGGCTGAGGTTGCGCGGCTCGCCCGGCATCACCCAGACGTTGCTGTAGGAGCGCTCGTAGTAGGTGCGGTCGAGCGCGTTGTTGAGGTTCACGCCAAGCGTCAGGTCCGGCGTGGCCTGGTAGCGCGCCAGCAGATCCACGGTGGTGTAACCCGGCAGCTCGAAACCGCTGTCCGCTACGTTGCCGGAGCGCTCACCGACGTAATTGACCCCGCCGCCCAGCTCCAAACCGCGCAGTTCGCCGTCGAGGAACTCATACACACCGAGCAGACTGCCGCTGTGCTCGGGCACGTTGAGCAGGCGACTGCCGCGCGCCAGGGTGTTGTCTTCCGTGACTTCGGCATCGACATAGGCGTAGGCGCCGATCACGCGGACTTCGTCGGTCAGCTGTCCCGTCAGCTGCAGGTCGATGCCGCGGCTGCGCACTTCGCCAGCGGCGATCTGGTACGCGGAGTCAACCGGATCGGCGGTGAGGACGTTTTCCTTGGTCAGGTGAAAGGCAGCGACGGTCATACCCAGACGACTGTCGAGCAGGTCGAATTTGAAGCCCGCTTCGTAGCCAACGCCCTCCTCCGGATCGAACGACGTTCCGGCACCGGGTCGTGGCGCGCCGGTGTTGGGCTTGAACGACTGCGAAGCGTTGGCGAATACCGCCACTTCAGGGATGAATTGGTAAAGCGCCCCAACGCGCGGCGTGACCTTTTCATGGGTCTGCTCGGCACGGGTGCCGGCGACTTCGTTGTCCAGGCGCTGCTCGTAATGGTCGTAGCGCGCGCCGATGACGCCGAACACCTTTTCGCTGAAGCGCATCTGGTCCTGCAGGTTCAGCGATCTGGAATGGATCAGCTCGTGGCGATCGGTGCTACGCCCGCCGGGGCCAACGCTGAATGGCGGCCGTGGCTGCCCATACACAGGCTGGTAGATGTCGATCTGCGAGATGGGGCGGGTGCGCAGCACCTCTTCGGTCTTGGCAAAGCGCTCGTATTCGGTGCCGATCAGCAGGTTGTGCTCGACGCTGCCGGTGTAGACCAGGCCGCGCAGCTCCAGCTGGGTGATGCTGTCCTGCCAATCGTAATCGCGGTAGCGGTATTCGCGGCTGAGGGTGCGCGCGTCATCGTCGAGAAAACTCGCCTCCGTGGCACCGCCACTCAGGCGTCCCTGCTTGTAGTGGCTGGCCAGGCGGAGCGTCCAGCTGGCGTTCAGGTCGTGCTCGAGCTCGGCCTGCAGGGTCTCGTTGTTGTTGTCGATGTCGCCGTCACCGGGCTCGCCGAAAAAGTCGGCACGCGACACGCTCCCCAGGTGGTCATGCGGCGCAACCACGCCACGGTCGAATACCTGGCTGTTGCGGATCACCTCGGCCTGCACCAGCAGGCGGGTCTCAGGCGAGAACTCCCAGCTGAACGCCGGTGCGAAAAACTGGCGCTCACCGGCGCGGTGATCACGAAAGCTGTTGCTGTCCTCTACCGCAAGATTCATCCGATAGAGCATCGTGCCCTCGCCATCGAGCGGCGTATTCACGTCCAGGCTGCCGCGGTAGCGATCCCAGCGACCGGCGCTGAGGTCCAGCCGGGCAAACCGGTCCTGCTGCGGGCGCTTGCTGACAATGTTGATGGTGCCGCCCGGATCGCCTCGACCATAGAGGCTGGACGCCGGCCCCTTGAGCACGTCGATGCGCTCGACGTTGGATGAATCCTGGGGGTTCATATAGCCGCGGTTGACGCTGAAGCCGTCCTTGTAGAACTCCGAGGTGGTCAGCCCGCGGATGCTGTACTCGTACATCGTCAAACCGCCGAAATCATTCTGGCGGGCCACGCCGCCCGCGTAATCCAGGGCTTTCTCGATGCGGGGGCTGCGCAGGTCGTCGAGCACCGTTGCCGGGATGACGCTGACTGCCTGGGGGATCTCCTCGAGTGGCGTATCCGTCTTGGTCGCGCTGGCGGAGCGCCGTGCCTGATAGCCCTGGCTACCTGCCCCGTCCTGATCCGCCATGACGACCACGTCATCGAGCACAGCCGTGTCGTCCTCCTGTGCCAACGCCGGCATCGATGCCAAGCCCGTAACCGCCGCAATCGCAATAGACCTCGTTGAAACCCTGCACCTGCTCATAACGCTTCCGTTTAGATGTTATACCATAACATTTGAGCGAAGCGTTTTGCCGCTGTCAAGGGCGCGACCGCTCTGCAAAGCGCCATTGACGCTTTTTGGCACGGGCGGCGGTATAGGCCAATGCCATAGCGCATCGACGTCGTCCTTCGACGCGACGTTGAACCAGATCATTTCCCTGGAGCTGGGCGGGGCCGAGGCAAGTCCGCTGTCACGCGCTAGCTACTGGCTTTGCGCAATAGGCCGGCACTGTTGCCTTGAGCTCAGTGAGACCGCGTATTTCTGATTGCGGAAGATGGCGCTGAGGCTTCAATAAGCCCAGCGCGAACCCCTGAGCAAAGCAGTCGCCCATGCCTGAGCAGGCGGTATCCCGGCTATGGCAGCGAGCGCTTCTGGCGCTTGGCTTCCGATGCGGTCAGGGTGATTTTCTGGCGCAGCTGACATTCCGAAAAAGGCTTGTGCAGAATGTGGCATCCGCTGAACTCAGCCGGTATTCGGCTGGCGCCGTACCCCGTGCTGAAAATGAACGGGATGTCGCGATCACGAAGCACTTCAGCGACAGGAAAGACGAACTGGCCGGCCAGGTTGACGTCCAACATGGCCAGGTCCACGTCCACAGATCGCGCAGCATCGAGCGCCGCAGCCAGCCGTGCCACTGACGCGACGACTTCGCAGCCCAGCTCTTCCAGCATTTCCTCGATCATCATCGCGACGGCGCCTTCGTCCTCCACGACCAGCACCTTGATTCCAACCAACGAGGTCATGGATCTTTCGCTCCGATGAGGATCGAAAAGCGGCACACAAACCCCGCTGTGGCGAAATCGGTTTCGAGTGTCCCTTCCAGATCCCGTTCGATGCAGCGTTCCATCAAACGGAAGCCCAGCCCATGCCGCCCAGTGCTGACCACCGTAGGCCCTCCGTGCTCGCGCCAGAGGAAGCTGACCCGGGTTTCGCTCGGGCGCACCTGGACATCCCAGGTCACTGACAGAGAACCGGTCTCGGTCGACATCGAGCCGTATTTGAGCGCGTTGATCGCGAGCTCGTTGAGCGTCATCGTGAGGCTGAGCGCTACTCGGGTATTGACCTCAATGGATGCGCCGTCAACCCGAACGCGGCCAGGCTCATGGCCTACGATCGGCATCAGCACTTCACGGACAAGCGAATCCAGCGGGGTGTCGCCCCAATGCCGCTTCGTTAACAGATCGTGGGCCCGCGACAACGCGAGCAGCCTTGCTTCGAACCGCTTGTAAGCATCACCCGCGCTTTGTGCGTTGCGCGCCGTTTGGGCGGCCAGGGACTGCACGGTGGCAAGCGTGTTCTTGACCCGGTGGTTGAGCTCGTCGATCAGGGTCTTCTGTCGGTTTTCAGCCTGCTTTCGCTCGGTGATGTCGACCAGCATGTTGATCGCGCCGATCACGACTCCATCGGTATCATGCAGGGGCGTCGGATAAGGAATGAACGGCACACGGGTGCCATCCGGACGCTCGGCAATGGCCTCCACGCCTCGTATTGCGCGGTTTTCCTTGAGCGCTATCGCCATCGGACATTCATCGTGCGCAAGCGGGCTTTCGTCCGCGTTGAATAGCCGCCAGCTGACGCACCACAGCTCACCCAGCTGGGGCGTTCGGCCGGACAATTCGATAGCGGCCTGATTGAAGAAGGTGATGCGGCCCTCGGCGTCGGTCGTATAAACCGCCGCGGGCAATGCTTCGAGCAGGTCTCGCATATGCCGTTCGCTTTCTCGAATTCGCGCCTCCATTCGCTGCGTCAGCGTGACATCCTGGATCACCCGCACGCCATAGCGAAAGCCACCGGACGGGTTCCGTACCGACGAGCTATGGATATCCAGATAAACGAGTTCGCCATCCGGTTTGAGCGCACGCTTGCGAAGCACATAGCGATCAAGCTCGCCGGCCACCTGCCGGGCATACAGTGCAGCGTCCTGCTCAACGTCGTCCGGGTGGGTATAGTTCAGGAACGTCATGGCCAGAAGCTGCTCTCGGCTTCGACCGAGCATGGTGCAGAAGGCGTCGTTCACCCGCAGCAGCTGGCCATCCGCATCGGCCTCGGCTATGCCTATCGTGGCCGCCTGATAGGTTGCCGAAAGTCGATCGTCGCTCTCGCGGCGTGCGGTCTCAGCCAGGTGGACATCGGTCACATCGATTGTGAAGCAACGGGTATTGAACAGCTTGCCGTCTTCGAACCGGCCGTTCGACGTGATCTGGACGTGCTTGATCGTTCCATCCTTGGCCCGCAGGCGCGCCGGATAACTTTTCAGACAGTCGCCGCGGCCAAGGTTGCTGAGGATGTCACCGATCACGGGCGCATCCACATGAAACGCCGTGATGGGTTGGCCGATGTACTCGTCGGCCGTATAACCTAAAAGCGCTAGTTCCGACTTGTTGGCCCGCAGGATGATGCCTTGAGCGCTGACGATGTGAAGGCTGACCGCGCTGTTTTCGAAGAAGTCTTCCAGATCGGCGCTTTTGCGCTGAAGCTCCTCGGCAATCGCGTGATAAGCGGAGACATCCTGGAAACAACCCATGGCGCCTTGAACGGCCCCCAGGCGGTCTTTGAGTGGCCTGACGTTCACAAGCGCCACGAACCGCGACCCGTCCGGACGTTGAACGATCACTTCGGCATTGCGAATAGCCGCGCCGGTTTTGAGCGCCAACGCCATCGGGCAGTCGTCTACTGCCAGCGGCGCGCCGTCCAGTCTGAAACGCCGATACGAGCCACAGAAGCGGTCACCCGCTACGCCAACCAGGGGCGTTCTGCCCCACAACTCAGCCGCTTCGGTGTTGTATCTGACCAGCCATCCCTCACGGTTACAGAGATAGACCGCACCGGGAAAGACATCGATCGTGCTGTTATCCAACGAGACCAAGTGATCGTACTCACATGGTTCCCTGGGAGGTTCCTCTTGCGTCACCATCTGTAATCCTTGGTCCGCCCTGACTAAACGCCTGTGAAAGCAGGCTGATGAGGGCGACTCCGCTCTGAGCGGGCACGTCACCCTTCATTAGCGTGTGGCGGAACATAGTTATCCAACGTTACTACGCGATGGCATCTGCTCCGCTACGATCAGCTGAATAGCTCGTCGACGGTTCATTGGCAGGAAGAAAGAGCGCGCAGGAAAACACGTACAGCGCCCGGTTGTCGACCTCAAGTCGGCGACCCGACCGGCGCTCGGCATATCGTCGCGGCGTCAGGCATAGACGTTACCCAAGGCCTGTATGGCGGATCGGGGACGCTCGCAGAGCGACACATGGACACCAAGGCAAGGGCCAAAGGGGAAAACTGAATGATCGACTTCAACAACAAAGGCTTCTTCAAGCTCAAGCAGAACGACGAATACGCCGAGCGGGTCAGGGCCTTGCTGCTGGACGGCGAGCAGGTCATCGACGCGTACAAGTCGATGCGCGACGGCGTGGTGTTCACCACCCAGCGGATCATCGCGGTCAACGTGCAGGGCCTCACCGGCAGCAAGAAGGATTTCACCTCCCTGCCCTACAAGAACATCGTCGCCTATTCGGTGGAAACGTCCGGCACCTTCGACCTGGACTCCGAGCTGGAAATCTATTTCTCGTCGCTGGGCCAGGTAAAGTTCGAATTCACCGGCAAGACCTCGATGGTGGAAATATCCAAGCACATATCGAGGCACGTGTTCTGACCAAAGGCGGGATATCCGCAGCCTCAGCCTGAGGGGCACCACCGGATTCAGCCCGTTCGCTCGACCGCCTCGGCGCCCGCCTGGGCCACCTGCGCGGCTTCGCTGCGATGGACGCCATGCACGGCAACCGCGCCGATGCAGCGTTCCTCCACGTAGAGCGCGATGGCGTCGAGACCGTAGCGGAGATGCCCCGCACCGAACCTCGGCGACGTCTCGCCGACCCGGGCGACTTGCTGGGCGGCGACCTGTTGCGCCTTTCTGATCGCGCAGCGGGCGCTGTCGGGCGGACTGCCGTCGAGCTTGACCAGGCCAAGCGGTTCGCCCGCGGTATCGACGACAGCAATGGACACCGCCCAGCCATGGCGTTCGGCCTCGGCACGCGCCGCACGCAACGCCGTTTCCGCGCGCTGCAGGCCGAGCTGAAAACGATCCTCCAGCGGCGGCGGGCCAGCATAGATGGCGGCTTCAACGTCCCACAGTCCTGATAACAGTCCGCGTCCCATAAACCCTCCGCTATCGGCTTCACGCTCTATTTTTTGTTATTGACCAGGCATGCCCGGGTGACCTCCTCGATCCGGGTCAGCCCCAGCAGTGCCATGTCACGTTGCAGTTCGGCCGCCAGCAGGTCGATCGCATGGGTCACGCCCGCCTCGCCCGCATAGGCCGCCGCGTAGTTGAAGGGCCGGCCGATGAACACCATGCGTGCGCCCAGCGCCAACGCCTTCAATACGTCCGTGCCGCGGCGGAAGCCGCTGTCGACCATCACCGGCAACTCGCTGACCGCTTCGACGACTCCGGGCAAGGCTTCTAGCGCCGAAAGCGTGCCGTCGAGCTGTCGTCCGCCGTGGTTGGACACGATGAGCGCATCCGCCCCCACATCCCTCGCCTTGCGCGCGTCGTCCGGATGGAGCACACCCTTGACCACCAGCTTGCCCGGCCACAGCCGCCGGACCAGCTCGAGATAGCGCCAGTTGAGATGGCTGCGCCCCGAGAAATCCCGCTTCACGTTGCCGGACAGGATCGCGACGCCGCGCGTGGCGTAGTTGTTCTCGAAATGCGGCATGCCGTGATTGATCAGGGTGCGCATGAAGGTGCCGAACAGCCAGCGCGGGCGCATCAGCCCATCGTAAGCCAGGCGCAGGCTGGGGCGCAGCGGGGAACTGAAGCCCGAGCGCGTGTTGTTGTCGCTGTTGGGCGGTACCGGGTAGTCGACGGTGATCACCAGCTTGTCGAAGCCGGCGCTGCGCACGCGCTCGATCAATGCCTCGATGCCGGCTTCATCGCCCGGCAGGTAGGCCTGAAACCAGTCCGTGTTGCCGTTATCGAGCACGTCCTCCATGCGGATCAGCGAGCTGCCGCTGAGGATCATCGGGATACCGGCCTTGGCCGCCGCCTGCGCCTGCACCAGGTCGCCGCGGTAGGCCGAGAGCGCGCTGATGCCCATCGGGGCGATGCCGATCGGCAAGGCGTAGCGCTGACCCAGCAATTCGGTTTCGAGCGAAATGTTGGACACGTCCACCAGCGCCCGTGGCAGGAACGAATAGGCGTCGAAGGCGCTGCGATTGGCTCGGGCGGTGTGCCCGTCTTCGGCGACATTGGCGATGTAGCCGTAAATCGGCCGTGGCAGATGGCGCTTCGCCGCGCGATCGAGATCATGCAGGTTGAGGATCGACGCCAGGCGTCGAGAGGGGTTACTGGGCATCTAACGACTGTTCCTGCTGTGCTGCTGAAAACCCGTTCGGGCGGGCCTCGGGATTGACCAGGTCCCGCGGGCGTTCGCCGCGCAAGGCCTGGCAGATGTTTTCCACCGCGCGATTGGCCATCGCTTCGCGGGTTTCATGGGTGGCCGAGCCGATGTGCGGCAGGGTCACCACGTTGTCCATGCGCAGCAGCGGAGACTCCTGCAGCGGCTCCTGTTCGAACACGTCGAGCCCGGCACCGGCGATCAGGCCCTCGTCGAGCGCCCGGATCAGCCCGGCCTCGTCGACCACCCGGCCGCGGGCGATGTTGATCAGGAAGGCCGAGCGTTTCATCGCCCGGCATTGTTCGTAGCCGAGCAGATGCTCGGTCTGTTCGGTCAGCGGCACGGTCAGGCAGACGAAATCCGATTCGGCCAGCAGCTGCTCGAAGCTGCGCCGCTCCAGCCCCCATTCGGCTTCCAGCTCGGGCTTGGGCGAAGCGTTGCTGTACAGCACCCGCATGTCGAAACCCAGCGCGCGGCGGGCGATGGCCTGGCCGATGCGCCCGAGCCCGACCAGGCCGAGGGTCTTGCCGTGCACGTTGCTGCCGAAGTGCGACTCGCCGACATGCTGCGTCCAGCGACCCTCGCGCACCATGTTCGCCAGTTCGACCAGACGCCGGGCGCTGGCCATGATCAGCATGAAGCCGGTATCGGCGGTGGTTTCGGTGAGCACCTCCGGGGTATTGGTCAGCAGGATGCCGCGCCGGCTCAGCTCGGCCACCGGCAGGTTGTCGTAGCCCACCGAAATCGTGGCGATGGCTTCGAGCTGCGGCGCCTCGTCAAGCAACGCCGAACTGACCTGCAATTTGCCGCCGATCAACCCGTGCGCCTGGCGCAGCGCGGTGGCGACGGCCTCGGGTTGCAGCTCCGGCGCTTCGAAATAATCGACCTCGAAGCCTTCGCGCAAGCGCTGCAGGTGCGAGTCTTTAAGCCGCCGCAGGGCGACGATTCGTTTCTGATGCATCGGTCACTCCAGTCAGCTGTGTTTGAGTCCGGGCATGTCGAAGCCGGCATCGCCAAGCAGCACGAACAGTTCGGCGCACTGGTGCCCATTGAGCTCGACCAGCGGTGCGCGCAGCCGCGCCCACTGCTCGTCGCCGCTGTACCGAGCCGTCGCCGCCTTGAGCGCCGCGATCAGCGGAAAGCGCTCGAACACCTTGCGGGTGCGTATCAGCGCCGCCTGCTGGTCGTCGGCATCGGCGGCCTGCCAGCTCCTGGCGAGCCGCGCGATGGAACCTGGATTGACGTTGGCCGTGGCGCTGATGCAGCCAGCGCCACCCGCGCGCAGCGTCTGCAGCAGAAAGGACTCGCTGCCGGCATAGACCTGAAAGCCGTCCGCGCCGAACTGCTCGATCACGGTCCGGGTGTTGGCCCAGTCGCCGGAGCTGTCCTTCAGACCGACCACGTTGTTCGGGTAGGCCTTGCGCAACCGCCCGATCAAGGCCAGCGACAGCGGCACCTGGGAGACCGGCGGAATGTGGTAGAGGTAGATGCGCAGACGGTCATCGCCGACCTGCTCGATCACTTCGCTGAAATAGCGGAACAGGCCCTCGTCGGACACGCCCTTGTAATAGAACGGCGGCAGCATCAGCACCCCTTCAACGCCCAGGGCTGTCGCGTGGCGGGTTTGCGCCACGGTGTCCGGCAGCGCGCAACTGCCGGTACCCGGCATCAGCCGAGCGGCCGGCACGCCTGCATCGATGAGCGCATCGAGCAGGCGGATCTTTTCTCCGGCGACCAGTGAATTGGCTTCGGAGTTGGTGCCGAAGACGGCCAGGCCTACGTCCTGCTCCAGCAGCCAGCGGCAATGCGCGATGAAACGCTTGGTATCCGGCGAATGATCCGCGCCGAACGGCGTGATGACCGGCGCCCAGACGCGCCCCTTGTCCTGACCCATGATGCTCTCCTCTTGATGTGTTGATCAGGCAGCCCCACGAGCTGCCAGCCATGACCTCAGGCGAGGCGTGTACGACGGCGCAAGGGTGCGAGCAGCCAGCGGAATACCGGCGTCGCCTGCAATATCGAGAGCAACGCGATGGACAGCAGCACCACGGCGATAGGGCTGGTCAGGAAGATCCGGTAATCGTCATTGCCGATCAGCATCGACTGGTGGAAGGCATTTTCCATCACCGGACCGAGGATCAGGCCGATGACCATCGGCGCCGGGGAGACGCCGGCCTTGGCCAGCCAGTAGCCGAACAGGCCGAAGCCGAGCATCAGCCCCACCTCGAACAAACTGTTGTTGAGCGCATAGGCACCGATGATGCACAGCGCGATGATCGCGCAGGCGACGAAGCCGTCCGGGATACGGGTGACCGCTACGCTGGCCTTGGTGAACATCAGGCCCACGGCGAGCAGGCCGATATTGGCGAAGATCACCGCCCAGATCAGCGTGTAGGTGACGTCGCCATAGTCGGTCAGCAGGTTCGGCCCCGGCAGAATGCCCTGCACCATCAGCGCCCCGAGCAGGATCGCGGTGGCCGAGCTGCCGGGAATGCCCAAGGCGATGGTGGGGATCAGCGCACCGCCGACCACCGCATTGTTCGCCGCCTCCGGTGCTGCGACCCCGGCCGGCTCACCAAGGCCGAAGCGGCTCTTGTCCTTGGCGAAACGCTTGGCCTCGTTGTAGGCGAACCAGCTGGCGGTATCGCCGCCGGTGCCCGGAATCAGCCCCACGATCACCCCGATGCCGCTCGAGCGCAGGATGTTCGGCATCAACGCCTTCAGTTCGCCGAACTTCGGGATCAACCGGTCGGTGATACGGCTGGCGACCTTGGCGGCGCCATGTGAATTCTCGATCAGCGACAGCGCCTGGGGTATCGAGAACAGCCCGATCAAGGCCACGGTGAAGCTGATGCCGGAGAACAGATTGATATTGCCGAACGCCATGCGCGGCGTGCCGGTCATCAGATCCATCCCCACGGTACTCACCAGCAACCCGACCGCCCCGGAAAACAGCCCGTTGATCACCGAGCCCTGCGCCAGCGAGCCGATGATGGTGATGCCCAGCACGGCGATGGCGAACAGCTCGATGGGCCCGAACTCGACCACGATGCTGCCGAGCAACGGCGCCGCCAGCAACAACGCGATGCCGCTGATGGTGCCGCCGATAAAGGAGGCGAACAGCGAGATCCCCAGCGCCTTGCCCGCCTGGCCCTGCTGCGACATCGGGAAGCCGTCGAGCACCGTCGCCGCGGCTGACGGGGTGCCCGGTGTGCGCAGCAGGATCGCGGCGATGGAACCGCCGTAGGAGGCACCGACATACAGCGAGGCGAGCATGCTCAGGCCGGTCGCGGTGTCCATGCTGAAGGTCAGCGGCAACAACAAGGCCAGCGCCATGGTGGCGGAGAGCCCGGGCATGGCGCCGACGAACAACCCCAGCAGGATGCCGCCAAAAATCGCAGCGAAGTTGGCCAGGGTCAGTACGTTGACCAACCCCGTCATGACGATCGAACTTTCCACGGAAAAAGCCTCGTCGAAAATGAAAGGGAGCGATCAGGCGATCGCAGACGGCAACAGCGGTATGGGAAGCCCCAGAAACTGCACGAACACCAGGCATACCACTGCCACCAGCACTACCGTGCCGATCACGGCGAAGCGCATCGAGACGGTGCGGATCAGCGCCAGCGCCACCGCCATGAACAACACGGTCGCCAGCACATAGCCGAGCGTGGTGATGGCCGCGACGTAGGCAATCGCCAGCACGAAAACCAGGGCCGTCACCGCGTAACGCGGCGGGGTGGTGGGGGCTTCGCCGGCAACCGCTGGCTCGACCTCGCGTTGCCGGGCCGCGCGCCAGCGCAGCAGTTCCGAACACACCATGGCCAGCGAGAACAGCCCCACCGTGACCGAATAGATCAGCGGCATCTGCGCAGCGGCCTCCGGATAGCCTTGCGCGCTGACGAAGAACGCGGCCGCCAGCGCCATACCAAAAAGCCCGAGTACCAGCCTGTTCATGTTCATGAGCGCCTCCCCTCGTCGCGTTCAGCCGATGGCTTCACTGTTGCTTACCACCGACTTCGCTCCAGATGCCCTGGAACTCCTGCTCCATGTCCTCGAACATCTGGCCGTAGTCGTCGCCGGTCACGATGTCGATGTGCAGTGCACGCTTCTTGGCGTCGGCCAGGAAGGCCTCGTCGGTCTTCAGCGCTTCGAACGCGGCGATCAGCTGCTGGCGCGCTTCATCCGGAATCCCGGCCGGTGCGCTGTAGCCGCGCGAGGAGCCGGCGACCACGTTGATGCCTTTCTCTTTCAGGGTCGGCACATCGGGCAGGCTCTCGAAACGCTCGTCCGCGAACACCGCCAGCGCCTTGAGGTTGCCGCTCTGGATCTGGCTGTAAACGTTACCGACATTGTTGAAGCTGACGTCGATCTTGTTACCCATGGCCGCGGTGGCCGAGGGACCATCGCCCTGGAACGGGACCTTCTTGAAGGAAAGACCGGTGGCCTTCTCGATCACCAGCGTGGTGAAGAAGTCGTCGCCGCCCACGCCGGAGTTGCCGACGGTGATACGGCCGGGCTTCTCCTTGGCGGCCGCGAACAGGTCTTCGATGGTGTTGTAGGGGCTGTCCTTGGCGACCACCGCGATGCCCGAGTCGGTCACCACGTTGGCGATCGGCGTCAGGTCCTTGATGTTGTAGGTGATCGCGTCGTTCATGATGTAGTTGGTCATCAGCATCGGCGTGTTGGTGATGCTGATCACCGTGCCGTCCTTCTTCGACTGCCGTGCCAGACGCGTCCAGGCGATCGCGCCGGTAGCACCCGGGATGTACTCGTTGACGAAATTGGCGCCGAGTTTTTTGGTCAGGTAGGGCTGTACCAGCTGCGCCAGCACGTCACTGCCGCCACCCGGCTTGAACCCTTGCAGGACGGTGACCTCGTCGCCGGCGACGTAGTCCGCCTGGGCCGCAAAAGGAACGGAAAACGCCGTGACGGCGGTCAAAACGGCTGCGAACAGTTGCTTGTTGATCTTCATTTCGCTCACTCCACGTTTCTTGTTGGATTTATCGTGTCTGGCCAGGCAAGCCCAGACGTGGTCAGGGGCGGCAACCGCGCGCCGCCGCCCCTACAGCGGGTCATGCAACTCTCATCGGTTGTTTTCGAGGGTCATCCAGGGTTGGCCGCCGGCCGCGATCGCGTAGCGCGCAACGGCCTGCTCGTCGAAGTCGAAGCCGAGCCCCGGGGTCTGGTGCAGCTTGATGTAGCCGTCTTCCTGCTCGAGCTGGCGGTCGATCAGCCGGCGGAAGTTGAGGACCTGGTCATCCCAGAAGAACTCCACGTAACGTGCATTCGGCGTGGCGGCCACCAGCGGTGCATGCACGTCGTGGAACCAGTGCGGGTACATCGGCACGCCGTACCCGGCGGCCATCGCGGCGATACGGCGCCATTCGGTGATGCCGCCGCAGACCACCGCATCGGTCTGCAGGATGGCGGCGGCGCCCTTGTCGAGCAGCTCCTTGTGGCGCCAGCGTCCAACCTCTACCTCGCCGGTGGCGATCGGAATCGGTGTGGCCCGCGCCAGCCGCGCATGGCTGTCGATGTCGTCGACCAGGAAGGGCTCCTCGACGAAGCTCGGCGCGTAACGCTCGAAGCGGCGTACGTACTGCAGCGCCTGGGTGACATCGCTCCAGCCGTTGTTGACGTCGAGCATCAGTTCGACGTCCGGGCCGATGGCTTCACGGGCGGCCGCCACCCGCGCCTCTTCTTCCTTGGGCGAGAGGCGGCCGGTCTTCATCTTCACCGCCTTGAAGCCGAGCGACACGTAGTGCGCCATCTCCTCGCCGAGCAGCGTGGGGGTCTTGCCGTCGAGGTAGTAGCCACCGCTGGCGTAGGCCGGCACCCGATCGGCACTGGCCGCACCGAGATAACGGTGCAGCGGCAAGCCGGCGCTGCGTGCATTGAGGTCCCAGAGCGCGGTGTCGAGAATGCTGAGGGCACGCATGACCACACCGGCGCGGCCCTGCAGCAGCGCTTCCTGATACATCTCCCGCCACAGCGCCTCGACGTCCAGCGAGTCGCGGCCCAGCAGCACCGGCGCCAGCAACTTTTCCACCGCGATCGGCAGCAGCTCACCACCGGCACTGCCGACGTAACAGAAACCAATGCCGGTCACGCCGTTGGCGCCAGTCACCTTGACCAGGCCGTAGTCGCGAGCGTGCACCGTGCGGTTGGAGAATGAGGTGACCTTATCCAGCGGCACGCGAGCCGCACAAACGGAGATGGAGCTGATTTTTGCCATTGTTTTTCGTCCCGAATCTCTCGCTGCGTTGAAATGTAAGCGCTTTCATTTCAGCTCTTAAGCCACCACTACAAGCTGTTCAGGTGGGTGTTTTTGAGAAAGAAAGCCACTGTGTAATCGCTTACATTTGAATAAAAATGCGATGTAAGCGTTTACAAAAACCTAGTTTCGGTTTTTCCTAATGTCAAACACCAATTTGTTCAACGTATGCACAAGGACTCTGAAATGGCTGACTCGGCCCCTCCTTTCCCCCCGTTGCTGACCCGCGCCAGCCTGCAGGACGTCGCCCGTCTGGCAAACGTGTCGACGGCCACGGTTTCCCGGGTGATCAACGGCAGCGCCACCGTCAGCGATGACAAGCGCCAGGCCGTGCAGCGCGCCTGCGATGAGCTCGGCTACGTCCTCAACGCCGCCGCGCGAACCCTGGCTTCGCGCCGCAGCATGACCATCGGCGCGGTGGTGCCGACGCTGGCGACCGAGACCTTTTCCCGCACCCTTGCCGGTTTTCAGCAGCGCGTGCACGAGGCTGGCTACACCCTGCTGGTCGCCAGTTTCGGCTTCGATTCGCAAGTCGAGCTAAAGGAAGTCCAGACCATGCTTGAGCATGGTGTGGACGCCTTGATGGTGGTCGGTCGTACCCACGATCCGAAGATGTGGGAGCTGATCGAGCGCAAGCGTATCCCCTGCGTGCAGGCCTGGGCGCAGGACCCCAACCGCCCCAGCGTAGGCTTCGACAACATCGCCGTCGCGCGGCAGATGGTCGAGCACCTGTTGTCACTCGGGCATCGCGAATTCGCAATGATCGTCGGCGAACCGGGGTTCAACGACCGGGTCGGCGACCGGATCGCAGGGACCCGCGCGCGCCTCGCCGAGGACGGTCTGGCCATTCCCGAACAATGGCACATGGAAACCGACCTGACCCTGGAAGGCGCCATCGTCGCCATGCAGCGTCTGCTGCGCGGGCCGGCCAGGCCCACCGCGGTGATCTGCGCCAACGACCTGTTGGCGTTCGGCGCCCTGCTGGCGGCGAAGAACCTGGGCGTACGGGTGCCCGAGGAGATCTCGGTCGTCGGCTTCAACGACTTCGATTACGCCAAATACATGTCCCCGCCGCTGACGACGATTCGCGTGGACCTGACCCAGATCGGTCACAACGCCGGCACCTATCTGCTCGAGGCCCTGTCCGGCAAGCAGCCGGCCGGCCTGATCGAGACCGCCACCGAACTGGTGGTGCGCGGCAGCTCCGGGCCGGCACCGGCCGGAGGCCGCTGAGCCCAGCCCCCTTACCCTGGAGCCGATCGCTGCGGCGTCGATCCAACCACCGAGAGGAAACGCCCATGAACAAGAACAACGGCAACTCCATCGAAGGCGCAGCGCAAGGCATGCGCAAAGGCCTGACGAACTATGGCGATGCGGAATTCTCGCTGTTCCTGCGCAAGGCCTTCATCAAGGGCGCCGGCTATTCGGACGATGCCCTGTCGCGGCCGATCGTCGGTATCACCAACACCGGCAGCGGCTTCAACCCTTGCCATGGCAACGCGCCCCAGCTGATCGAGGCGGTCAAGCGTGGCGTCATGCTGGCCGGCGGGCTGCCGGTGGACTTCCCCACCATCTCCATCCACGAGAGCTTCGCCCACCCCAATAGCATGTTCCTGCGCAACCTCATGTCGATGGATACCGAGGAAATGATCCGCGCCCTGCCGATCGACGCGGTGGTGCTGATCGGCGGTTGCGACAAGACCGTCCCGGCGCAGCTGATGGGTGCCGCCAGCGCCGGCGTGCCGGCCATTCAACTGGTCAGCGGCTCGATGCTGACCGGTTCGCACCGCGGCGTGCGGGTCGGCGCCTGTACCGATTGCCGGCGCTTCTGGGGCATGTACCGCGGCGATGAGATCGACCAGCAGGAGATCACCGAGGTCAACGACCAGCTGGTGGCCAGCGTCGGCACCTGCTCGGTGATGGGCACCGCCAGCACCATGGCCTGCGTCACCGAGGCCTTGGGCATGATGCTGCCTGGCGGCGCCACGCCACCGGCGGTGACGGCCGATCGCATCCGCATTGCCGAGCGCACCGGCACCCAGGCCGTGGCGATGATTCAGTCGCGCATGACGCCGGACCGGATTCTCACCGAGCAGGCCTTCGAGAACGCGCTGATGGTGTTGCTGGCCATCGGCGGTTCGACCAATGCCATCGTGCACCTGTCCGCGATTGCCGGTCGCTGCGGCATC